>NZ_JAMYLQ010000054.1:0-18963 GCF_040318115.1 Mesorhizobium sp. M1312 | reverse complement strand
TCAGCGATGTCTTGCCATGATCGACGTGGCCAATCGTGCCAATGTTCACATGAGGCTTTGTACGCTCGAATTTACCTTTTGCCATAGTTTCTTTCCTTGGACGGCCTGGACCTTCAGTTCAGTCGAATGCGGGGCGATTAGCGACTGCGGCCGAAAAACACAAGTGCCTTGTGGCCCGGGCGCTTTCTCACCCGGTCTGAACCCATGATCCGATTTCGGGGATGTGGCGCGGATATAGGAACGAACGAGAAGGAATGGAATGGGCGAAGATAGGTACCGCGAGTTACCGGCATTCGGCGGATTGGAAATCGCCGCTTCCGCCTGTCCGCCTTGCCGGATTTACAACCGGATCTGGCCCATTGCCGGTGTGGCGCCGGTCTGATTTCCTGATCCGATGCATTTCCTTCCGATCGCCATTCGCGGCCCGCTGTTCATGATCCTCTCGACCGGGTCCTATGTCGCCAACGACACCATGTTGAAGCTTGCGACGGTCGGACTGCCGCCGTATGAAGTGCTGTTTCTGCGCGGGACGGCGGCAACGCTGTGGGGCATCCCGTTGCTGCTTTCGCTAGGCTACGCCAAGCAGATCCCGCTGATCCTCGACAGGAGAGTGCTGCAAAGAAACCTGCTCGAGCTGGCGGCAATCCTTTGCTACGTCGTGGCGCTCGCAAACATGCAGATCGCCGATTCGACCGCCTTGGGGCAGATCACTCCCCTGCTCATGCTGATTGGCTCCTCTGTCCTGTTCCGGGAACGCATCGGGGGCCTGCGCATGGCGCTGATCGGGCTCGGCTTCGTCGGAGCGGTGATGGTGGCGCAGCCGACCATGCAGGGAATCTCGGTTTACGCCTTGCTAGCGCTCGGCAACGCGGCATTCGCCGCCGCGCGCGATCTCGCCGGACGGCGGGTCGCCTCCAACGTGCCTGGAATGATCGTTGCGATTTCCGCGGTGGTGGTGGTGCTGTTCGGCTCAGGCGTTGCGCATCTGGTGTCCGAGCGTTGGGTGATGCCCGAGACGCATCATCTGCTGCTGTTGGCCGGGGCCGGATTGTTCCTGATCTTCGGCCACTTCTTCATCTTCATGGCCTATCGCGTCGGGCCGACCGGCGTGGTGGCGCAGTTCTATTACTGCTTCACCATCTGGGCGGTCATTTCCGGCCTGGTGGTGTTCCAGCAATTCCCGAACGCGCTGGCGATCAGCGGCATCCTGCTGGTGGTGGCCAGCGGGCTGACCATCGTGTCGCTCGACGAGCGCAGGCGACGGCTGACCGTGGTGGCCTAGAGCTGAAAACTGCGCAAAGGACTACGGTCGGCTGAGTGGAGAACTCATGGCAAGCCAAAAGAATGTAAGCAGCCAGAACGTCAGCAACCGCATGCTTGCCGGAAAATGCCTGTGCGGCGCCGTTCAATACGCGGTGGCCGACGAGTTCATATACGCCGCCAACTGCCACTGCTCGAACTGCCGGCGCACCACCGGTTCGGCCTTCGAGCCGTTTGCCGGCATCGAGCGTGAGAGACTGAGCCTGACCAAGGGGGAGGACAACCTCCTGATCTTTGGCGAGGAGACCGGCCATGACACGCGCTGCAAGACCTGCGGCTCATTGCTCTATTCGGTCACCCTCGTCGACGAGCCGACCATCCGTGCGGCGCAGCACATCTTTGTCGGCTCCAAGGCGAAGTGGTTCACAATCACCGACGACCTGCCCCAATATGAAGAGCATGTGGTGATCGCTGAAGGTGCCGACTGAGGACCTGGCGATGTGGATGACCGCATTGCCGGTCAGGCACTACAAAACCGCCACAAACAGTGACACGGCGCATTTTCAAGGAAGTTTCTTCGATAATGACTTCAACAGCATGCTTGGAGCGGGTAGCGGGAATCGAACCCGCATATTCAGCTTGGAAGGCTGCTGCTCTACCACTGAGCTATACCCGCGCCTCTCGCCCGAAAACCGCTATGCACTTTTCGGTCCGATGCTTTTGCGTTTCTGGGCTTCCGGGCCGGCAGTGGTGGAGAGGGTTGGATTTGAACCAACGTAGGCATAGCCAACGGATTTACAGTCCGTCCCCTTTAACCACTCGGGCACCTCTCCAGTCTGCCGCCGGAGCCATGCAACGAAGCATCGACGCGTCGCGACCGCGTGAGCAGCCCTTCGCGAAGCGCCTTATGGCGGCAGCGCCCAAAACTGTCAACCGCAACGTCCCGGCAAACGCGCTGAATTTCTTGACGACCCGACGAGCAGGGTTTTCAGGCTGTATCCATAGGCGGACGACACGGCTATAGAACCGGCCATGAGCAATGATAACAAGCCCAAGACCCCGAAAGACACCCACTACGCCAAGCTGCGCCGAGCGCATCGCGACGAGAAGAGCGGCGGCGCGCCGGCGTTCAGGCCGCGCCAGCCGGTGCCACCGGGAGAGACAGCTGCGGATGGCCTGGTGCGACTTTACGGCCTGCACACGGTGCGGGCGGCACTCGACAATCCGCGCCGGCGGATCAAGAAGATGCTGGTGACGCGCAACGCCGCCGAGCGGCTGGCGATCGCCGACCTCGCCGCCCTGCCCTTTGAGACAGAGATGGTCGAACCGAAAGACATCGACAAGGTCACCGGCTCCGATGCCGTCCATCAGGGCGTGCTGATCGAGGCCGAGCCGCTAAAACCGAAGCGCCTCGATGCGCTCGGCGATACAAGGCTGGTGCTGGTCCTCGACCAGGTTACCGACCCGCACAATGTCGGCGCGATCCTGCGCTCGGCGGTCGCCTTCGGCGCCGGCGCGCTGATCACCACGGCGCGCCACAGCCCGCATGAATCCGGCGTGCTGGCGAAGTCGGCCTCCGGCGCGCTGGAGCATATCGACCAGCTCGAGGTGAAGAACCTCGCCGACGCGCTCGGCCAGTTGCACGAGGCCGGGTTCCAGACCATCGGCCTCGATTCGGACGGACCGGCGGAACTCGAAAAGAGTTTTTCGGGAGAAAAGATCGCATTGGTGCTGGGCGCCGAAGGCAAGGGCCTGCGCCAGAAGACCCGCGAGACGGTGACGACGCTCGCCCGGCTCGACATGCCCGGCGCCATCCGCTCGCTCAACGTGTCGAACGCCGCGGCGGTGAGCCTTTATGCGGCGAGGAAGTTTTTGGGTTAAGGGAGTAGGGGAATAGGGTAGTAAGGGAGCAAGGATAGCACTTGCTGCGAGCCGCAACCGCCTGCCTTACTCCCCTACTCCCCTACTCCCCTACTCCCTAGCCTATGTCCCGCCATTCGCTCCAGCGCCTTGACCAGCGCCGAGTGATCCTCCTTGGCGCCGCCATTGGCGGCGCAGGAGTTGAACAATTGTTGCGTCGTCGAGGTGTTGGGTAGTGCTACGCCAAGCGCCTTGGCGCCTTCAAGTGCGAGATTAAGATCCTTCTGGTGCAGTTCGATGCGAAAGCCGGGCGCGAAGCTCCGCTTGATCATGCGCTCGCCATGCACTTCGAGGATGCGCGAGGCGGCTAATCCGCCCATCAGCGCTTGTCGCACCTTGGCCGGATCGGCGCCGGCTTTCGATGCGAAAACAAGCGCTTCCGCGACTGCTTCAATGGTCAGCGCGACGACGATCTGGTTGGCGACCTTGGTGATCTGGCCGACGCCATTGGGGCCAACCAGCGTGATGTTCTTGCCCATCTTCTCGAATACCGGCCTGGCGCGCTCGAAGGCCTTTTCCTCACCGCCGACCATGATGGTCAGCGATGCTGCCTTGGCGCCGACCTCGCCGCCCGACACCGGCGCATCGAGATAGTCGCAGCCGAGATCGTTGATCTTCCTGGCAAAAACCTTGGTCTCGATCGGCGAGATTGAACTCATGTCGATGACCAGCTTGCCCGCGGTCAAACCCGAGGCGACGCCATTGTCGCCGAAGAGTACATCCGCCACCTCAGGCGTGTCGGGAACCATGGTGATGATGATGTCGGCCGTCTTTGCAACGGCGTGATGGCCGGAGACGGTCTTCAGACCCTTGGCAATAAGACCGGCCGGCGGTTTCGAGCGATGATCGCTGGCGATGACGGTGTAGCCAGCGTCGAGAAGATGCCCCGCCATCGGCGCGCCCATGATGCCGAGGCCGATAAAGCCGATAGTGTCCATTGTTGTTCTCCGTTCTTGGGCCGCGTTCCGTCCATCACCCCACAAGGAGGGAGATTGGATGTCACCGCCGCTTTCGCCAATTTTCGAGGTTGGAAAAGTAAAAGCCGGCGCCGGAGCTGCCGATCTCCCCACCCGTGGGGGAGATGGCCGGCAGGCCAGAGGGGGGCGCGACGGAACGCGACTTCAATAATCGTTGACCCCTACGCCGCAGCGCTCCCCTGTCCGGCAAACTCCCGGAACCATCCCAGTCCGGCTTCTGTCCCGCCCTTCGGCTTGTATTCCGCCCCGACCCAGCCGGAATAACCGATGCGGTCGATGTGACTGTACAGAAAAGGAAAATTGATCTCGCCCGTCCCCGGCTCATGACGGGCGGGATTGTCCGCAAGCTGGATATGCGCGATGCGGCCGAGGTTGGCCTCGATGGTGCGGGCGAGATCCCCCTCCATGATCTGCATGTGATAAATGTCGTATTGCAGGAACAGGTTCTTTGAGCCGACGCGGTCGATGAGCGCCAGGGCCTGGTCCGAATAGTTCAGGAAGAAGCCCGGAATGTCGCGGGTGTTGATCGGCTCGATCAACAGTCTGATGCCGGCCTGATCCAGCTTCTCCGCCGCGAAAGCCAGGTTCTCGGAGAAGACATCTTCCAGCACCGAACGCTCGACGCCTTGCGGCGCAATGCCGGCCAGACAGTTGACCTGTTCGCAGCCCAGCGCATGCGCATAGGTGATCGCCTTGGCGACGCCCTGCCGGAACTCAGGGACGCGGTCCGGCAGCACGGCGATGCCGCGCTCGCCCTTGGCCCAGTCGCCGGCCGGCAGGTTGAACAGCACCTGCGTCAGGCCGTTCTTCTTCAACCTCGCCGCAACCACCTCCGGCGCATGGTCATAAGGGCCGATATATTCGACACCCCTGAAGCCGGCGCGGGCGGCGGCATCGAAGCGGTCGAGGAAATCGTGCTCGCCAAAGAGCATCGAAAGGTTGGCTGAAAAACGCGGCATTCTTTTTTCTCCGGTTCAATCGAGCATCACTATTGCGGTCGGCGCATCTTCGTGATGTTCGGCAAGCTCCTCGAACTCAGTGATCTTGTCGATTTCGGTGCCCATCGAAATGTTGGTGACACGTTCGAGGATGAATTCGAGCACGACCGGAACCTGATGCTCCTTCATCAGGCGCTGCGCCTGCTTGAAGGCGCCGGCGAATTCCTCCGGCCTGCGCACCCGGACTGCCTTGCAGCCCATGGCCTCAGCAACAGCAACGTGGTCGACGCCGTAGCCAGCCTCAGGGTCGTCCTTCCGGTTGACGTTCTCGAAGGCGAGGCTGACTTCGAAATCCATCGAAAAGCCGCGCTGCGCCTGGCGGATCAGGCCGAGATAGGCATTGTTCACGACGACATGGATATAGGGCAATTTGTGCTGCGCGCCGACCGCCAGTTCCTCGATCATGAACTGGAAATCATAGTCGCCGGACAGCGCGACGATGTTGCGGTGCGGATCGGCGGCGCGAACGCCAAGTGCTGCCGGAAGCGTCCAGCCGAGCGGTCCGGCCTGGCCGCAATTGATCCAGTTGCGCGGCTTGTAGACATGCAGGAACTGCGCGCCGGCGATCTGCGAAAGCCCGATCGTGGTGACATAGGTGGTGTCGCGGCCAAATGCCTTGTTCATCTCCTCGTAGACGCGCTGCGGTTTCAGCGGCACCTGGTCGAAATGCGTCTTGCGCTTCATCGTCTTCTTGCGGCCTTGGCATTCCCTTGCCCAGCCCGACCAGTCGCGCAATTTTCCCGCCGTCTTCCACTCGGTGGCGACGTCGAGCAGCATTTTGAGCGCCGCACCGGCATCCGACACGACACCGAGGTCCGGCGCGAAGACACGGCCGATTTGGGTCGGCTCGATATCGACATGGATGAATTTTTTGCCCCTCGTGTAGACGTCGACCGAGCCGGTATGGCGGTTGGCCCAGCGGTTGCCGATGCCGAAGACGAAGTCGGCCTCGAGCATCGTCGCGTTGCCGTAGCGATGCGACGTCTGCAGCCCGCACATGCCGGCCATCAGCCGATGGTCGTCGGGAATTGCGCCCCAGCCCATCAGCGTCGGGAGCACAGGCACGCCGGTGACTTCCGCGAACTCGATCAGCAGATCCGAGGCATCGGCGTTGATGATGCCGCCGCCGGCAACGATGACAGGCTTTTCGGCCGCGTTGAGCATCGCCAAGGCTTTCTCGGCCTGGCTGCGTGACATTGCCGGCTTGAACGGCACCAGCGGCTCATAGGCGTCGATGTCGAACTCGATCTCGGCCAGTTGCACGTCGACCGGCAGATCGACGAGAACCGGCCCCGGCCGCGACGAGCGCATAAGGTGGAACGCCTTCTGCAGCGCCATCGGCACGAGATAAGGTTCCATGACGGTGACCGCCCATTTGGCGACGGGCGCGGCGATGGCGGCGATGTCGATGGCCTGGAAATCTTCCTTGTTGAGACGCGCCCGCGGCGCCTGGCCGGTGATGCAGAGGATCGGGATGGAATCGGCCGCAGCCGAATAGAGCCCGGTGATCATGTCGGTGCCGGCCGGGCCCGAAGTGCCGATGCACAGGCCGATATTGCCTGATTTGGTGCGGGTATAGCCTTCAGCCATGTGCGAGGCCGCCTCCACATGGCGCGCGAGGATGTGGCGGATAGTGTCCCTCGCCTTCAACGCCGAATAGAATGGATTGATCGCGGCGCCCGGCACACCGAAGGCACAGGAGATGCCTTCCTTTTCGAGAACGAGAACCGCTGCGTCGACCGCGCGCATCCTGGCCATGTCAGCCTCCACGGAATTTGTTTGCTGGCGGAGAATGCCATTGCGCCGATGATTTTTCAATTTTTTCAAAATATTTTTTCAGTTCTAAGGAACGGCCGCTATCTGCTGATTTCATTGTATCTTCCGTTTTCCACGGGGTTGGTTTGGCAAGCCAGTGAAAAAGTTTTTCATTGCGTATTTGGCGAAATCAGCAAGAATGCCGCCATGGAAACCACCGAAAAACGCCAGCGCGGGCGGCCGCGCGCCTTCCACGGTCCGTCCGAGGCGGCTTCGGTGCAGTCGCTCGACCGGGCGCTGCGCATCCTGGCCGTCGTCGCCGAAGGCAGCGGCCTGTCGCTGAGCGAGATCGCCGCCACTTCTGGCTTGGCGGCTTCCACCGCCTATCGCATGCTGACGACGCTGGAAAACCACGGCATGGTCGAGTTCGACAGCACCGACCAGCTCTGGTCGATCGGCGTCGAGACTTATCGCATGGGCGCGGCGTTCCTGCGCCGCCGCAAGCTGGTCGACCGCGCCCGCACCGTCATGCAGGAACTGATGGAGAAGACCGGCGAGACCGCCAATCTCGGTGTCGCCGAGGACGATTGCGTCGTCTTCGTCAGCCAGGTCGAGACGCATCAGGCAATCCGCGCCTTCTTCCGGCCGGGCACGCGCAGTTCCTTCCATGCATCGGGCATCGGCAAGGCGGTGCTGGCGCATCTCGAGCCGGAGCGCGTCGGCGCCATCTTGCGTCGGGCCGGGCTGGAGCGCTTCACCGAAAAGACGTTGTCCGACATCTCGGCGCTGGCCCGCGATCTGGTGACGATCAAGCTGCGCGGCTGGTCGGTCGACGACGAGGAGCGGCACCCCGGTATGCGCTGCGTGGCCGCTGCCATCTTCAATGAGTTCGGCGAGCCGATCGGCGGGGTTTCGGTTTCGGGACCGACGGTGCGGGTGACGCCGGAGCGGCTGGTCGAGATCGGTCCGCTCGTGCACGATGCGGCAGCGGCGGTGACGAAGATGATCGGCGGCAGGATACCCTAAGGGGCCTGACGCCGTAAGCGTGAGCGGGCAACCCTCCAAACAAAAGAAAAAGGGGCCGTAGGTGCCCCTCCTTCCGATTGCCTGAAACGGTCCTCTCAAAGCCGGCAGCGGTGACGGTAGCCGTCGTAGCCGACATAGGTGTCCGAGTACGGATCGTAGCTCTGATAGCGGTTGAGGCAGCGCCGAACATGCCACGAACCGCCGTTCTCGTCGATGTAGACGGTGCGCGGCTGGGCGAGCGCGGTGCCGAGCAGAAGCCGCCGACGACGGCGGCGATGCCGATGCCAAGGTGCTTGTTGTGATGATGCTTGTGATGGGCGGCCGAAGGCTGAACGGTGCCGGCCAGCATGGCGGCGGCGACAGTCGTGGCGATGAGGCCGGAAATGATGGTGCGCTTGAACATGACGATCTCCTTGCTGCGTTGTGTGAGAGGCGATCCATCCGCCTCTTGACCATCAGTCGTTGCAGCAAGGAAAAGGGTTCGACGGTTTTTGGTTTTTTTCGAAAGCGCAAAAGCGGCCAGTCTGAACAGGGCTTGCAGTCAGGCGCGCATCACGACCGCGAGGAGCGCCGGTCGACAGTCCGCCGGCGGAAGCCTCAGCCCATGCCGGTGATATGGCGCAGCCAGAAGGCTAGCGCGATGAAGCCGATGATGGTGGTGACGCCGGTCCAGTCGACGTTGGCGCTCTTCAGATCCTTGATGAGCTTCAGGAGAATCCAGGCCACGACGACGACCAAGGCAATGACGACAAGTCTGATCATGCGACACCCTCGCCTATGCGATTGCACCCTCGATCAATATAGGAGGCGAATTGGCCGTTTTCAGGATGCCCGCGCCGGCAGCTCCGGCGCGCTCACGGCAAAACAGAGTTTTGTCTTTACTGGCGCAACAAATATGCTAACCGGAGCGCCGTGCCCTTGTAGCTCAGCTGGTAGAGCAGCGGTTTTGTAAACCGAAGGTCGGCGGTTCGATTCCGTCCGGGGGCACCAGCACACTTCTTATGAGAACCTCCCGGGTTGGTCGATATCTGTTCATCCCCGATTTCCACAGGCCGGGGCCATAGCACATTAGTTCCAACACATATATCGCTGGCAGAAACCAAGGTATTCCCTCGTGGACACCATAGGAGATTCCGCTGGAGCAGAAACGCACGATCGCCCCCTTTATTGGTGGCATGTATGGCAGCCTTGTTGCCCTCGCGTTGGCGTTCGGTTTCCGCTTCCTGATGATTCCCGATCCCGATCCGACCTCGCAAGCAACTATAGTCCTTTCAGGACTGGCCTTTTCGATCTGTTTCAGCCTGACCTTCCTGCGCGAGCATCGACGCCAAATCGCCGCCGCGAGAGAATTTCTCGGCCGTCCAAGATCGTATCGAGATTAATCCCCGCGTTCTGCAACGCAAAGCGCCATGCCCTCCCTCATGTCCTCCGGGTCGTGCCCCGGGTCATCAGAAAAATTCTGGAATCGAACCAACAGATTCAATAGGGCGATGCGGATCGGCCGGCATTTCTTGCTCGCCGGCCATTCTAATGCCATTCGATTAAAATGCCCCTTTGTATATTAGCAATCGCTCAATTTGGCGCGTCGACAATGTCAGGGCGGCGGGTTAAAACCAAATGGGTGATGTCATGCGAAGCGACTTCGCCGCTGCGCGCGAGCTTTTGGAGTGCGCCCAAAACCGGCTCTGCGGCATGGACGAAACGAGCCAACGCGTCAGCGAGGCACTCGACTCCCTGATTGAGGAAATAGCCATCGCGGAATTCCGCAAGGCGCCATTGACCGTCGTGCCGTTTCCACGCGCGCGGCCACCCAGGCATGCTCGGTAAAAGCGCCGATCGTGCCAATGTTGATGGGAAGTCAGCGCCTGAACGGCAAGCGCCTTATCGCGTCTATGACGCGCTCGCGACTTGACCCGATGCGCCCACCCTGGTGAACGTGTTCCTCACCCTGACGGACCTATAGACGTAGGTGACCCAAATACCCGTCAGCACAAAGGAGAGGATGGGCGCTACCAGCGCATCTCCGGCAAGCACTTGGCTCACCGGGACGCCAAGGACCGCCGAAATCCACACCGTATCTAGAACAAACACGACGGGTATTGTAAACCACTGGTATAGGAATAGCCCCTTGAAGCGGTAACTCCGCCGCAGCATTGCAACGAGCACAACCACTTGGAACACCACAAACGCCAGCAATAAGGCAACCTCGCCGTAGACGCCAAAGTGCCATTTGGGAGCGTCATGAGCCGTCGGTAGTCTTCACTCGATGAGCCCAATGAGACGAGTGTGCGTAGCGGGGAGAAAGCCTGAAGGATCGCAAGCAACATCAGCCAGCCTCCAAACCCCACGAGGCTCGCCGGATTCTGTGAAGGTTTGATCGCAGACCGCACAGCGAAAAAGACAGGCACCCCAATCAGCAAAAACAGTATTGCCCAGTGCCAGACCGAAAAACCCATTTACCCCTCCACCCGATGCCGCCTTGGGTTGTATCACCTTTTTGTGTATATTTGAGGTAGTATTAAGGCTCCTAGCGAACCTTTTCGGTCAAACCGCAGTCGCCGCCACCAGAATGCGGTTCTGTCGGCGTATCGCGGCGCGCAACTCGGCAACCCTGGCCTCATCGCGCTTCACGAATTCGATGAACATCATGTTCATGTTGTTGAACACCAGTTCGCCCAAGGCCTGAGCGTCGATATCCCGGCGCACCAGGCCGAGCCCCTGCAGCCGGGCGATCAGCGCGCGGATCTGTTCGGTCAGCGCCCGGTCGAGCGCGGTATAGGCCTGACCGAACGGGCTGTCGGGCAGCTGCGTCGAGATCGCCATCGCCTGCCGCCACATCTCCTTGCTGAGATAATGCAGCGAATGCTCGATATAGATGCCGACCAGCGTGTCGAGCGCATCGCCGACATTGGCCGGCGGATTGGCGACGACGCCCTGCCCGGCGTTGAGCACCTCATTGACCTCCATCGAAACGATGGCACCGAGGATGTCTCCCTTGTTCTGGTAGTAATTGTAGATCGTGCCGACCGACACCTCGGCCTGCGCCGCGATCGTCTCGATCTTGGCGCCTTCATAGCCGGCATCACGGAAAAGTTCCGCCGCCGCCTCGATGATGCGGCGGTGCCGATCCGCCTTTTGCCTTGCCCGCAATCCGCTCATATCGGGCTATTTGCCACAAAAACAGAATTGACTCAATTTTAGAATTGGTTCAATTTTTGTCACAAGCCAAAAAGGCACGGGAGAACACTCGAATGCGCATTAACCTGAAGACCCTGAATCCGCTTTCCGTTCTGAAGAGCCATCTCCACGCCGCCTGTGCTGCAACAGCACTGCTGCTGGGGACGGGCAGTCTCGCTCAGGCTGCGGATCTCAACGCTCTGATCTGGTGCGATCATGCCGATCCGGCGCTATTGCAGCCTTTCGAGGAGGCCAACGGCGTCAAGGTCAATGTCAAGGAGTTCGAAGGCACCGGCGCCGGTATGGCGATCGTCGAACAGTCGCAGCCCGGCGACTGGGATGTGATGGTGATCGACAGCATCGACATACCGCGCGGTGTCGAAAAAGGCCTGTTCGAGCCGCTGCCGGAAGACAAGCTGCCGCTGGCCGACCTCTTTCCCCAGGTGAAGATGGACAGTTCCACCGTCGTCGACGGCAAGCGCTACGGCATCACCGAAAAATTCGGCTACAACACCATCGGCTACAATAAAACCAAAGTTGATCCGGCCGACATGCAGTCGATGGCTGCGCTCACCGGCGATAAATACAAGGGCAAGATCGCCATCTACGACTATTATCTGCCAGTCATCGGCATGGCCGCACTGGCGATCGGCAAGAAGACCGCCGAACTGACCGAAGCCGACCTTCCCGCCATCAAGGAAGAGCTGCTCAAGGTGAAGGCCAATGCCAAGCTGGTCGGCGAGGTGACCGCCAGCCAGACCGCGCTGGCGACCGGCGAGGTCGACATTCTTGTGGGCGGCGGCGAGTGGGTGACGGCCGGGCTGGCCAAGGAGAACCCTGCTCTCGACTTCTCGATCCCTAGAGAAGGCGCTGTGCTGTGGTCGCAGTCGCTGGCCATGTTCAAGGATTCCAAAAACAAGGACATGGCGCTGAAGTTCATCCAGTACATCATGAGCCCTGAAGGCCAGGCGCGGCTCGCCACCTCGGCCTGCTATTGGGGCATGCCGGCGAATACCAAGGCGGCTCTGACCGATGAGCAGAAGAAGATCCTTCGCTTCGACGAGCAGCCGGATTTCCTCGCCCGCGCCCAGCCCTACCCGGCGCCGAACGCCGATCTCGACAAGAAGATGCAGGACGTCTGGACCGAAATGCTGCAGGCGCAGTGACCGGTCGCCGGCCGTGAGCGCTACTGGAAACACCGGGCGTGCCCTGCCCCGGGCGGGCTGTGCCCTGCCCTGGGCGCTGGTCACGCCGGCGCTCGGCTGGACGCTGCTGTTCTTCGTGCTGCCTTTCCTGGCCATGGGGTTTTCCAGCCTGACGGCGCATGAAGGCGGCGGCTTCACCCTGTCCAACTACAGCCAGTTCTTCAATAATCCGGCCTATTGGCAGGCGATGGTGAACTCGCTGCAGGTCACTGCCATCGTCACAGTGGTTTCGGTGCTGCTCGCCTACCCCTTCGCCTGGATCCTGGCCGAACAGGTGCCGGAGCGCTGGCAGCGGCTGGCGCTGATGCTGGCGGTGCTGCCGTTCTGGACCTCCTATGTCGTGCGCTCGTACTCCTGGCTGCTGGTGCTGGCGCAAAACGGCGTGATCAACCGTGCGCTGACCGGCTCCGGCCTGTTCAGCGAGCCGGTGCAGCTCGCCAACACACGGCTGGCCACGATCATCGGCTTCGTCCATTTCTTCGTCATGCTTTTGACGCTGACGATCTTCGCCAATCTGAAGCAGCTCAGCCCCAGCTACCGCAAAGCCGCCGCCGATCTCGGCGCCGGGCCGGTGCGCACGTTCCTGCATGTCGTCCTGCCGCTGACCTTGCCCGGCATCATGGTCGGCGCCTTTCTCACCTTCGTGCTGTGCATCGGCGACTACATCACGCCGCAAATCCTGGGCGGCAACAATGAGCTTTTGATGCCGCAGCTGGTGATGATGCAGATCGGCCGGCGCGGCGACTTTCCGCTCGCCTCGGCGCTGTCGATCATCCTGATGGCGGTCGTCACTGTCGCTTACCTCGCCTGCGCGCGTTGGCTGAAGATCGAGCGGGCCTGAGATGCGCGCTCTCATCCGCATCGCCTCCTGGATCTACGCCGCCGCCGTCTATGGCTTCATCTTCCTGCCGGTGGTCGTGCTGGTGCTGTTTTCGCTGCAGGCGACGTCGTTTCCGATCCCGCCCTTCACCGGGCCGTCGCTACGCTGGTACGACGCCGTGCTCGCCGACACGCGGCTGACCTCGGCACTGGTCAATTCGCTTCTAGTGGCCGCCCTCTCTTCAGCTATCGCCGTTACGCTGGGCTTCCTCTCCGCCTGGGGTTTCGCGCGCTTCGCCCTGCCCGGCTCAGCCCTGCTGCGCGGGCTGATCACGCTGCCGCTGACAGTGAGCTATCTCATCATCGGCATGGGGCTTCTGGTGCTGTTCAACTGGACCGGCGTGCAAAAATCGCTGCTTGCCGCCGGCATCGGCCATGTCGTGATCAACCTGCCGCTGTGCTTTGCCATCATCTACAGCCAGATGGGCGACCACCAGATCAACATCGAACGCGCCGCGCGCGACCTCGGCGCGCCCGAGTGGAAGGTGCTGCTGCTGATCACCGTGCCAGTGATGGCGCCGGCGATCTTCGCTGGCTTCTTCCTGTCGATGACCTTCTCCTGGGACGAGTTTGTGATCTCGTTCCTGCTGACGCGTTTCGACACCACGCTGCCGGTCGAGATCTGGAACCTCCTCCGCTCAGGTCTCAATCCCAAGACTAACGCCGTCGGTTCGCTGGTCTTCGCCGTCTCAATCGTGTTGGTGATATTGTTCGAACTGATGCTGTTGCGGAGGAAGCCGGCATGACCGTGCCTTTGGTCGATATCCGTGCCGTCTCGCATCGCTTCGGCCAGCACACAGTGCTGAAGAATGTGTCGCTGCAAATCGAGCCGGGCAGCTACACCATTCTGCTCGGGCCGTCCGGCTCGGGCAAGACGACGCTTTTGTCCATTCTCGGCGGGTTCGTCACACCGAGCGAAGGCAAGGTGCTGATCCGCGGCGAGGACTGCACCGCCGTGCCGCCGGCCAAACGCCCGACGACCACGGTCTTCCAGGACTATGCGCTGTTTCCGCATTTGAGCGTCGGCGGCAATGTCGGCTTCGGCCTGCGCATGCAAGGCGTCGATGCCACGACACGGGCCGCGCGGGCACGCGAGGCGCTGGCACTGGTCGGTCTGGCGACTGCTTTCGACAAGAAGCCGCACCAATTGTCCGGCGGCCAGCGGCAGCGCGTCGCATTGGCGCGAGCGCTGGTGATCGAGCCGGCGGTGCTGCTGCTCGACGAACCGCTCGGCGCGCTCGATCTCAAATTGCGCCGGCAGATGCAGGACGAGCTAAAAGCAATCCAGAAGCGCGTCGGCACCGCCTTCATCCATGTAACCCACGACCAGGAAGAGGCAATGGCGCTTGCCGACCATTGCGTGGTGATGAACGATGGGCGCATCGAGGACGAAGGCCCGCCGGAGCGCGTCTATGCGCGGCCGGCGACGCGCTTTTCCGCGACCTTCATGGGTGAAAGCACGCTGATATCGGGAACGGTGACGGCGGCGAAGGACGGAACGATCACTGCCGCAACGCAGCTCGGACCGCTTTCCCTGCCCGGCACATTGCCGGCCGGGACGGCCGTCGCCCTCGCCATCCGTCCGGAGCATCTTGTCCTCGGCGGGGCCGGCGGCGCTGTAGGGCTCGGCACGGCCAAGGTGAGCGACGTTGTGTTTCAAGGCAGCTTCAAGCGTGTGCTCGCGGTTTCTGCGCAGGACCCGGCGCTATACTTCATCGCCAAGGTTCCCGCCGCTGCGGCCGTCCAGCCGGGCGACATCGTTGCGGTTTCGTGCGACGCTGGCGACATCATCCTTCTGGCGAGTTGAGCCATGGGCGCGCTTCCGGTCATCGACGCTCCGAATTGGTATGAAACCATCCGCATGGGGGATAGCGTGACGCTGATCCACGAGCCGTGGATCAAGCCGTTCTTCCGCTGCAACATCTGGCATGTGCGCGGTCGCGACCGCGATCTCCTGTTCGACACCGGCCTCGGCCACTTCAGCTTGCGGAGCCATGTGCGGCTGGTGACGGAGCGAAAGCTCACCTGCGTAGCGAGCCACACGCATTTCGACCATATCGGCTGCCATCACGAATTTCCGGACCGCTGCGTGCATGCGGCCGAAGCGGAAATCCTCGCCGATCCGCGGAATGAGTGGACCGTCGCCGACCGCTATGCCACCGACGCAATGTTCGACGGAATGCCGCAAGGCTGGGATACCGCGAGCTACCGAATCCTGCCGGCGCCGGCCGATCGCTTGCTCGAACAGGGCGATGTCGTCGATCTCGGAGACCGTGCCTTCGAGGTGATCCACACGCCGGGCCATTCACCAGGCGGCATCGCGCTCTACGAGAAGAAGACCGGCATCCTGCTTTCCGGCGACATCATCTATGACGGCCCGCTGATCGACGATGTCTATCATTCAGCCGTCGACGACTATGTCGAAACGCTGCAGCGGATGCGCGAGCTCGATATTGCCGTCGTGCATGGTGGCCATTTTCCGAGCTTCGGCAAGGTGCGCTACCGCCAGCTTATCGACGAGTATCTCGCACAAAAGCGGCGGGCCGGCTGCCATCTGCTGCAGGCGCGATAAGCACCGGTCTCTCGCATCAGGGGAAGTGCTTGGCGAATTCACAACGCTCTTTGCGGGCACGGCGTGCCGGCGGCATCGCCGCAGCGTGAGGCCGTGGGTTGGGGTCTCAAACTCGTCTCTTCCGACTGGCGCACCAGTTGGGCAAAGGCAAGAGCAAAACTTCCCAGCATCAGGACGATGATAATCAGGCGTGTTACCGGCAATAGATCGGTCCGACTAGCTGGCCCCCACGCCGCCCATCCACTGCCGGCTAGCATGGTCGATCCGGCTTTACGAGAGTTTAATCCCTGTCTTAACCATCACATTCGCTTGTCACCCGAAATGATGCGCGAGCGCCCGACCGGCGCTCTTGCTGGCGCCGTATCGAGCGGCGCATGCCTCCCTTTGCAGATTTGCCCGCCCATGCTAACCCGGCGCTGGCGCGGCCCTAGCACCGGTCGCCAACCAACCGGTCGCCACCAACATCGCCATTGGGGAGCCATGAGCAAAGCCGCCAACCGTTTCGCCTTCGTCTCGTCCGATACCGCCGACGCCAAGGCGGCGCTGGAGAGCCTTTCGGCGCGCTATGGCCAGGCATCCATCGAGGATGCAGAGATCGTTGTGGCGCTGGGCGGCGACGGCTTCCTGTTGCAGACCTTGCGCGACACGATGAGCACGGGAAAAAAAGTCTACGGCATGAACCGTGGCACCATCGGCTTCCTGATGAACGAATACCGCGCAAGCGGTTTGACTGGGCGCATCGCGGCGGCCGTTGCCGAAACCATCCGTCCGCTGGAGATGCAGGCGGTGACGGCTGAGGGCGAAACGATTTCGGCGCTGGCGATCAATGAGGTTGCGCTGTGGCGTCAGTCCTATCAAACGGCCAAGATCCGTATCACGGTCGACGGGCAAGTGCGGCTGGAGGAATTGAACTGCGACGGTGTGATGATCGCGACGCCGGCCGGCTCGACCGCCTACAATCTGTCCGCGCACGGGCCGATCCTGCCGCTCGACGCACCGCTGCTGGCGCTGACCCCGGTCAGTCCGTTCCGCCCGCGCCGCTGGCGCGGCGCGCTGCTCTCCGACAAGGCGACCGTTCGTTTCGACATTCTCGAGCCGGAAAAGCGGCCGGTAAACGCCGCCGCCGACCACACCGAGGTGAAGGCCGTAACCTCGGTCACGGTGCGAGAATCGCCAACGGTGACGGCGACGCTGCTGTTCGATCCAAGCCACTCGTGGAACGAGCGCATTCTCGCCGAACAGTTCCGTTACTGAGCCGGTACAGCGACGGGCAACTCGATTAAGCATCGTGATTAACGTTACGACTTCACAATCATGCCATTCCCGGCCCCTTTCTGTTGACAAATCGTGGGCTTGCGCCTACCTGCAATACCAATCTTGCAGGCGCGCGGCGCTTGCCGCGACTGCTTATGTTGCGCCCCCCAACCAGCCAAAGACAGCCAAACTTGTCCTCAGACACCCAGATCGCTCAAGAAGCGTTGACCTTCGCAGACCTCGGCCTGTCGCCGAAGGTCCTTTCCGCAGTTACCGATGCCGGTTACACCGAACCGACGCCGATCCAGGCCGGCGCCATTCCGCACGCTTTGCTCGGCAAGGATATTTTGGGCATCGCCCAGACCGGCACCGGCAAGACGGCCTCGTTCGTGCTGCCGATGCTGACCCGGCTCGAAAAAGGCCGGGCACGCGCCCGCATGCCACGCACACTGATCCTCGAGCCAACGCGCGAGCTTGCCGCGCAGGTCGAAGAGAATTTCATCAGATACGGCAAGAACCACAAGCTCAACATCGCGCTGTTGATCGGCGGCGTGTCCTTCGACGAGCAGGACAAGAAGCTGGAGCGCGGTGCCGACGTGCTGATCGCGACACCAGGCCGCCTGCTCGACCACCGCGAACGCGGAAAACTCCTGCTCAATGGCGTCGAGATCCTCGTCATCGACGAGGCCGACCGCATGCTCGACATGGGCTTCATTCCCGACATCGAGCGCATCTGCGAGATGATCCCGTTCACGAGGCAGACGCTGTTCTTCTCGGCGACGATGCCGCCTGAGATCACCAAGCTCACCGAAAAGTTCCTGCACGCGCCGGTGCGCGTCGAGGTTTCGAAGGCCGCGTCCGCCGCGACCAACATCATCCAGCGGCTGGTGAAATCCGGCTCGAAACCCTGGGACAAGCGCGAGACGCTGCGCAATCTGATAAAGGCCGAGGATGCGGAGCTGAAGAACGCCATCATCTTCTGCAACCGCAAGATCGAGGTCTCGGAGCTTTTCCGCTCGCTGCTGAAATATGATTTCGACGCCGGCGCGCTGCATGGCGACATGGACCAGCGTGCGCGCATGCAGATGCTGGCCAATTTCCGTGACGGCAAACTGCGCTACCTCGTTGCGTCGGACGTTGCGGCGCGCGGGCTCGACATCCCCGATGTCAGCCACGTCTTCAATTACGACGTGCCGATCCATGCCGAGGACTATGTCCACCGTATCGGTCGCACCGGCCGCGCCGGACGCTCGGGCAAATCCTTCACCATCGCCACCAAGTCCGACACCAAATACATCGACGCGATCGAACGGCTGATCGGCAACAAAATCGAGTGGCATGACGGCGATCTGTCGACGGTCGTCGCCAGCGAGGGCGGAGAGAACGATGCTCCGCGCCGTGGCCGCGGCGCCCCGCGCCGCGCCGGCCGCAAAGACGATGATCGCAAGGACAGGGGCGAACGCAAACCACGCGAACGCCACGCCAAGCAAAGCGAAGCTGCAGCACCGGATGTGGCGCGCGAGGAACAGCCAGTGGTGGCCGAGACCGCGGTCGCCGATGCCGGTGAGCGGCGCGCGCGCAAGGAAGCGATCCGCTCGGAAAACACCGAGCGCCAAGCTTCACCCGAACGCAAAGCTTCGCCCGATCGCAATCGCAACGAACAGCGTGCGCCGGAACGTGGCGACACCAGGCCGCAGCGCGACGGCAATCGCCCTGCCCGCCATCGCCAGGAAGACAATGACGCGACCGTCGGATTCGGCGACGACATGCCCGCGTTCATGCGCATCGTCGCCAAGGGCTGATCACAGCAGAAAATGCTAACAAAAACGGCCCCTTGCGGGGCCGTTTTCATGGTTAGAGCGGTTCCTCATTTGACGGAATCGAAGGGGATTCCGGATCAGTCGGTTTTGTGATTCAAGATGCTGGCTGGAGTGGAGGCC
>NZ_JAMYLQ010000053.1:0-20314 GCF_040318115.1 Mesorhizobium sp. M1312 | reverse complement strand
CCGCTCATAGCTCCAAGCCTCATCTCGGGGTCAACGCAATTACAGGAATGGCCAAGGTCATATTGGCGCTCGACAAAATCAATGAAACCTTGTCTCAACGCGTTCACCCGCTGGTGGGACCCCCGACCCTTACAAGCACTCTAATCGAAGGTGGAGCAGAACTGGCGACCGTACCGCCATCATGCCGTGTCTGGATTGATAGACGACTCACTCCGGGAGAACGACCCGCAGACGCTCTACAAGAGGTAGAAAACGTATTGGAAGGGTTGCGCCAGGGTGCTGACAAAACAAAGTGCGGTCATTGCTGCCCGCTTTGGAAGATCCAGCTCCCCCTAGCGCGGAGGCGACGAAAATTGCCGCGGTGGCCGCCAAGGCGTGCGCGGAAGTTGCCGGAACGGGCAAGCACTTCGGGGTCCCTTATGGTACGGATGCACCTCGAAATCTATCAAAAATATAATGCTGGATGGCCGCTATTTTCGTGCGCAACGCCGCGTTGGCCGTTCTCGGATAAAGCGGGCTCCACCACGCTGCTTGCGCAGCACATACAATTTCGCTGTCGCGGGGTGAACGCCTGGGTAACGAGGTTTGCTCTTAGCAATCGGCGCCCGCCCGCGAACGTTGGGTGTGCCGGTCAACCCAGCATGTCGAGTGACTACACTTCGCACTTTATGCCGACGCTGTGGCAATTCGACAAACCCCCAGGCCAGGATGTGATGTCGTCGTGATCGGCGGCGACTTTATCGGGCTTGAAGTTGCTGCACGTGCGATATCCAAGGGCGCCGTCGTGACGGTGCTTGAGGCAGGCCCGCGCTGCTTATGAAAGCAGTTCCAGCCAGCGATCGCCAGTCCCGCCGCTTGTGCAAGTTCTACATTTGGTCACCTCGGATCCCGATATTTTTGCCGCCGGTGGCTCGATGGACTTGATGATTGGTTAGGAGCGCGTTTCCACTACGAGGACAACCTGCGTTCGGCCGAGAAACACGCACCCAGGGGACACGGACCCAGAGCGTGGGTCGCAACCGGAACTAGGTTGGTGTGAGTTGCCGCGGCCTCCCCATCTCTGCGTCAATCATCGACTATTCGTTTGTACTATCGCGTGGCCTCGGGACGACGCACTGACTTTGGAGATGCTGACCAATTCCGTCTATCACCGCCTTTCCTGCGGTTCGGGAGCGTTCCCGAGGAAGTGCTGATCGGCAACGCGAAGGCGCTGCCGAACACCATGACGCGGTCACGCGTGAGGATAGATCAACGTCCGGCTGCACGCCTTTACCCAAAGTACGAGGATTCTTCACTCCTGGCCAGCAATCGCTGCTTATATGCGCGAACAGCGAAAACGCGCTCAATTTCAGCGTTCGCGACCTAATAATTGGCGCAATGCGGCCCACTGAAGTCAATATTATCGTCAAAGTCCTGGGGGGACATATAGGTTCCGAGGAGCATCCGACTGCTACCGGCATCTCTGCCAAAAACTCGCTAGCTGGGTAGGTTTTGAAACGTATTACAAGCTTGCCTATTCTGAGATCAGAAGCGTGACGCAGACCCAGATGGATCATGGAATGAGTATGTTAAAATGGAGATGGAAGTGAGTGTAGGTGAATTTCGCGGCCTTGTGACGGCACTCGGCTTCAGCAATTGGGCAGGAGGTAGAGCGTGATGCAGGACTTAAAGGGCCGAACGGCGATCGTAACGGGATCGGGCCAAAACATCGGAAAAGCAATTGCACTAACTCTGGCTCGTGCTGGCGCGAATATCGTTGTTAACGGACTTCGCGATAAAGATAAAATTGAAGCCGTGGCAGCGGAGATCCGCACGCTTGGTGTCGACTCTTACGCCGTCCTTGCAGACGCGGCCGATCCAGACGCAATTGCCGATGTCGTGGATGAAGCGGCCAAGCATTTCGGGTCGGTCGACATTGCAGTCTCGAATGTGGGAATCAGGCCTCATCAAGCGTTTACAGATATATCTGTCGATGATTGGCAGAAGGTTATCAATATTGACTTGAACTCGGCTTTCTACCTTGCGAAGGCCGTTGTCCCCCATATGCGCAAGAAAAAGTTTGGACGAATTATCCATCTTTCGGGATCCGAAGGGGTGATCCCAATGCCGAACCGCGCCCACGTCAACGTGGCAAAGGCGGGTATGCTCATCTTGGCAAAATCAATTGCGCTCGAGCTAGGTCCTGACGGAATAACAGCCAATTGTATATGCCCCGGCTGGATCGATACCGATCGAGATATGAAAAACTACCCTGACCTTCAAAACATATATCGACATGCACGAGAAACTTTGCCAGCACGCCGCCTCGGTACCGTAGAAGACATCGCGAATGCCTGCCTGTACTTAGTGTCCGAGATGGGCGGCTACGTGACTGGCAACACAATCTACGTCGATGGCGGAGACTCCATGCTGTAACTCTACATTTAGATTGGCTGTCGACGTAGAAACCATTCAATACTTCATGTGTGTTGGCGATAATGTCGGGCCCGAGTCCCGCTTCCGCCTCGACCGTTCGGTAGCGACTCCAAGCGCCCTATCACGTCAGAAGGCGCGACGCCGCCCTAGCGGATTCACATGGTCAGGAAATGAATATGCCCAAAAGGAGTTGGAAATGAGTGTAGCGCGTGATCTCGCCGAAGTAGCGCTTGCGGTAGATTTTAATAAATTACCCGATGATATCGCTCGCCATTCAAAACATCTACTTATTGACGCTTTTGCTTGTATTGTGGGGGGCTTTAATAGCCCCACCGGGCGTATCTGCCGCGATTTCGCCCATGAGATGCAAGGGCCGGCGCAGGCTACGATTTTGGGCGAGAACACGCGTGTGCCATTGCGGGGAGCCATACTCGCTAATCAAGGAATGATGCGTTTTCTCGACTACAACGATACGGTCGCAATATCGCTCGTAGCGGGAGACGTTGCCGGCGGACATCCAAGCGGTTCGTTGCCGACTGCTATCGCGGTCAGCGAGCTAGTTGGCGCTTCTGGCAAAGAATTTCTAGAAGCTCTAGTCGCCGGTTATCAAGTCTACGGCTGCATGCTCGAAGCCCTCACGATTTCGCTCGAGGCCCGGGGCTTTCATCATGGCTCGCTACACCCTTATGTGGGGGCGGCAATTGCTGGCCGGCTTATGGGGCTGAATGCCGAGCAAATAGCGAATGCTATGGGGATTGCGGGAAGTCTCTCGGTCGGCCTTGATATTCTGGACGCCACGGGAGAAGAGTATGTAATGACGAAGAATATCGCCGACGGCGTACTTTCAGAAATGGGTTTGTTCGCGTGTCAATTAGCCGCCAAGGGATTTACAGGTCCGGAGCGAATTATTGAGGGGATTAAGGGCTTCGGTCATACAATCCTTGGTAGCTCAGAAAGTTATCTGCCAAAATCTTTGGGCGACCGGTGGTTTATTTCAAGGGTAGAGATCAAGAACGTGCCGGCGGAGTCAACCACGCTAGGCCACCTGGAAGCAACGACGACCTTGGTTCGCAACCATAATCTTAGCCCCGACGACATCAAGAAAATCATCATTCGCACCAATAAACGCGCGGTCGTACACACTGGGGATTTAGTAAAAAAATACCCGAGAAATAAGGAATCTGCCGACCATAGCTCTTACTTTCTTACGGCGATGGCGGTGCTGCACGGAGATATCACCCCGCGAATTTACGAAGAGAACAACTTCACCGATCCGCGAGTGCGGAGTTTGATCGATCGCGTGGAACTTGTACATGGTCCTGAGTTCGATGCCAATCTACCGGCCGCCGAAGTGCGGATCCGGACGCGAGATGGACGAGAGCTGTACCAACGCATTGGCCCCCAAGATCTGAAGGGAGATCCTAGCAATCCGATGACAGACGATGATTTGCGCAAGAAATTCTTGCTTTGCGCGAAAGGAAAGCTATCTGAAGCCCAAGTCGATAGAATTATTGATAGGTGTCTTGAGATTGAGCACGCTGAACAATTTTCAAGTATTTTTCCTCTACTTGTCCTCTAGTGACTTAACATTTTTCGTTAATGGCCAATAGGTCTCAGCTGCTGCACACGATCGCATTGTTCGTGCCTCATGAGCGAACCTATGGCGCGGAGAAAGCTGTCGACACGTTGAACAACTTGTAGTTGCTTGAAACTGCCTGCCGGGTTCGAAGCCCGCAGGCATATCATAGGCACTTTCTCCGGATCTACTCTCTCGGACCTTGGTCGCGGCGGCAGCCGCATCGCGCCGGGAGGCGGCAGAAGGTTGGGGTTATCGTATCGAGTGCAAAGGGACCCGGGCTGTGACGCGACCAACGGTCTCGACCCGGCGCTTTACGGCAGCAACATCACAATAGTTTTCAACAGATGCTGGGGCGAGACTGGTGGCCGTGACTCCGACAACAGCACCGAATGCCGCATCGGCTAGGAATCGGATCGTCCAATAACGAATTCAAACAAAGGAGCTTTGAGCATCATGCGAGGTATCGAGTCGAATAAGACTGAGGGCCGCGACGTTGGCATCCCCATCAATGACTCTAACGTTGATCTGCCCTATCTGGTGACCCACTTTCAGCTGATCATCAAGCCGAATGGCGGCTAGGATTGTCCTGCGGCGGCATTAGCGCCTGGCCTGCAAGGTTATGGTCAACGAACCGGGCGTGCGGCGGGGCGGCGAAAAGTCCAACGACTATTGGCACGGCTGCGGGACTTGGCGCATTCGCTTCAAAGAGGATGACCCTGACGGATTGAAGGATGGCGTGTCATGGTGTACCCGCGCCGCGCCTGTCGGCCGAACTGGCGCAATGTCGATCTGGCGGCTGATTGCTGGTAGGCTGGCGGGGTATCGATCCGCAGTGCATCATCGGATCGTTTCGGGCGTCCCATTTCGTGGGCAAGTTACTGAACAAAAGTCGCACATGACCGCGCGGCCCGCCATCCAGCGGGAATGCCTCGATCTCGGGCGAGAAAAGACTTTCCGCGCACGCTAGGCGCCATCTCGCCGACCA
Source organism: Mesorhizobium sp. M1312 (assembly GCF_040318115.1). Taxonomy (NCBI): domain Bacteria; kingdom Pseudomonadati; phylum Pseudomonadota; class Alphaproteobacteria; order Hyphomicrobiales; family Phyllobacteriaceae; genus Mesorhizobium; species Mesorhizobium sp. M1312. Next base: position 15,335 of record NZ_JAMYLQ010000053.1, on the reverse strand, counting down.
CCCGAAGGGCAAGCCCCTCCATGCGCTATCAAAGGGCTACCTGCTCCGCGCCAACTGCCCGACGCGCGACAAGAGAGCAGACTGGCGCTGCAGACTGCGACTATGCAGGCAGGCTTCTCGATATGAGCCGCGATGTGGCGCGCGGCACGTACGCCTTCCTTGCTGCTTGACCGGCGGGCTGGTACATAACCGCGAGGGGCCGAAAAACATCACGCGGCCGCTGCTGCCGTCGCGAGACCGGAAACCTGTCTACGAACCGACAACGGATAGCCGAACTGGCGAGGACGAAACGGGGTGTGGCGCTGTGCTCGCTCCACCATGTCATCGATCTGGACTGGATGAGGCCTACCGGCTGACCCGCAAGGATGGTGCCCCTGGCATCGACGGCGTCACGGCGGCGGACTGTGAGGTGAACCTGGAGACCAGACTTCTGGACCTCCTGGAGCGCATCAAGTTCGGCCGATATCGTGCGCCGCCGGTCCGGCGGGCCTATATACCCAAGGCGGATGGGTCGCAAAGGATGCTCGGCATTCCGACCTTCGAGGACAAGGTGGCGCAACGCGCCATTACGATGATGCTGGAGACCGTCTATGAGGAGGATTTCTGCCCCTGCTCGTATGGGTTCCGACCGGGCCGCTCGGCCCATCAGGCGCTCCGCAATATGCAGAACGTGCTGTGGGCAAAGCGGCTCTATCGGGTGATCGATCTCGATATACAGAAGTACTTCGACTCGATTCCGCACTCTCACCTCCGGGCGTTCCTCGACCAGCGAGTCACGGACGGCGTCATCGGACGGATGATCGATAAATGGCTGAACGCAGGAGCCGTCGAAGGCGGTCTTCTGCGCCGAACGGCCGAAGAATCCCCGCAAGGAGGCGTGGTCTCGCCCTGCCTCTCGAATATCTTCCTGCACCACGTGCTGGACGAATGGTTCGAGACCGAGGTGCGGCCGCGGCTCCGCGGGGGGCTGTACCATTGCCCGCTACGCTGACGATGCGCTCATGGCGTTCGACAGCATCGTCGACGCACAGCGTGTCCTGGCAGTGCTGGACAAACGTCTTGGACGGTTCGGGCTTACGCTCCACCCCGACAAGACGCGTCTCGTCGACTTCGCCCGCGAACGACGGAGAGCACACGGCATCCGGAGACGGATGGCACCAACTTCGACTTTCTCGGCCTGACTCATGTGTGGGGACGGTCGCGCAGAGGCAACGACATGGTGATGCAAGTCACGGCCAAGGGCCGTTTTGCTCGTGCGCTGGCTGCCGTAAGTGACTGGTGCCGGAAACACCGGAAATGGTCGATCCGCGATCAGCATCGCCATCTCTCGTCCATGATGCGGGCCACTTCGCCTATTATGGCGTCGGGGGAAATGCTCGGCGATTGCGATGGTTCGCCCACCAGGTCGTGAGGATATGGCAGAAATGGCTATCTCGGCGAGATCGTCAAAGCGTGTTCCGATGGATCCGCCTTAACTAAATCCTGAAACGCCATCCGCTGCCGCCAGCCAGGATTCTTTATTCGTTTGCCACCGTGAGCGAAACTCTACCATGAGGAACCGGATGCGGGAAAACTGCTCGTCCGGGTCTGTGAGGGGTGGGGGCAGTAACGCCCCCACCTACTCGGCACTCTGCCTTTCGTAGAGGGGCCATGGCATCGCGCTCGAATGTAGGCGTCTCGTGCACGCCCACGGTCGTGAGGTTGACGCACCGACAATTATCGTGGAAAACCAATCTAAATCGGTTCAGCTGCTTCCGCAGCGGAATCCAGCCGCCAGATCAGCGATCATGGACCATCAGGAAAAGCCGACTAGGCAACGCAGATCTGGAGGCAAGGGTAACAACGTCAAGGCGGACCTGATCGCCGTCGTCGTCGCCATGAACAACAGCGTCCCCTGCGTTCTAACCATCCCGCAGGCAAACGCCCTACCGTCAGGTCCGTTCGAACTCGCTCACCGTTCGCTGCAGTCCGGCCTCAGGGGATGGGTCGAACAACAGACCGGCCACCCGCTCGGCTATATCGAACAGCTCTACACCTTCGCCGATCGCGACCGGATTGGCGCCGAGGAGCGCGTGATCTCGATCAGCTATCTCGCGCTTACGCAGATCGACGATGCGGGCGCCGCAGCCAAGCGATCCTGGGCAAGCTGGTACGACTATTTTCCATGGGAGGATCACCGCTCCGGCGCGCCGGCGGCGGTGCTGGAAGATTTGCGACCGCGCCTAAGGGAATGGGCGGATAGCGCTGACGAGAAAGCCATGCGGCTCGATCGCCGGCGGCGCACGGCTGTTGCCTTCGGCTTCGACGACCGGTCATGGAACGAAGAGTTCGCGCTGCAGCGTTATGAACTTCTCTACGAGGCGGCGCTTGTGGAGGAAGCGGTACGTGGCGGACCTTCAGCCGCACCCACTCCGGTAGCGGGCAAATCGATGATTGCCGATCACCGCCGCATCCTGGCAACGGCTATTGCGCGGCTGCGCTCCAAGATCAAATATCGGCCCGTCGTGTTCGAGCTGATGCCGCCACTCTTTACGCTTCTGCAGCTGCAGCGAACCGTGGAAGCGCTCTCCGGCAGGCTCATCAACAAGCCGAACTTTCGCCGGCTCATAGAGCAACAAGAGCTGGTGGAGAAAACCGGGGAGACGACCGCCGAAACCGGCGGCCGACCGGCGCAGCTCTACCGCTTCCGCCACGACATTCTCGATGAGAGGCCGGTGGCCGGGACAAAATTGCCGCTTATGCGGGCTTGACATCCTTATAGTCATAAAGAATATATAGGCCTTATATTCTCTTAGACTATAACTGGAGGCTCTATGAGCGCCATCCTGCCTTCAGGCGCGTCGCTGTACGACCGCGTTCGCCGCTTTATCCCCTCGATCGAATGGCCGGTATTTGCCGAGGACATCGAGGCCATTCTCGACCTCAAGCGACAGCGCAACGCCGTCATCCTGGCGCACAACTATCAAACGCCCGAGATCTTCCACTGCGTTGCCGACATCGTCGGCGACAGCCTGGCGCTGGCCCGCCAGGCGATGTCGACCGAAGCCGATGTCATCGTGCTTGCCGGCGTGCATTTCATGGCCGAGACGGCGAAGCTGCTCAATCCGCAAAAGACGGTGCTCATTCCGGATCTGCGCGCAGGCTGTTCGCTGGCCGACTCGATCACGGCCGAGGACATTCGCCTGCTGCGGCAACGCTATCCGAGCGTGCCGGTCGTCACATATGTCAACACATCGGCCGAGGTGAAGGCCGAGTCCGATATCTGTTGTACCTCGGGCAATGCGAAAACCGTCGTCGAGTCGCTCGGTGTTTCTCGAGTCATCATGCTCCCGGACGAGTACCTGGCCCAGAACATCGCCGCCCAGACCGACGTGCAGATCATCGCCTGGAAAGGGCGTTGCGAGGTGCATGAGCGCTTCACGCCAGCCGACATCAGAGAGTTGCGCGAAAGCCATCCCGGTGTGATTGTGCTCGCGCATCCCGAATGCCCGCCAGACGTGGTGTCTGAAGCCGATTTTTCCGGGTCGACCGCTGCCATGTCCGACTATGTCGAACGACAAAAACCGCCTCGCGTCGTGCTGCTGACGGAATGCTCGATGAGCGACAATGTCGCGCTCCAGCATCCGGAGCTCGAGTTCATCCGGCCCTGCAATTTGTGCCCACATATGAAGCGCATCACACTCGCCAACATCCGCGAGGCCCTAGAGCAAAACCGGCATGTCGTGAGCATCGATCCCGAGATCGCCGGCCGGGCACGGCTCGCCGTCGAGCGGATGCTGGCTGTATGAACGCGGACGTCCGCAGCTTCTTCGGCAGACCCATTATTATCGGCGGCGGCATAGCCGGGCTGATGACCGCGCTTCATCTGGCGCCCGAACCGGTGCTTCTTCTGTCGAGGACGCCGCTGGGAGCCGACGCTTCGAGCACGTGGGCACAGGGCGGCCTGGCTGCCAGCCTCGGCAATGACGATGAACCGGCGCTACACCTGGCCGACACGCTCGCCGCCGGCGACGGACTGTGCGACCCGGAAATGGCAGGCCGAATTCTGCACGCGGCGCCCGGCGCGATTACGACGCTGGAGGGCTTCGGGGTCCGTTTCGACCGCACGCCGGCAGGGACAATGCGCCTTGGGCTAGAGGCCGCGCACGGCCGACGGCGTATCGTTCGTGCCGGCGGCGACGGCAGCGGACGCGAGGTCATGCGTGCCCTTGTCGCGGTCGCGCGTTCCACTCGGTCGATCGTGGTCGTGGAAGGCGTGGAGGCGCGACGGCTGGCGGTGGAGGACAATACGGTCCGGGGCGTCTGGGCAAGCTGTTCGATGGGCCCCGTATTTTTCGACACGCGTCGGGTCGTCCTCGCGACCGGCGGGATTGGCGGGCTGTTTTTCGACACCACCAATCCTTTGGGCAGTTGCGGACAAGGCCTGGCGCTTGCAGCGCGCGCAGGCGCTGTCCTTGCCGATCTGGAATTCATCCAATTCCACCCGACGGCGCTCGACGGGCCGGACCGTCCAATGCAGCTCATCAGTGAAGCGGTTCGCGGCGAAGGCGCTGAGATCGTCGATGAAACCGGCCAGCGCTTCCTGGAAGGCTTACAAGGTGCCGAGCTCGCGCCGCGCGACGTTGTAGCGCGAGCAATCTGGAAACATCTTTCGAACGGCCACCGTGTCTTTCTCGATGCGCGAGAGAAGCCCGGCACGACATTCGCGCGGCAGTTTCCGACGATCGCGGCAGCCTGCCGCGATGTCGGCATCGATCCGGCGCATGACCTCATTCCCATCCGCCCCGCCCAGCACTATCACATGGGTGGTGTCGCCGTGGATGGCGCCGGTCGCACTTCTGTTTCAGGACTTTGGGCTTGCGGCGAAGTCGCCTCGACGGGATTGCACGGCGCCAACCGGCTTGCCAGCAACTCGCTGACCGAAGCCGTGGTTTGCGCGCGCTGGGTCGCTGAAAGCCTGGGAGGAACCCCTGTCTTGCGAACAAGGCCCGCAACTACAAACGATTACCCCTCGCCCGATCCAAGGACCGTGCGCCCTCTCCTGTCGCGAGCGCTCGCCATCGTGCGGGACGGCGAGGTCTTGAAAGCAACTGCACGCGATTTGTTGCCGCTCGCCGAGGCCAACGACGCGGCATCGGATCCCGCGGCTGTCGGGTTGATGATGACGATCGCCGCCTTGTCACGCAAAGAAAGCCGGGGCGCCCACTACCGCGCCGACTTTCCCCATCGTGAAGCCATTGCCAGACGTTGCGAACTCACTCTCGCCGATGCCCTGGCGGCGGCTCGGGAACTCGCACACGTCTCGAGCCTTGAGGAGGCCAGGTGATGAAGCTTGCACCACTTCCCACGGTCATGCTGGAGCCGCTTGTCCGGGCAGCTCTTCTAGAAGACCTTGGCAGAGCCGGCGACGTGACCACGGACGCTGTCGTGCCGAAGGAACACCATGCGAAGACCGTGCTGGCGGCGCGCCAATCGGGAGTTGTTGCCGGCCTCGATCTGGCGATCCTTGCTTTTCGCCTGATTGATACTGACGTCGAAATCTCCGTGGCGCGAGCGGACGGCAGCGACGTAGCGAAAGGGGAGGTGATTGCGTCCGTGGTTGGTCCGGCCCGGGCCATTCTCACTGCCGAACGGACGGCACTCAATTTTCTTTGCCATCTGAGTGGTGTCGCCACGGCAGCCGCATCGATCGTCACCGCGGTTCGCGGACATGGGGCGAAGATCGTCTGCACGCGCAAGACGACGCCCGGATTGCGGGCGCTGGAAAAATACGCCGTGCGCGCCGGTGGGGGCTCCAATCACCGCTTCGGCCTCGACGACGCCATCCTGATCAAGGACAACCATATCGCAATCGCCGGCGGTATTCGCGCCGCGCTAGAGCGGGCACGGAGCAGCATCGGCCATCTCGTCAAGATCGAAGTCGAGGTCGATACGCTGGCCCAGCTGGAAGAGGCGCTGGCGCTTGCCCCCGATGCCGTGCTGCTGGACAACATGTCGCTTGACGAATTGCACGAGGCAGTGGTGATGGTTGCCGGCCGGGCGATCACCGAGGCATCGGGCAGGATCACGGCCGCGACTGCGCCAGCCATCGCCGCGACCGGTGTCGACCTGATCTCCATCGGCTGGTTGACTCACAGTGCGCCGATCCTCGATATCGGCCTCGACTATCGCGAGCCTTGATCATCGAGGCTGACCATCTGGCCTATCCAGCTTCTCTCGACCGTGCCCGCCAGTCCAAAGGCGCACGTGTCGCCGCAACGCAAGGAACAGGAAGAAAATGCGCGCAGCAATTTCGGAAAAAGCCCTGCCTGAAGCTCAATCCTTCGAAGGTGGCCGGATGTGGACCCTGAAAGAAGCCCAGGCGATCCACGACGCGCCTTTCAATGATCTGCTGTTTCGGGCGCAAACCGTTCACCGCCAGAATTTCGATCCCAACAAGGTCCAGCTCAGCCGGCTCCTCAGCATCAAGACCGGCGGGTGCCCTGAGGATTGCGGCTATTGCAGCCAGTCCGCGCATCACGAAAGCGGTCTGAAGGCGTCGAAGCTGATGGAGGTCAAGCGCGTCATAGCCGAGGCGACCAAGGCACGTGACGCTGGCGCGACCCGCTATTGCATGGGCGCTGCCTGGAAAAATCCCAAGGCACGCGACATGGACGCGGTGGTGGCGATGGTCGAGGGCGTCAAGGCGTTGGGCATGGAGACCTGCATGACGCTCGGCATGCTCGATCTTGAGCAAGCCGCTCGTCTGAAGCAGGCTGGTCTAGACTACTACAACCACAACATCGATACGTCGGAACGCTATTACAGCGAGATCATCAGCACACGCAGCTTTGCCGACCGGCTGGACACGCTCGCCAATGTCCGCGACAGCGGCATCAAGGTCTGCTGCGGCGGTATTGTTGGCATGGGCGAGGAGACAATCGACCGGATCGACATGCTGGTCACGCTGGCCAATCTGCCGGAGCATCCCGAAAGCGTTCCAATCAACATGCTGATCCCGATCGCCGGCACCCCGCTTGCAGAGGCCAAGCCTATCGAGCCGATCGAGTTCGTGCGCGTGATCGCGCTGGCCCGCATCATGATGCCGAATTCGCATGTGCGTCTTTCCGCCGGCCGCACCGCCATGACCGACGAGATGCAGGCGTTGTGCTTCTTTGCCGGTGCCAACTCGATCTTCGTCGGTGACACGCTGCTGACCGCGGACAATCCGGGCGAGGACAAGGATACTCAGCTGTTCCGGCGCCTCGGCATCGAGCCGATGGAACTCGAGGCGTAATGAACGGGGCACCGCTTGCCCGCTATGACGCGACCTTGCAGGGGCTGGCGCGCAAGGACCGGTTGCGGACGCTGTCGCCGCGCGCCGGGCTCGACTTCTCGTCGAACGACTATCTCGGGCTTGCCGCTTCCAAGAGACTGGGCGATGCGGTTGCGGCGGCGATCGCGCGGGGCACGCCGGTTGGCGCCACCGGATCGCGGCTGTTGCGCGGCAATGCGCCGGAGCATGGGCAAGTGGAGGCGGACGCAGCGGTGTTTTTCAGGAGCGAGCGCGCGCTGTTTTTCGGCAGCGGCTACATCGCAAACTTCGCTCTCCTGACCGCGCTGCCGCAGAAGGGCGACCTGCTGGTCCTCGACGAGCTTGCTCATGCCAGCATGCATGAGGGCGCGCAGGCCGGACGCGCCCAGTTCGTGCTTGCCGCGCATAACGACGTCTATGCTTTCGAGGATGCGATTACGCGCTGGCGCGCCGAAGGCGGCATCGGCCGCATCTGGATCGCGGTCGAAAGCCTCTACAGCATGGATGGCGACCGCGCGCCGATGGAGGACCTGGTCGCGCTTGCCGATCGGCACGAGGCATTCATCGTCGTCGACGAGGCGCATGCCACCGGCGTCTGGGGACCGGACGGCCGGGGGCTGGCCGCCGCATTCGAGGGCCGCGACAACATCGTCGCGCTCCATACCTGCGGCAAGGCGCTCGGCGCGTCCGGCGCACTCGTCACCGGACCGGGAACGCTGTGCGACTATCTTGTCAACCGATGCCGGCCATTCATCTACGCCACCGCGCCATCGCCGCTGATGGCGGTCGCGGCGCGCGAAGCGCTGGCCATCCTGTCCGACGAGCCGCTGCGCCGCGTTCAGCTGCAGGATCGCGTTGCCTTCGCCGGCCGACAATTGGCGGAGCGCTGCGGTGTCGTACCCAGCGGCTCGCAGATCCAGCCATTTGTCCTCGGCGACGTCAGGCGCACCATGACGGTGGCGGCGGCCCTGCAGGCCCGCGGCTTCGACATACGCGGCATTCGCCCGCCGACGGTGCCGGAGGGTACGTCGCGCCTGCGCATCTCACTGACGCTCAACGTCGACGAAGCCGATATTTCTGCCATGGTCGAAGCGCTCGTTGAGGTGTTGGCCCAAACATGACCGGGGGCGGCATGACCCAACGCATCGTCATCACCGGAACCGACACCGGAATTGGCAAGACCGTGTTTGCGGCCGGGCTCGCCGGCCTGCTCGACGGTTTCTACTGGAAACCGGTGCAATCGGGCCTCGACGGCGAAACCGACAGCGAAGTGGTCGCCCGGCTTGCCGGCTTGCCCTCGGAGCGCGTGCTGCCGGAAGCCTACCGCTTGAAGAGCGCGCTGTCGCCGGATCGTTCGGCCGAGATCGACGGCGTCGCGATCAAGGCTGCCGATCTTACTTTTCCCGTCCTGCCGACGCCCCTCGTCATCGAGGGCGCCGGTGGGCTGATGGTGCCGCTCAACCGGCGCACAAGCTTCATCGACATCTTCGCTGAGTGGCGGCTGCCGGTCATTTTGTGTGCCCGCACCACGCTCGGCACCATCAACCACACGCTGCTGTCGATCGAGGCCCTCAGGGCTCGCTCCATCCCGCTGGCCGGCATCGCCTTCATCGGCGATGAGATGGCCGATACGCAACGGACAATCGTGGAAATGGGCGGTGTTCCGCAGCTCGGCAGGCTGGCGTATCTCGACCCGCTGACGGACAAAACGCTGCGAGACGCAATGATTGCCGGCTTCGCCTTCGCCTCGTGCACGGGAGATCACTGATGTCGCAGTCCCATATCTGGCATCCCTTTACCCAGCACGCGCTTGAGCCGGCGATCCCTGAAATCGTCCGGACCGAAGGCGCCTATCTCCAAAAGGCTGGCGGCACGCGCATCCTGGACGCGATCTCCTCCTGGTGGGTCGTCACCCATGGCCACCGCCATCCCCGCATCATGAAGGCGATAGAGACAACCGCGTCGAGCCTCGACCAGATCATCTTCGCCGGCTTCACGCACGAGCCGGCCGAACGCCTGGCCAAGGCGCTTGTCGGTCTCGCTCCCGCCGGCCTCGACTGGGTATTCTATTCCGACAGCGGCTCGACCTCCGTCGAGGTCGCGTTGAAGATGGCGCTAGGCTATTTCCGCAACACCGGCGCGCCGCGCTCGCGCATCGTCGTCATGGAGCACAGCTATCATGGCGACACCATCGGGACGATGAGCGTTGGTGCCCGCAGCGTATTCAACGTCGCCTACGAACCTTTGCTGTTCGAGGTCGACACCATCCCCTTCCCAGCCCCGGGACGCGAACAAGAGACGCTGGATCGTTTCGAGGCCGTCAGCCGCGACCGGCGCGCAGCCGCACTGATCGTCGAGCCGCTCGTGCTCGGAGCCGGCGGCATGCTGATGTATCCGGCCTGGGTTGTCTCCGAATTGAAGAAGATCGCCGAGACCTCCGGCACGCTGCTGATCGCCGACGAGGTGATGACCGGCTGGGGACGCACCGGGACCATGTTCGCCTGCGAGCAGGCATCCATCTCTCCGGACATATTGTGTACCTCGAAGGGCCTGACCGGCGGCACTATCCCGTTAGCCGCCACGCTCGCCACCGACGCCATCTTCCAGGCCCACTATTCCGACGATCGGAAGAAGACATTTTTCCATTCGAGTTCCTACACCGCCAATCCGATTGCCTGCGCGGCAGCACTCGCCAACGTCGAGATCTGGCAGGACGAGCCCGTGGCCGGGCGGATCGACGCCTTGAGCGCGATGCAGGTCGCTGGGCTTCGGCGCTTTCGCGACAATCCCTTCTTCACCGACTGCCGGGCGACCGGCACGATCACCGCCCTCGACCTGCGCGCCGGCTCAGCCGGCTATCTGGCCGAGATCGGGCCGAAGCTGCGCGCATTCTTCCTCGAGCGCGGGCTGCTCGTGCGCCCGCTCGGCAATGTCCTCTATCTTCTGCCGCCCTATTGCATCACCGGCGACGAACTTAGCGGACTCTATGACGCCATCGCGGAGGCCGGCGAGCGCTTCGGCGCGAAACCATGAGCGCATCGTCGCGCATTCTCGGGTTTGGCCACCATGCGCCGGCGCGCAAGGTGGCGAATGCCGAGATTGAGAGCAATCTCGGGCTCGAGCCGGGCTGGATCGAGCGGCGCACCGGGATACGGTCGCGCTTCTGGGCAACAGACGAAGACACGCTGTCTGGCCTTGCCGCGCAAGCCGGCGACATGGCGCTGGCGAGCGCCGGCATCGACCGTGCCGACATCGGTCTTTTGTTGCTTGCCACCTCGACACCCGATCACCTGCTGCCACCCAGTGCGCCGCTGGTCGCGCATCGGCTTGGGCTGGGGCGTGCGGGCGCGGTCGATCTGACCGGCGCCTGCGCCGGATTCATCTATGCGCTGATGTTCGCGGACGGATTCACCCGCCTACACGGCAAGGCGAGCCTTGTCATTGCCGCCAACATCCTCAGCCGCCGCATCAATCCGGCCGAGCGCGCCAGTGCCGTGCTGTTTGCCGATGCCGCCGGCGCCGTGGTGATTGGTCCCTGCAATGACCCGGACAGCGGCATTCTCGGCGCATCGGTGGATTCCGACGGCTCGCGCTACGGGCTGATCCAGATCCCGGCCGGCGGAAGCAACAAGCCGTTCCATGGCGACCTCGACCTCGGGGAAACCCGGATGACGATCACCGACGGCCGTGAGGTGTTCGGCAAGGCCGTCGAGATGATGACCGCCTGCTCGCGGGACGCATTGGCCGCAGCCCGGATGCAGCCGCAAGACATCGATCGGTTTGTGCCGCATCAGGCCAACGCCCGCATCTTTGATGCGGTCGGGCGAAACCTCGGCATTGCGGATCAAGCAATCGTCAAGACCATCGTCGATTACGGCAACTCTTCCGCCGCGACGATCCCACTTTCTCTGTCGCTCGCCCATCAAACGGAGCCGTTTCGACCGGGCGAGAAAATCCTGCTGGCGGCGGCCGGTGCGGGCCTGAGTGGCGGCGCCCTCGTCGTCGGAATTTAGCGGCGAGGTCCGGATGCCAAGATTTACCTTTGATGATGAATAGGGACACCAGACCAATGCGAAAACTAGTCGCCGGCAAGCTGCACGGCATCCACGTCACCGAAGCAAACCTCAACTACCACGGTTCCATAACGCTCGACCCTGACCACTGCGAAGAAGCAGGAATCCTGCCCATGGAATTCGTCGAGATATGGAACAGGAATTCCGGGGCGCGGATTTCGACCTATGTCATTCTGGGCGAACGTGGCTCACGATGCTGTATTCTAAACGGAGCGGCTGCCCGCACCTGCCAGCCGGACGACCAGATCATTGTCTGCAACTCCATCTACCTGGACGAAGCGCATATCACCTCTCTGAAGCCGCGGATCGTTACGTTCGACCAGGACAACAACATACTCGACCGCCTGAGCTACTCCGTCGATCTCGACGCCGATGGCCGTTACAGTTTCTCCATTCTTGACGAGGCGAATGAAGCTTTGGCGATCCCTGCCTTGGTCTCCGGGGCGTGACTTGCGCCGCACATCTGAGACGGTCTCTTCGTCCCGTTGCAACTCGCCCGGCGCTGAAGAGAGGACCAGCTTCGCAGAGGCCCGCCGTGCCGTTAGCCACGGCGGTCCTTCGTGCGATCGCGCAATATCCGCATCTCCACGGTTGAGCCAACAGCCATGCGGCTCGACCCCTGTCTGAAGTCAGTTGCGGCGGCCTGCAAATTCATGCTGCTTTTCGAGCGCGGTGGGCCGGGTTCTTGACGATCTGGCTTTTCATGGCCTGCCGTGTCAGCCGCAAGCAGCATTGTAAATGGCCTTTCGGCGATGTGTTTTTTCCGCCGGCGCCAAAGGCGCGCCAGCCGTCCAACGTCTGCCCAAATCCGGCGCAGACATCAGCGTTCGTCAATGGGTGGCCTGCTGGCGAGGCCGAGCCTGGCGCGTTGGTCATCGGCGAAATTCTCGGCGGGACACTGTGTCCTGAACCGATGAACCGTCAGCTTACCGCCCTCCATAATATGAACGGCCCATCCCCCACCGCAACGCTTGACGCGCACGTCGTTTGGTTCGCCAGCCACCATCGCTGCCCCTCATTTTCGTCGCCATGGAACGAGACTGGAAGTCGCTCCTGCGTGGCGAAAAACACGTGACCTTACGTAACGTCAAGCACAGATTTTCTGATAGCTGATGGTTTGTAAATTTGACCACCACGGCAATTTAGGCCCCGAACGTCCGGGCGCGCGGCATCCTGCACTCGGATCGATTTAGACGCCCAAATTTTGCATGTTAATGCGACTTTAATTATCTGCAGCTAATGTTAGTGGGAACGCGTATTCTGTTCGAGTAGCTCTGCAGAAAGCCCGCCGCTCTCGCCCTCGAGAGTGGCGGGTTTTCGTCTGTGTCGGTGCGGATGCTGCCACATTAATGAATCCGTAAGTCGCCAATCAGCTCATCAATGGTTAGATTTCGAGCGCTCCCGCTGGGCTTTGAACATCCTCAAAGTAGCCAAGGGAAGTCCTGCTGCGCCTGCAGCGGGTCTATCTCATAGAACAAGCCCGGCCGACTGCCCGTCACGAGGATCTCGCAGTGGTCGGGCCGGGTTAGGCTCGCCTGCTGCAATGAAGGTGTAAGGTAATCGAACCACAGCAATGGTTCGGCTCACTTACAATCCAAGCCCACGCTTCCTTCCGAAATTCCAATCCACGCCGCTCCCGCGAACGACGCCAACGACTTTGACTGGCGAGTTGTTTATCGAGCGATGGCGACAGGACGATTGCGTGGCGATGCCACCGGAGGTGGGCGCGAAGCGCACTGGCAGGTGCAGTTTCTGCGGCGAGTTGTAGGCCAAGCGGGTCTCCCGGCCGCGCAGCGCTAAAAGCTGGCCGCGGAATTTTAGGAATCGTTTTTCGCCCGAAACGGTCTTGAGAAATCAATTGTCATGCAGTAGGATCATTCTTGGTAGTTTTTCGGCTTGAAATTCACGTAAGGGTCCAAATTCATGGCTGCGGCGCATTGGAACCATTTTTCAGGTCCTGTTATCGTTTTTCAGGAAATCCGCCTTCCTGAGACGGCGACGCCGGCCGGGTATAGCGCCCTGATCGGAGCCTACGAGCTCGCTGTGCCCTTGCCACGGACATTATCGGCCACAGGCGACCATCACCGCATTACCGAACGGGATGGTTGGCGGATCATGACGCCCCGCCATGCGCCACACCCAACCCTCGATGGCCACCTGACCTTCGCGCTCAAATACGAGGGGCTCGACCTTGCCGTCCTCAAGCGGCTGTTCCAGGTGACAGGTCCCGCACCGATCGAGGCGCTGGTGCGTGAAAGCCCTACCGGCAGTTATGCCCGCCGCATCTGGTTTCTATATGAATGGTTGATGGGCGCGCGGCTCGATCTACCCGACGCGGATGCCGGGCGCTACGTTCCGGTTGTCGATCCCGAGCTGCAGTGGTCCGGATCCGAGAGAACCGCTTCGCGCTACCGCGTAAGGGACAATCTTCCCGGCACGCCTGATTTCTGCCCACTCGTATTCCGCACCAAGACTCTCGAAGCATTCATCAGCCTTGAACTGCCGCGGCGCGCGGCGGCAATCATAGCAGACGTGCCCCACGACCTCCTTGCTCGGACCGCCGCCTTTCTTTTGCTCAAGGACTCGCGATCAAGCTACGCGATCGAGGGCGAGCACCCGCCGCAAGACCGCATCCAACGCTGGGGCCGCGCCATCGGCGAAGCCGGCCGCCAACCGATCGATCGCGATGAGCTGCTGCGTCTGCAAAGAATTGTACTCGGCGACGCCCGTTTCGTGAGACTTGGCTTGCGAAAAGAAGGAGGCTTCGTCGGTGAGCATGACCGAGACAACCTCCTGCCCCTGCCCGACCACATCAGCGCTCGACCTGACGACCTGCCGCGGCTCATCGATGGGATGGCGGCTTTCGATCAAGGCCCTGCGCAAAACCTTGATGCCGTCATCGCCGCCGCAATCCTCGCCTTCGGCTTTGTCTACATCCATCCGTTTGAGGACGGAAACGGCCGCATTCACCGCTACCTGATCCACCATGTCCTTGCCATGCACCGCTTCAATCCGCCGGGGGTGGTGTTTCCCGTCTCGGCCGCGATCCTGGACCAGATCGACGAGTACAGACGCGTGCTCGAGAGCTACTCGCAGCGCCTTCTGCCATTGGTCGAGTGGGAACCAACGCAGCAATTCAACGTCCGGGTGCTGAATGACACCGGGGATTTCTACCGATTCTTCGATGCAACCCCGCACGCCGAATTCCTATATGCCTGCGTTCACAGGACGATCGAGCGGGACCTTCCCAATGAAACCGCTTTTCTGCAGCGCTACGATCAATTCCGCCAACAGGTGGATGCCTTTATCAACATGCCCGAGCGGCTGATCGAGTTGCTCTTCCGTTTCCTTCACCAGAATGGTGGCCACCTGTCGAGCCGCGCCCGCGAAAAGGAATTCGCCGCGCTGACCAATGACGAGGCAGGGCGGATCGAGGCGATCTACGCGCAAACCTTTGGTGCCGATTGAAGGCGTAATCAACATGAGGATTGATCTTTAGCCAACGGTTTGGCGGTCCCCTTAATCCCTGCCCTGGTCGCCGGCTGATTTCTGTATCGTCTATCCGCCTATATGCAGTGCCGGCCGCAGCCACCAGCGGTCGAAGATGCGCGACAAAGTCGCGTGCAAGTCATGTTGGGGACCATGAGATCAAGGCACGTGCGCCTCAATCGCGTCCACCCAATTCACAAAACCGGCTTCGTGGAGTACTGGGAGCGCAGAGAAATCTCCGGTCGCAGCCTTACCCGGTCAAAACAAGGACTCTACCCATGAATGCCCTCGTCATCTGCTCCGGCGGACTGGACTCTGTTTCGCTCGCTCACAAGGTGGAAACCGAGCAGAAACTCATTGGCCTGCTTTCGTTCGACTACGGCCAGAGGCACAAAAGGAACTCGGCTTCGCCTCTATCTGCGCCAAACGGCTGGGCGTTCCGCACCAGATCGTCGATATCCGCGATGTCGGCCGCAATC
>NZ_JAMYLQ010000052.1:0-23849 GCF_040318115.1 Mesorhizobium sp. M1312 | reverse complement strand
TCCCTATCAGCCATCGCATCAAGAAATGCGCCTGGAATGACGACTACCTCATCAATGCCATCACTCATATGCGATAGCCCTGCCCGCAAGGGGGGAGATCGGATGTCACTGAGGCTTTCGCCAACCGTCAACGTTGCGGGACAAGCGGAGCGTCGAAGCTGCCAATCTCCCTCCTTGCGGGGGAGATGTCCGGCAGGACGGAGGGGGGTGCTGTCCCTCCGACGTCTCAAAGGTTCTGCATGGCCGCGATGATCGAGACAGAACCCACGGCTTCGCGCGCCGTCGCTTCAATCCGCCTCGCCTCAATGCCCGCCTGCCTTTGCCTTTCTCCGACGTCGCGCCAGCATGTTGAGGCCCTCGACCAGCGCCGAAAAGCCCATGGCGGCGTAGATGTAGCCCTTGGGCACATGGAAGCCCATGCCGTCGGCGATCAGCGTCATGCCGATCATCAGCAGGAAGCTCAGCGCCAGCATGACGATGCTTGGGTTCTTGGCGATGAAGTTGGCGAGCGGTCCGGCCGCCAGCATCATCACCGTGACTGCCACGATGACGGCGATATACATGATGGCGATCTCGTCGGTCATGCCGACCGCGGTGATGATCGAATCGATCGAGAACACGAGGTCGAGCAGCAGGATCTGGAAGATCGCGCCGGCCAGCGAAAGCTGCAGCGTCTCGCCCATCATCGTGTCCTGGTGATCCTCGAGATCGACCGTGTGGTGTATCTCCTTGGTCGCCTTCCAGACGAGGAACAGGCCGCCGGCGATCAGGATCAGATCGCGCCAGGAAAAACCATGGCCGAAAGCGGTGAATACCGGCGCCGTCAACTGAACGATGATCGAGATGGTGGCAAGCAGGACCAGCCGCATGATCAGCGCGGCAGAAATGCCGAGCCGCCGCGCGCGGGCCCTTTGTGCCTCCGGTAATTTGTTGGTCAGGATCGAGATGAAGATCAGATTGTCGATGCCGAGCACGACCTCCAGCACGATCAGCGTCAGCAACGCGACCCACGCGGTCGGATCGGAGACAAAGGCGAAATGTGGCGCCAGGAATTCGATGAGCTGCATGGAGGTCGTCCCCTCTTACGATCTAGAGCAGTGTCGCCGGCAGTTAGGTATCGCAGGCGTTGATATCAATGTCACGACCAGAAAGATGGCGCCGTTTCCTCGAGCCGCGGTCCGCGGCGAAACGGCGCAATCCGCTCGGTCAGGCCGCTGCGGTCCGAAATGTCGACGCCGACGCCGCACAATGTGGCCGGGCCGGTCGCCGCCTCGAAGCGTCCTTTCGGCACCTTCGACAGAAACCGGTTGAGCGGCTCCTCCTTGTCCATGCCGAGCGAAGAATCGTAGTCGCCGCACATGCCGGCGTCGGAGATATAGCCGGTGCCGCCATTGAGGATATGGTGGTCGCCGGTCGGCTGGTGCGTGTGGGTGCCGACGACCAGGCTGGCGCGGCCGTCGACGAAATGCGCAAAGCACATTTTTTCAGAGGTCGCTTCGGCATGGAAATCGATGACCACCGCATCGGCCTGCTCGCCGAGCGGGCAGGCGGCAAGCTCGCGCTCACCGGCCTGGAACGGATCGTCGAGTTCGGGATGCATGAACACCCGGCCCATGATGTTGGCGACCAGAACGCGCGCGCCGTTCCTGGCGATGTAGACGCCGGAGCCCCGCCCCGGCGTGCCCTTGGGGAAATTGGATGGACGCAGGAACCGTTCCTCGCGCGGCGCGAAAGCCAGCGCATCGCGCTGGTCCCAGACATGATTGCCGGTGGTGACGACATCGGCACCCGCCGAGATCGTCTCGCGAAAGATCTCTTCGGTGATGCCGAAGCCGCCGGCGGCGTTCTCGCCATTGACGATGACGAAGTCGAGTTTGAAATCCGAGATCAGGCCGGGCAGTTGTTCCCACACCGCCGTGCGTCCCGTCTTGCCGACCATATCGCCGAGGAAGAGAAGTCTCATATAAGGATGATCCCGAACCGAAGGTCAGCGAAGCAAAAAGCTGCATGACTTTCGGAAAAGACCATGCGTCCAGGAACTTATCTACAATTTCGGCGCGAACCGGCGCAACCCGCTCTCGGTGAGTATTTCCGAGATGATCACATCATGCGGCTCGTCCGGCACCAGCGCCACCTCCTGGCAGTCGAAAGCAATGCCGATCAGCCGCGGCGGCTGCCCCTTGTCGACCAGACGCGCGATCGCGCGGTCGTAGTAACCGGCGCCGTAGCCGATGCGGTGGCCGCGCGCGTCGAAAGCCGCAAGCGGCACCAGCATCACGTGGGGATCGAGCACCTCGGCCTCCTCATGCGGCCCGACGGTGCCGAACCCCATGTCGATCATCGGTGCGCCGCGCACCAGTTCGCGAAAGACGATGGTGGTCTTGTCGAGAATGGCCGGCAGGCAAAGCCTTGCCCCCTTTTCGCGCAAGGCGAACATCAGCGGCCGGACGTCGACTTCCGAGCGCATCGGCCAGAAGCCGGAGACGATCTGGCCCGGCTCGACGGCGATGCTGTCCCGCGCCGTCTCGGCCATTTCGAGCGCCGCTTCCACCCGCCAGAATGGATCGAGCGCGTCGCGGCGCCCGAGTGCTTCCTTGCGGAGACGTCTTTTCGGTTCTTTTGGAGAGGTCATGGAGCCAAGGTAGAAAAGGTCGGATCTGATTGGAGCATTGGGAGCGACGTTTTCTACCGCATGATCCACCGAAGCGTCAGTGGATCCTTTGCGTCGAGTGACGATCCACACAACCGGTGGAGAGAGCGATCCCGGGAACCTACAAAGTAGGTGGGCGCCGTATGAGAAAACCCACGGGTCTTCCCAGGGACAGCTCCCTAGGGATCATCAAGGCCCCGGGGAAAATGTTCTCCTGCCGGGAAGCGCAGACCGTCACGACCAATATAGGCCGACGATCGACCAAGCGCCAGTGAGACGGCCATGTTCAGCGGCTTTATTCGTTGCAAGATCCTGGCTCTGAGCTGCGCGGCACAAGGTTTCACCGCGTTCTCGCCGCTGCGCCTTGCACAGGCTGGACTGTCTCCTAACGGTTGCCATCAAAAATCGAGGAGCAAGAATGCGTTTCGAAGGCACGGCGGCCTATGTCGCCGATAAGGATCTAATGGTGGCGGTCAACGCGGCGATCGCGCTGGAGCGGCCATTGCTGGTCAAGGGCGAGCCCGGCACCGGCAAGACCGAACTGGCCAGGCAAGTGTCGGCCGCGCTCGGCCTCGAGCTGATCGAATGGCACGTCAAGTCGACGACACGGGCGCAGCAGGGCCTCTACGAGTATGACGCCGTCTCGCGGCTGCGCGACAGCCAACTCGGCGACGAGCGCTTCAACGACATCAGGAACTATATCAAGCGCGGCAAGCTGTGGGACGCCTTCGCCGCCGGCAAGAAGGTCGTGCTTCTGATCGACGAGATCGACAAGGCCGATATCGAGTTCCCCAACGATTTGTTGCAGGAACTCGATAGAATGGAGTTCTTCGTCTACGAGACCGGCGAAACGATCCGCGCCGCTGTGCGCCCGATCGTCATCATCACCTCCAACAACGAGAAGGAGCTGCCGGACGCCTTCCTGCGTCGCTGCTTCTTCCACTATATCCGCTTCCCCGACGTCGAGACGCTGCACAGGATCGTCGACGTGCATTATCCCGGCATCAAACAGAACCTGGTGCGCGCCGCACTGACCCAGTTCTATGAGATCCGCGACGTGCCGGGCCTGAAGAAGAAGCCGTCGACCTCCGAGGCACTCGACTGGATCAGGCTCTTGGTCGCCGACGACATCGCGCCCGAGGATCTGCGCGCCGACCCGAAAAACGCGTTGCCCAAGCTGCACGGTGCGCTTTTGAAGAACGAGCAGGACGTGCATCTGTTCGAGCGCCTGGCCTTCATGGCGAGAAGGCAGGGGTGAGGAGCGGTCGGCCAAAGGCCGACGAAAAGCCAACGATTTGGCTTTTCGAGCGACGAACGCCCGGAGCCATAGCGGAGGGCCGGGCATCGGCGTCGGACAGCGCTTTCCCCTTGCTGGACCGTTGCCGCCAACAGGGCACCGAGGCAGCTTGTGCATGAAGCTTCAGAGGGAAATGAGAATGACCGAGATCACCGTCCGCCCACTGGCTCAATCCGATCACGCCGACTGGCAGCGCCTGTGGACCGCCTATCTCACCTTCTACGAAACCAAACTGCCGGAAGAGGTCTATGCCGTCACCTGGAAGCGGCTATTCACGGAAGGTGAATTCGAGCCGAAGGGGTTCATCGCCACCCTCGACGGCAAGGCGGTCGGCCTGACGCATTATCTCTACCATCGCTCCTGCTGGTCGCAGATGAACAACTGCTATCTGCAGGACCTGTTCGCCGACCCGGATGTGCGCGGCAAAGGCGTCGGCGCCGCCCTGATCGAAGCGGTCAAGCAGGAAGCCGGCAAGATCGGCGTCAAGAACGTCTACTGGATGACGCACGAGACCAACACCACCGCGCGCAAGCTCTACGATCACGTGGCGCGCAGGACCGGCTTCATCGAGTATGATTTGATGTGATGACTGCCGATCGCCCGGCTTACCGGATGGATTTAAGGAGGAACCATGACGCACTATGTCGGAGTTCTTGACGGCGCAGATGATGTCTGGGGAGTGCGGGTGCCCGATCTTCCCGGATGTCACGGCGGTGGCGCAAGTCCCGAAGAGGCGATAGCCGATGCGACCTCCGCCGTTCGCGAATGGGCCGAGGCACGAATGGCGAAGCACTTGCCCTTGCCCGGCTCGCGCACCGTGGCAGATCTGCTCCGACTGGGCGAAATCGATAGCGCTGCCGGCGAATCTGCCGTGATGATCCCCGTGCTGATCGATTCCGGACGGCCTGTCCGGGCCAATCTGTCGCTCGACGCAGGCCTTTTGGCGGCAATCGATGCCGAAGCGAGCCGACGCGGCCTCACGCGTTCCGCTTTCATCGCCAGCGCCGCACGGGAGAAGATTGAAGGGCACAGATAAAAGTCGGACGATGTTCATCCCCTTCTTCCTCGAACTGAAGGCAGCGCGGGTTCCCGTCTCGCTCCGAGAATATCTGTCGCTGCTGGAAGGGCTGGAGGCGGGGCTGGTCGACTATGACGTCGAGGGGTTTTACTATCTCGCCCGCTCAGCACTGGTGAAGGACGAGCGCCACATCGACCGTTTCGACCAGGTCTTTTCGCACATCTTTAGGGGTGTCGAAGCGCTGGCTGGCGAAAACGCGATCGATGTCGAAAACATTCCGGAGGAATGGCTGCGCCGGCTTGCCGAAAAGCACCTGACCGATGAAGACAAAAAGCTGGTCGAAGCACTCGGCGGTTTTGAAAAGCTGATGGAGACGCTGAAAAAGCGGCTGGAGGAACAGAAGGGTCGCCACCAGGGCGGGTCGAAATGGATCGGCACCGGCGGCACCTCGCCCTTCGGCGCCTATGGCTACAATCCCGAAGGCGTTCGCATCGGCCAGCATGAGAGCCGCAACCGCCGCGCGGTCAAAGTCTGGGACAAGCGCGAGTTCAGGAATTTCGACGATGCCGTCGAACTCGGCACCCGCAACATCAAGATCGCGCTGAAGCGCTTGCGCCGCTGGGTGCGCGAAGGCGCCGAGGAGGAGTTCGACCTGCCCGGCACCATCCACGCCACCGCTGAACTTGGCTATCTTGACGTGCAAACGCGGCCCGAACGGCGCAATGCCGTGAAGTTGCTGATGTTCTTCGATGTCGGCGGCTCGATGGACGACCACATCAGAAGCGTCGAGGAACTGTTTTCGGCCGCCCGTGCCGAATTCTGCCAGCTCGAATACTTCTACTTTCGCAACTGCCTTTACGAAGGCGTTTGGAAGGACAATCGCCGCCGCCATGCGGAGGTGATCCCGACCTTCGACCTTCTCCACAAATACGGCCCGGACTACAAGGTGATCGTCGTCGGCGATGCCTCGATGAGCCCCTATGAGATGGCCCATCCCGGCGGCTCGGTCGAGCATTGGAACCCGGAAGCCGGCGTTGTCTGGCTCGGCCGCCTGCTGCAGCAATGGCCGAACGCGGTATGGCTCAACCCCGAAAGCGAAAAGCACTGGGGTTTTACCCGTTCGATCGCCATGATCCGCGATATCTTCGGCGGCCGCATGTTCCCGCTGACGCTCGCCGGGCTGGAAGCCGCGACGAAACAGCTTTCAAGGAAGCACTGAGTGGATTTTCGGAACGCATGACAGGAAGACCGATGACCTGTTTCCTTTGCCTGCAGTGTGGCGTCCAATTCGCGGCAACAGCCGCGCCGCCGGACCATTGCCCGATCTGCGAGGACGAGCGGCAATATGTGCGCTGGGAGGGCCAGGCCTGGATCACGCCGGAAGAGCTCGCCGCCGGACATCGGATCGTGATCAAGGACGACGCCGGCGTGCTCGCTTTCGGCGTCGAGCCGCGCTTCGCCATCGGTCAGCGGGCGCTGCTGGCACAAACCCCGCACGGCAACGTACTATGGGACTGCATCTCGATGGTCAGCGACGAGGCGGTGGTCGAGATCAACCGACGGGGCGGCCTCACCGCGATCGCCATTTCGCACTGCCATTATTATTCGGCGATGGTCGAGTGGAGCGAGGCGTTTGGCGGCGTGCCGATCTACCTGCACGCCGATGACCGAAAGTGGATCATGCGGCCGCATCCGGCTGTTATCAGTTGGGAGGGCGAGACGCGCGCCCTAAACCCCTCGCTGACACTTATCCGTTGCGGCGGTCATTTTGCCGGTGGCCAGGTGCTGCACTGGAAGCGCGACGGCGGCGACGCCATCCTGGCCGGCGACATCTTGCAGGTGACGCCGACTCGCCGCCATGTCAGCTTCATGTACAGCTACCCGAACTACATCCCGCTCAATGCGGCGAAGGTGCTCGGGATCGAGGCTGCGCTGGAGCGTTTCGCGTTCGACCATATCTACGGCGCATGGTGGAGCCAGAACGTCATCGGAGATGCAAAGACGGCATTTGCAGGGTCGGTTGCGCGGTATCTCGCGGCAATCGCCTGAGGAATTCTTCGCGGCAGGATCGGAAAAACCGGCAAACGCCGTAACAAATGCCTATTTTAGGCGAACTTGGGAAGATAACCCCAATAGCGGCATGAACTAAGAGGCAAAAAATGGATAGTCACACCTACCCAGTCACCCGCACCGATGCCGAATGGCGCGCCCGGCTGACGCCGGAGCAATATGCGGTGATGCGCAACCACGGCACCGAGCGGCCAGGCAGCTGTGCCCTGCTTCACGAGAAGCGCGCCGGCACTTTTTCCTGCGTCGGCTGCGACCAGCCTTTGTTCGAATCCAAGCTGAAGTTCGAGAGCGGCACCGGCTGGCCGAGCTTCAACGATCCGGTGCCCGGCTCGGTCGAGACGACCGTCGACCGCAGCTATGGCATGGTCCGCACCGAATGCCATTGCGCCCGCTGTGGCAGCCATCTTGGCCATGTCTTCGAGGACGGCCCGCCGCCGACCGGCCTGCGCTATTGTATCAACGGCGTCGCGCTGAAATTCGAGCCGGCCGCCTGATTGGAAATTCGACGGGGGAAAAGGACGGCTGCGGCCGCCCTTTGCCGGGCAGCACTTCCTGTCAGATCACCACCACCAGGATCAGCCACAGCACAGCCCCCAGCGTCATCAGCGAAGCCTTGACGCCACCGGATTTTTCGGCGGTCCTCCACACCGCAAAAGTCAGAAAGAAATTGTACGGCACCGGCGCGAAATGTACCGCCAGAACGAGAGCGAGCGGCATCTTCAGCCCGAGCAGGATGAGCGCCAGCACCGACACTGCGATGTTGATTGCCGTGCCGGCAAGGACAAGATCGCGCCAGAACAGCCGATCGAGCGGGGCCGTGCCTTGCCAGCGCGAGCGGAAGAAACCCGCCGCACGGCTTGCCTTGCCGTCTTCGCCTTCGAAAGTCTCTGGCGCACTCATCGATGCGGCTTTCTCTCATTCGACAGCCGCAGAGATGTCCAACGCGGCAAGCCTGCCAAAGCAAGTCGACCATCGGCACCCAAGCGTATGATCTGACAGATTGTCATCAAACGGTCGTGAACCTTTCTACGTCGCCCTTGTCGGCATCTCGGCAAGGGTACCTTACCGGAATTTGCCGCCCCCCATCATTCAGTCGCCTGACAGGGAGGTCTTGAGATGAGCGATAATGTCTACAACGTGCTGTTTCTTTGCAACGCCAATTCGTCGCGATCCATTATGGCGGAAGCCATCCTCAATCGGATCGGTGCCGGCAGGTTCAAGGCCTTTTCCGCCGGTTCGCAGCCGAAGGGCGAGGTCAATCCCTACGCAATGCAGCTGCTCGAAGGCCTCGACTACGATACGAGCTTCGCCCGCTCAAAAGGGTGGGACGAGTTTGCCAAGCCCGACGCGCCGGAAATGAATTTCATCTTCACGCTTTGCGACACCACCGCCAATGAATCCTGTCCGATCTGGCCGGGTCATCCAATGACCGCGCTCTGGTCGATACCGGACCCAGCCAAGGCAGAGGGCACCGAAGCCGAACTGCATCTTGCCTTTGCCGCTGCCTATCGCATGCTCAACAACCGCATTTCGCTGTTGGTAATCTACGGATGGATGCGCTCGACCATCTGGCGCTGCAACAGCATCTCGACGAGATCGGCCGCGACACGGCGAAGCCGAACTAATGCATGTCGCCCAAAAGTGCGCAGCGGTTTTGGGGTAACGACATGCATAAAAACAAAACTAAAGCGCGTCGCGCGAATCCCTTCAGACGCCGCGCGCTTTAGGGTCAAGCCGCCGACAGGCAGGCGAATTCACGAACCGGCTTCGCCACCCTCGCCGAGAACCTCGGCAATGGCGCGCTCGAAGCGCGATGCTTCCGTCACCAGCCAGTCAGCCATGGCCGGCCAATTGTCCTCGGCAAAGCAGTTCACCCGCCACAGCGAATTGATGCCGAGGCCCTCGCAACTCTGCTCCGGCCTGAGCTTTAACCTGTCTTCGATCGCCGGCTGGAACGGCTTCAACCGCGACCAGGCTTTCGTGGCACCGAACTTCTCGTTGCGGCCGAAGAAGACGCCGACATGGTTCTGCGCCGGCGCGACATACATGGAAAGGACCAAGGCGAAGTCGGGCAGCCCGCGCTGCCAGAACCAGGGTCCGCGCCGCGCCATCAGAGCCCTTTCTTCCGGATGCCGTTCCGAAAACAGCGTCCAGAAGCCGCGTTGGCGGAATTCAGAGGCGCGGCGGACGCCAAAGTCGAATTCGCTCATGGTTCGACCCGTTGAGGGCGCCGCAACCGGCGCCCAGGGCTGTACCAGCCTTACACCATGCCGAGCGCGGCTTTGTAGAGGTCGAGGATGGTTTCCTCCTCTTGCCGCTCGGCCTGGTCCTTCTTGCGCAGCCGAATGATCGACCGCATCGCCTTGGTGTCGAAGCCGGTACCCTTGGCCTCGGCGAACACTTCCTTGATGTCGTCTGCGATCGTCTTTTTCTCTTCCTCGAGCCGCTCGATGCGCTCGATGAAGGCTCGCAACTGGCCGGCGGCAACAGTCTGGCTGGTCTCGGTGATGTCGTCGGCCATTTTTTCTCCGCGTCGTTTTCCATGCAGCGACTCAGGCGACCTGTCGCGGCGAATTGCAGCGGTTCGATGCCCGACCGGAGGCGGCCGGTCAAGCGGTTATCGATGCGGCATGGAGGGCTGCCGCCAGACGCAGACAACTCTGCCTGGGCAACATTTCTGTCTTATCCGAATGCGATCAGCAGATCCTTGGCGTCGATCTGGTCGCCGGCCTTGACCAGCACTTCGGCGATTGTGCCGTCACGCTCGGCATGCAGTGCCGTTTCCATCTTCATCGCCTCGATAGACAGCAGCACGTCGCCGGCCTTGACCGCTTGGCCGGCGGCAACGGCGAGCGCCGAGACGACGCCCGGCATCGGCGCGCCGACATGCGCCTCGTTGCCCGGCTCGGCCTTGCGCCGCGCCTTGGCGGCGGAAGCGCCATGCGCACGGTCCGGCACTTTGACCCGGCGCGGCTGGCCGTTGAGCTCGAAGAACACAGTGACCATGCCCTTCTCATCGACATCGCCGATGGCCAGGCAGCGCACCACCAGCGTCTTGCCCTTCTCGATGTCGACAAAGATCTCGTCTTCCGGCTTCATGCCGTAGAAATAGGTCGGCGTCGGCAGCACACTGACCGGCCCGTAGGTTTCCTGCGCTGCGGTAAAGTCGGAGAAAACCTTCGGGTACATCAGCCACGAGGCGAATTCGAATTCGCTGAGCTTGCGCTCGAGCTTATCTTCGATCTCCTTGCGGCTGGCCTTGAGATTGGCCGGCTTCAGCAGGGAGCCGGGCCGGGCCGTGATTGGCCTGTCGCCCTTGAGCACCTTCTTCTGCAGTGCCTCCGGCCAACCGCCGGGCGACTGGCCGAGATCGCCGCGCAGCATCGACACGACCGAATCCGGGAAGGCGATATCCCTGGCTGGATTTTCGACATCGGCAACCGTCAGGTCCTGGCTTACCATCATCAGCGCCATGTCGCCGACGACCTTGGACGACGGCGTCACCTTGACGATGTCACCGAACATCAGGTTGACGTCGTGATAGGTCTGCGCCACTTCGTGCCAGCGCGTCTCCAGACCGAGCGAGCGCGCCTGCTCCTTGAGATTGGTGAACTGCCCACCGGGCATTTCGTGCAGGTAGACTTCCGAAGCCGGCCCCTTCAAGTCGCTCTCGAAGGCGGCATACTGGTTGCGCACCGCCTCCCAGTAGAACGAGATGTTCCTGATCCATTGCGGATCGAGACCCGGATCCCGTTCGGTGCCCTTCAGCGCCTCGACGATCGAGCCCAGGCAAGGCTGCGAGGTGTTGCCCGACAAGGAGTCCATCGCCGCGTCGATGGCGTCGACGCCGCTGTCCACCGCCGCCAGCACCGTCGCCGCCGACAGGCCTGACGTGTCGTGCGTGTGGAAATGGATCGGCAGATCGGTCGCCTCGCGCAGCGCCTTGAACATCACTCGTGCCGCCGCGGGTTTCAGAAGTCCGGCCATGTCCTTGACCGCGATGATATGGGCGCCGGCCGCCTGCAACTCCTTGGCCAGCGCGACATAGTATTTGAGGTCGTATTTGGCGCGGGCCGGGTCGAGTATGTCGCCGGTGTAGCAGATCGCCGCTTCGATCAGCTTGCCCTCGGCACCGACCGCGTCCATGGCGACGCGCATGTTGTCGACCCAGTTCAAACAGTCGAAGACGCGAAACAGGTCGGTGCCGCCGGCGGCGGCCTGTTTGACGAAATGCTGGACGACGTTGTCGGGATAGTTGGTGTAGCCAACGCCATTGGCGCCGCGCAAAAGCATCTGCAGCAACAAATTGGGCGCTGCCTCGCGCACCAGCGACAGCCGTTCCCACGGGTCTTCGGTGAGAAAGCGCATGGCGACGTCGAAGGTCGCGCCGCCCCAGCATTCGAGCGACAAAAGCTGCGGCAGCGCGCGCGCATAGGTGCCGGCAATGCCGGCGATGTCAAATGTGCGCACCCTCGTCGCGAGCAGGGATTGGTGTCCGTCGCGCATCGTCGTGTCGGTGACCAGCACCTCTTTTTGCGCGCGCATCCAGGCCGCGAATTTCTCCGGCCCAAGTGCGTCCAGTTTCTGCTTGCTGCCATCGGGCACATTGCCGTTGAGATAGGGCACCATGGGTGCCGCCGCATCGGCCTTCGGCTGCGGCCGGCCGCGCGTCTCTGGATGGCCGTTGACGCTGACATCGGCCAAGTAGTTGAGCAGCTTGGTCGCGCGATCTTGCCGCTTTACGCTCGCGAACAGTTCCGGCGTCGTGTCGATGAACTTGGTCGTGTAGGAATTGTCGGCGAAACTCGGGTGATTGATGATCGCCTCGAGGAAGGTGAGGTTGGTCGCCACGCCGCGAATACGGAACTCGCGCAGCGCCCGGTTCATGCGAGCGATGGTCTCGGCCGGCGTCGGTGCCCAGGCCGTCACCTTCTCCAGCAGCGGGTCATAAAAACGGGTGATGACCGCGCCGGAATAGGCGGTGCCGCCATCGAGGCGGATGCCGAAACCGGTGGCGCCCCGATAGGCGGTGATGCGGCCATAGTCGGGGATGAAATTATGCTCGGGATCTTCCGTGGTGATGCGGCACTGCAGCGCGTGGCCGTTGAGCCTGATATCCTTCTGCGCCGGCACGCCCGATTCCGGCGTGCCGATGGCAAAGCCATCGAGGATGTGGATCTGCGCCTTGACGATGTCGATGCCGGTCACCTGCTCGGTGACGGTGTGCTCGACCTGGATGCGCGGGTTGACCTCGATGAAATAGAATTTGCCGGTGTCGGCATCCTGCAGGAACTCGACCGTTCCGGCGCCGATATAGCTCGTCTCGCGGGCGATCTTCAGCGCATAATCGCAAAGCTCTTCGCGCCGTGACATTTCGAGATACGGCGCCGGCGCGCGCTCGACTACCTTCTGGTTGCGGCGCTGGATGGAGCAATCGCGCTCGAACAGGTGCACGGCATTGCCGTGTCTGTCGCCCAGCACCTGCACCTCGACATGGCGGGCGCGCTCGATCAGCTTTTCGAGATAGACCTCGTCCTTGCCGAAGGCGGCTTTCGCTTCGCGCTTGCCCTCCGTCACCTCGCGGGCGAGATCGGTTTCCGAGCGAATGGCGCGCATGCCGCGGCCGCCGCCGCCCCACGATGCCTTCAGCATTACCGGATAGCCGACCGTCTTGGCGAGTGCCTTCACCGCCTCGATGTCGTCCGGCAGAGGATCGGTGGCGGGAATTACCGGCACGCCAACCTCGATCGCCAGGTTGCGTGCGGCGACCTTGTTGCCGAGCCTGCGCATCGTGTCCGGCTTGGGTCCGATGAAAATGATGCCGGCCTTGGCGCAGGCTTCGGCGAATTCAGGGCTTTCCGACAGCAGCCCATAGCCCGGATGGATGGCATCGGCGCCTGAAAGCCTGGCGACGCGCAGCACTTCCTCGATCGACAGATAGCTTTCGATCGGCCCCATATCCTTGGTCAGATGCGGCCCGCGCCCGACCTGGTAGCTTTCGTCGGCCTTGAAGCGGTGCAGCGAGTATTTGTCCTCCTCGGCCCAGATCGCCACGGTTTTGAGGCCGAGTTCGTTGGCCGCGCGGAAGACGCGGATGGCGATTTCGGAACGGTTGGCGACAAGGATTTTCGTGATTGCCAAGGACAAGGCTCCGGACGCTGACGGGAGGGGGCTGGCGCCATGATTAACGCGAAAATGCTGCAGTGCAAACAAAATCGAAGGAAGCGATTAAACCGATTAAACTAATTCTTTCCGTTAGAGCACTGCGCGTTCCCTCGAATGCGCAAAGGACGCTCTAACAATAGGTAATACGCCAACGAAAAATGCCCGGCGCGAGGCGCCGGGCATTCCGAAATTGTCGTCGTCGACAGGCTTACATCTTCTGGATGTAGGTGTACTTGCCGTCGTCGCCCTTTTTCCATTCGTACATGACGTAGCCAGGCAGCGTCGGATCGCCCTTCTCGTCATAGGAAAGATCGCCCAGCACGGTCTTGAACGGGCCGTTGGCCTTGAGAGCCTTGGCAACTTCCTGCGGATCGTTCGACTTGGCGGCCGTCGCGGCTCCCGCGATCGCCTGCATGGCGGCGTAGGAGTAGAGCGTGTAGGCCTCCGGCTCGAAGCCCTGCGCACGGAACTTCTCGACGAGTTCCTTGTTCGCCGGGATCAGACGCGGATCCGGACCGAACGTGTTCAGCGTGCCCGCAACTGCGTCGCCGGCAATCGAGGCCAGTTCGTTCGACACGATGCCGTCACCGGAAACCAGCGTGGCCTTGAGTCCCTGGTCAGCCACCTGGCGGATGATCAGGCCGGCTTCGGTGTGCAGACCACCCCAATAGATGATCGAAACACCAGCTTCCTTCATCTTGGCGATCAACGCCGAGAAGTCCTTGTCGCCGACATTGACGCCTTCGTACATGACTTCCGTCACGCCGGCAGCGTTCATCGCCTTCTTCGTCTCGTCGGCAAGACCTTGACCATAGGTCGTCTTGTCGTGGATGACCGCGATCTTGGCATCCTTGAAGTTCGACGCGAGGTAAGCGCCGGCGATGCTGCCCTGCTGGTCGTCGCGTCCGCAGGTGCGGAACGTGTTCCACATGCCGCGTTCGGTGAACTTCGGATTGGTCGCGGCCGGCGTGATCTCGAGGATACCGTTTTCCGCGTAGACTTCCGATGCCGGGATCGAAACGCCCGAGTTGAAGTGGCCGACCACGAACTTGACGCCGTCGCCGACGAACTTGTTGGCGACCGAGATGCCCTGCTTCGGATCGGAGACGTCGTCGCCGACCGTGAGCTTGATCTGCTCGCCGTTGATGCCGCCGGCCGCATTGATGTCGGCGACAGCCTGTTCGGCGCCCTTTTGCAGCTGCGCGCCGAAGGCGGCGTTCGGACCGGTGATCGGACCGGCAACGCCGACCAGGATGTCAGCCCACGCGCTTCCGCTGAACGCGACGAGCGCGGTCAGGGCGACGGCGGACAAAAGTGATTTTCTCATGTAAAACGCTCCCATTTACAGAGTGGGCCTGGATGATGCTTTCATGCGATGCCCACCTTTACTCGCAGAAAACGTACTTTGCCGATTTTCAGGCACTTGTCACGCCGATTCATCCCCGAAACGGCGTTAATGGTGAACGTCAACCTTTTGGTTTCCAACTCAAAAGCGATGCTCTTTCGTAAAGCCAGTTATACTGTGTCACCATCTGGTTGGTGCGCGTGTATTGATAGCCGATGAAGCCCAATATCATCAGGACGATGGTGTCGACGATGTAGTATTGCAGCGAGAACATCGTGCCGCCGAACAGCGCGTGATGGATGAACCTTACGGCGATGCCGAGGCCGAGCAAAT
This sequence comes from Mesorhizobium sp. M1312, assembly GCF_040318115.1. Taxonomy (NCBI): domain Bacteria; kingdom Pseudomonadati; phylum Pseudomonadota; class Alphaproteobacteria; order Hyphomicrobiales; family Phyllobacteriaceae; genus Mesorhizobium; species Mesorhizobium sp. M1312. The sequence goes on along the minus strand of NZ_JAMYLQ010000052.1, from coordinate 8,971 downwards.
AGGCGAACAATTGGACGAAGCTGCGCCATGTCTGGGCGCAGGCCTTGCCTGTCATCCATGCCGCCCAGCCGCCAAGCAGGCAGGTGACGAAGAAGAACTGCCAGACCGAGGGTTCCTCATAGAGAATGCCCTGCATGATGAAGACTCCTGAACTCAGTGATGGCCGCCTTCGAGATAGGCGGCGCGCACGTCCGGATCGGCGAGCAGCTCCTTGCCGGTGCCACTCATCGTCACATTGCCGTTGACCATGACATAGCCGCGCGTGGCGAGTTTCAGCGCGCCGAAGGCGTTCTGCTCGACCAGGAACACGGTCAGCCCCTGCGTGCGGTTCAACTCGCGGATGGCGTCGAAGATCTGCTTGACGATCAGCGGCGCCAGGCCCAGCGACGGCTCGTCGAGCAGGAGCAGCTTCGGCCGCGCCATCAGCGCACGTCCGATCGACAGCATCTGCTGCTCGCCGCCCGACAGCGTGCCGCCGCGCTGGGCGATGCGTTCCTTCAGGCGCGGAAACAGCGTGAACACCTTCTCGACGTCCTCGTCGTAATGCTGGAGGTTGTCGAGGCTGGCGCCCATCTGCAGGTTTTCCATCACCGTCATGCGCGGGAAGATGCGCCGGCCCTCCGGCGACTGGGCGATGCGCATGCGCGCGATCTCATGGGTCGGCAATTGGGTGATGTCGGTGCCGGCGAAGGTGATGGTGCCCGCCCGTGCCCGTGGCGCACCAAAAATGGTCATCATCAGCGTCGACTTGCCGGCGCCGTTGGCGCCGATCAGCGCCACGATCTCGCCCTGCTTGACGGTGACATCGACGCCGTTCAGCGCCCTGATGTTGCCGTAGTAGGTCTGGACGCCCTTGATATCGAGCAGCGTTGTGCCGGCCATTATTTACGCCCTCCGCGCCGGTTGGAGGCGCCCGGTGTCTTCGGCTTTACCGGAGCCTTGGTCGCCGGCTTTGCCGCGGAGGATTTCGCGGCAGAAGACTTCGCGCTGGGCTTGGCTGCCGCCGGAGAGGCTGCCTTGCTTGCTGCGGCGACACTCGACGTTGCATCGACCTGCCCGGCTTTCGAGGCGCCCTTCGACACCGTGACGCGCTCGCCCTCGCTGTGGCCGACTGTGTCGGTCACCGGTCCGGCGAAATACGAAGATGATGTGGCCGGGCCGTGCGCCGAATCCGGACCCGTGTCCAGTTGCTCGATGACGTCTTCGTCGCCGACCTCGGTCAGTACAGTCTCGACTTCCTCGTCTTCGACGCCGAGATAGGCGGCGATGACACGCGGGTCGGTGCGTACCGCATGCGGACTGCCGTCCGAGATCTTGCGCCCGTATTCGAGCACCACGACATGGTCGGAAATCTGCATGACCACCGCCATGTCGTGCTCGATCAGCAGGATCGAGGTGCCGGTGTTGTCCTTGATGTCCATCAGCAGCGCGTTGAGCGCCATTGATTCCTTCGGATTGAGCCCGGCGGCCGGTTCGTCGAGGCAGAGCAACTCCGGACCCGTGCACATCGCCCTCGCGATCTCCAGGCGCCGTTGCGCGCCGTAGGGCAGGTCGCCGGCCGGATCGTCGGCTCTATCGACGAGGTCGGCCTTTTCCAGCCAGTGCCTGGCGAGGTCGATCGACTCGGCCGACGCTGTCCGGTAGCCGCTGAAGCCGAACAGGCCGAGGACGGTGTAGCCGGAAGCTTTCATCAGCTTGTTGTGCTGCGCCACCAGCAGGTTCTCGAGCAGCGTCATGCCCGAGAACAGACGAATGTTCTGAAAGGTGCGCGCCACCTTGGCGCGCGCCGGAATCTCGTGATTCGGCAGCCGTTCGAGCAGATAGCTCGAGCCGTCGCGCCGGTTGAGCGTGAGCATGCCTTCAGACGGCTTGTAGAAGCCGGTGATGCAGTTGAACACGGTGGTCTTGCCGGCGCCGTTCGGCCCGATCAGCGCTGTGATCTCGCCGCGCCTGGCCTGGAAGGACAGGTCGCCGATGGCGACCAGACCGCCGAACTTCATCGACAGATGCTCGACCTGCAGGATGGCGTCGTTCATGCCCGGGTTGGCTTTCTGAATCGAGCTCGCATCGCTCATCAGCCGTGGCCCTCCTTGGTGAAGGAGCCGGATACGGCCCTGCTCTCCTTGAGGAAGGCTGTCGGTTCACGGCTGCCGACGAAGCCGCGCGGCTTCCACAGCATGACGATGACCATGGCCATGCCGAACAGCAGCATGCGGTAGAGTTCCGGCGTGAAGTCGGGACCGAAGACCTGCTTCAGGAAATCGAGCTCGCGCAGCACCTCGGTGCCGCCGATCATCACCATGGCGGCGACGGCGATGCCGACCAGCGAACCCATGCCGCCGAGCACGACGATGGCGAGGATGATCGCCGATTCCAAGAAGATGAAGGATTCGGGGCTGACGAAACCTTGCCGCGCCGCAAAGAACGAGCCGGCGAAGCCGCCGAACATCGCGCCGGTGGCAAAGGCAGTGAGCTTGGTGGTGGTGGTGTTGATGCCGAGCGAACGGCAGGCGATCTCGTCCTCGCGCAGCGCTTCCCAGGCGCGGCCGACGGGCATGCGCCTAAGCCTTATGGTGACAAAGGCGGTGAGCAGGCAGAGCCCGAGGATCAGGTAGTAGAGGAAGATCTTGTAATAAGCGCTCGACGTGGCGATGTCCAAAACCTTGGCGATATAGTTCGGATCCGAGACGTTGAACGTCATCAGGCCGAAAAAGGTGACCTTCGGGATGCCGGAGATACCGGCCGAGCCGTTGGTAACCTCACGCCAATTGATCAGCACGAGACGAATGATCTCGCCGAAGGCTAGCGTCACGATCGCCAGGTAATCGCCACGCAGCCGCAGCACCGGAAAGCCGAGCAGCACCCCCCAGAAGGCGGCCATGGCGCCGGCGGCAGGCAGCAGGATCCAGAACGACAGGCCGTATTGCGTGCCGAGCAGCGCATAGGCATAGGCGCCGACGGCATAGAAGGCGACATAACCAAGGTCGAGCAGGCCGGCGAGGCCGACGACGATGTTCAGCCCCCAGGCCAGCATCACATAGATCAGGATCTGAATGCCGTAATTGTCGACCCATTTCAGCGAACCCTGGAACCCGGCGGCCACCGATCCTCCGTACAAAGCAAGCACCAGCACAACGATGATCGGGTAGAGCGCCAGTGCGGTTATGCCCAGCGCCGAGAAATGGGCATGGATGAAGGTTCGGAAATAAAACATCACGGAGGCGAGGGCGTAGATGATCGCCAGCGCCCTCAGGAACCGTGCATAACCGGCCAGACCGGGGCCCAGCAATCCGTCAAGGGAGCCGGCAAGGAAAACCAGAACGGCCACTGTGACGATGGCAGCGATGAAATAGGGCAAGCGGAAGAACCGCGTCGCCATGCTCTCCGGCAGCAGGCCGGTGGCGACGTCGACGATCTTCTGATTTGCCAGGAAGGGCTGTCCGTAGGCGACGTAGAGAAAACGCCCGGCCATGGTCAGCACAACCACGACTGCAAGAAGCCACCAGCGCTGTACAAGGATCAGCTCGTTGGAGATGTTCTGATCGGTCCTCAGGCCGATGAACAGCACGAACAGGCCGAGCGCGATGGCGCCGGCATAAAGCGCTTCGCGGGTGGCGCGCTGCATGGGGGTGGCGACGATGTCGCGCTCCGGAGATGCGGTGACCGCCATGATCTCAGACCTTTTCGACTTCTGGCCGGCCGAGAATGCCGGAAGGCAGGAAGATCAGCACGATCGCCAGGATAGAGAAGGCGGCGACGTCCTTGTAGTCGATCGAGAAATAAGCCGACCACATGCTTTCGATGAAGCCGATCATCAGCCCGCCGAGCACGGCGCCGGGCAAAGAGCCGATGCCGCCGAGCACGGCCGCGGTGAACGCCTTCACGCCGGGCGTGAAACCGTCGGAGAAGGCGATGACGCCATAATACATCAGGAACAGCGTGCCGGCGACGGCGGCAAGGGCCGCACCCATGACGAAGGTGATCGAGATGGTGCGGTCGACGTCGATGCCGAGCAAAGCCGCCATCTTGCGGTCCTGCTCGCATGCCCTTTGGGCTCGACCCAGCGAGGTCTTGTTGACCAGGTACCAGAACAGCGCCAACAGCAGGGCGGTGACTATGACGATGACGATCTGCTTCAGCGACACGCTGATGCCCTCGATATTATAAACCTTGGACACCATCGGCGGGATCGGCTTATTGCGCGGCCCCTGCGTCACCTGGACGAAGTTCGACAGCGCGATCGACATGCCGATCGCGGTGATCAGCGGCGCGAGCCGGAACGAACCGCGCAACGGCCGGTAGGCCACCTTCTCGATCGTCCAATTGTACAGGCTGGTCAGCAGCATCGCGACGATCATCATCACCAGGAGCGCGATCACCACCGGCACCGAATAGAATAACGCGCCGAGGATGAGGAAAACGATGAGGGCGGTGAAGGCGCCGACCATGAAGATGTCGCCATGGGCGAAATTGATCATGCCGATGATACCGTAGACCATCGTGTAGCCGATCGCTATCAGCCCATAGATCGATCCCAGCGTCAGCCCATTGATAAGCTGCTGGACAAAATACTGCATGCTGTCGTGGCTCCCCTGGAATGTCGCCCATGCAGACGCATTCCTTTTCGTATTTCCCCTAGTCGTAAAGTTTCGAGCCCGGATTGCAACGTCATTTTTTAATCGACATGCGTGATTTTGAAGCACGCAATCGGATTGCCCGTTCTTTCCCTTCCGGCCCCTGGACTATCGCGGACCCTATCATTGGCATAACGCAATGTCTTTGGCGATTCGGCGTCAACATGCACCTCATTTCGAAGGAATCGCGGTCAAAATAAGCTGATGGGCGGGATCGTTGCGCCGCCGAAGCAATCGGTCTTTGCGTTCCGTCCGTTTCCCCAGCGTCAGGAAGCTCTCTATTTAACGACGAATCCGTGCGCGAACGGGTCGCGATCGTCGATGAAGATCGTGTTCAATCCGGTCATGCGCGCCCAGCCGCCGATGGAGGGAATGATCGCCGGCTTGCCCGCAACCGTGACTTCCTTCTCGACCCTGCCCTTGAACAGCGAGCCGATGATCGATTCATGGACGAAATCGTCGCCAGTCCCAAGCTTGCCCTTGGCGTGAAGCTGCGCCATCCGCGCCGAGGTGCCGGTGCCGCAAGGCGAGCGGTCGATCGCCTTGTCGCCGTAGAAGACGGCGTTGCGCGCATCCGCCTGGCTGTTGGTCGGCGCACCCGTCCACAGCATATGCGACAGCCGGTCGATGCCGGGATTCTCGGGATGCACGAAGGCGTACTTCTCGTTGAGCCGCTGCCGCACCACCGGGCTCCAGGCGATGAGGTCGCCGGCGGAATGGTCGGCCATGTCGCGATAGTTCTTCTGCGGCTCGACGATGGCGTAGAAATTGCCGCCATAGGCGACGTCGACGATGATCTCGCCGAGCTGCGGACATTCGACCGTCAGTCCCTCGGCATGGAGGAAGGACGGCACGTTGGTGATGCGCACCTCCTCGACATATTCGCCGACCTGTTTGTACTCGGCGGTGACCAGGCCGGCCGGTGTGTCCAGCCTGAGCAAGCCCGGCGTCTTCGGCTTGATCAGCCCGTGCTCGATCGCCATCGTCACCGTGCCGATGGTGCCGTGCCCGCACATTGGCAGGCACCCCGAGGTTTCGATGAACAGGATTGCGACGTCGCAATCGGGCCGCGTCGGCGGGTAGAGGATCGAGCCGGACATCACGTCATGGCCGCGCGGCTCGAACATCAGCCCGGTGCGGATCCAGTCATGTTCGGCCAGGAAATGCGCGCGCCGCTCCATCATCGTCGCCCCCTGGAGCAGCGGTCCGCCGCCGGCGACCAGCCGCACCGGATTGCCGCAGGTGTGACCGTCGATGCAGAAGAAAGAGTGGCGCGCCATTTCTAGAGATCCCGTCAGAAGCGGTTCGGAGAAAACGGAGACAGATCAAACACCGGATTTTGGCCGAGAATGAGATCGCGGACCAGGCGTCCAGTGGCGGCCGCCTGGGTCAGGCCGAGATGGCCGTGGCCGAAGGCATAGACTATCGTGCCGGCATATCTGGCGCCACCGATCACCGGCAGCGAATCCGGCAGCGACGGCCGGAACCCCATCCATTCGCGGCCACCGGCCGGATCAAGCCCCGGCAGGAATTTTTGTGCCTTATCGAGCAGCGCTTTCGAGCGAGCGTAGTTGGGCGGCCGCTCGATACCGCCGAGCTCGACCGCGCCGCCGACGCGCACACCGGTTTCAAGCGGGGTGATGACGAAGCCGTGGCCGGAGAAGATCAGTTGCCGCTTCACGTCGAAGGCGGTCTTCGGCAGGGTCGTGTTGTAGCCGCGCTCGGTTTCAAGCGGGATGCGGTCGCCGAGATGTTTCGCCAGGAGATGCGACCACGCGCCGGCGGCGATGACGAGGTGTTTTGCTTGCCGCACCGTGCCGTCAGCCAGCGTCAATGTCGCGCCATCCTGCCCTGCTCCGACATGGTCGATCCCAGCCTTTTCGAAACGCGCGCCGTTCTTCTCGGCATAGGCCCAGATCGCCTTGCCCAATAATTTCGGATCCGTAACGGTCTTCCATCCCGGCACGAAAGTGCCCTTGACGAAACGCGGCGACAGCCCCGGCTGCAAGGCGGCGAGAGCATCGCCCTCGACATGGCTGAAGCCGATGCCGAAGCGTTGCCTGGCCGCCCAGCCGGGCAGCGACGCCTTGAACTCGGCCTCGCTCTCGTAAAGTTCGAGCGAGCCGTCCTCGCGCAGCATGTTTCCGGTGCCCGAGCGCGCCATCAGGCCGGCCCATTCGGCCTCGGCGAGCCGCATCATCCTGGCCTGCGCCGCGAGGCTGGCCTCGTAGCGGTCGTTTCGTCCGGCCCGCCAGAAGCGGACAAGCCAGGGCAGCAGCTTCGGCAGGTAGGTGGGCGGGATGCTGAGCGGGCCGAGCGGGTCGGCAAGCCATTTCGGCAGATGCCTGATCATGCCTTTGTTGGCCAGCGGCAGCACATCGGAAAAGGCCAAGGCGGCGGCATTGCCGGAACTCGTCTCCTCACAGACGCCCGTCCGGTCGAAGATCGTGAGGTTTCGCCCCGCCTCGGCAAGATAGGCGGCGACACAGATGCCGATGATGCCGCCGCCGATAATGGCGATATCGAGTGCAGCATCGTCATTCATGGCCGGGTAAGGGGGCATCTGAAACGAAGCCTATGTGAATGCGAAACTTACAACCTCAAAACGTCGGCAGCACCGGCCGCACCGCCAGCGCATCCCTGACGATCTTTTCGACCGTCTTGCGGCGCTCGCCCGACAGCGGCTGGCGCGGCATGCGCACGCGGTCGTTGGTGTTGATCGCCAAGACTTCGGCGAGCTTGATGTTCTGCACCAGATAGGTCGAGACGTCGAGATCGAGCAGCGGCCGGAACCAGCGGTAGATTTTCAGCGCCTCCTCGCAGCGGCCCTGCTTCATCAACTGATAGATCGCGACCGTCTCGCGCGGAAACGCCGTGACCAGTCCCGCCACCCAGCCGATGGCACCGACCGACAGCGCCTCGAATGCCAGATTATCGACGCCGGTGAACAGGTCGTAACGGTCGCCGAAGCGGTTGATGATTTCGGTCGAGCGGCGGATGTCGTCGGAGGATTCCTTGATGGCGACAAAGCGCTTGTCCTTCGCCAGTTCCTCCATCTGGCCGACGGTGACGTCGACGCGGTAGGCAAGCCGGTTGGAATAGATCATCACCGGCAGGTCGCCTGCCTCGGCAATGGCACGCAGCGCGGCAACCGTCTCCTCCGCATTGGTGTGGTAGATCGGGCTCGGCACCACCATCAGCCCGTTGGCGCCCTCTTTGGCGGCGCGCCGCGCGATCGCCGCCGCCTCGCGGGTGCCGGGTTCGTTGACCGTCAGCAGAACCGGCTTGTTGCCGGCGATCCTCTGCGCGGTCTTCAGCACGTCGAGCTTCTCGTCATGCGAGAGCATCGGCCCCTCGCCGAGCGAGCCGCAGACAATGATGCCGTCGCAGCCGGCCTCCATCTGCAGCGCAAAGCAGCGCTCCATCTCGGCGTGGTCGAGGCGGTCGTCCTCGGTGAATTTCGTTGTGACGGCAGGGAAAACTCCGGTCCACATGGCGGTCGCTCCATCTGATATATCAGTCGTATATTTATTGAGGAACGGACTGTCAACACGGATTCCGCTATGATATATCGAAAATATATCAGGAGCTCGCCTTTGATATTCAATGAAACAAGCTCGGCATTCGAGCCAGTGGCGGCGAAGGCCTATCGTGTGCTCGAGCACATGATCGTGACGCTCGAACTGGCGCCTTCAAGCTTTATCACCGAGGGCGCGCTGATCGACAGGCTGGGGCTCGGCCGCACGCCGGTGCGCGAGGCGATCCAGCGATTGGCGTGGGAGGGACTGCTTGATGTCCGGCCCCGTGCCGGCATCGCCATTGCCCCGCTCCATCCCGGCGACTGGTTGCGCGTTCTCGATGCACGACGCGGCGTCGAGGTGGTTCTTGCCCGCTCGGCCGCCCGCTTCGTCACCCGTGAGGCCGCCGACCTGTTTCACGACGCGGCACTGGCCATGCAAAAGGCGGTGATATCAGGCGACGTGCTAGGCTTTATTCAGGCCGACAAGGCGCTCGACGAGGCGCTGGCGCTGGCTGCCGACAACCCGTTCGCCGCGCGGCTGGCGGCTCCCTTGCAGACCCACAGCCGCCGCTTCTGGTTCCGCTACAAGGCCGAAACCGGGCTGGCCGAATCGGCCGAGCACCACGTCGCGCTGATCCGCTCGATCCTCGACGGCGACGAGGACGCCGCCGCCAAGGATGCCAAGCGCCTGATGGCGCTGCTGCGCGGCCATGCCGAGGCGGCTGCCACGCACTAGAGTCTTTCACGTTTTGACGGAAGCGTAGCCGGCGTTTGCGAAGTAGTTGTTGCATTCGGTTGCCTCGATCGTTTCAACGAG
>NZ_JAMYLQ010000051.1:0-24394 GCF_040318115.1 Mesorhizobium sp. M1312 | reverse complement strand
AATCCTCGGCACTGTCACCTCAACCGAATGCAGAAATTACTTCATCGAGGCCGGCTATGCGCCAACCTAAATTCATCCCGCTCTAATCCCCTGGAGCCACAAAACCGCATAAGCCGCAAGGGCTGAGGCGCTGGTCCAACCAGCCAGCGGCGCGCTCAAGCGTAGAGGTAGCCCATGCCGCGGATCGTCCTGATTACCTCCGGCTTGGAGGGATCGATCTCGATTTTCTTCCGCAGGCGCGAAACGCGAATGTCGATGCTGCGATCGAAGGGATCCCATCCGCGGTCATGAGCGAGTTCGAGCAGTTGATCGCGGTTGAGTACTCGTCCGCGATGTTCGCTGAATACTTTCAGAAGCCGGAACTCCATCGCGGTGATCGCTATTTCGGCTCCCTCGGCGTTGTATAATTTGTGTGCGGCCGGGTCGAAGCGGCACTTGCCGAACTGGACCTGGTGAGGGCCCGGAGTACTCGCTTTCTCCGCGGCTCGTTCGCTCGCCGATGTCCTACGCAGCACGGCCTTCACCCGCGCCAGCAATTCCCGCAGGTCCACGGGCTTCGCGACATAGTCGTCGGCGCCAATCTCCAAGCCGACAACGCGGTCGACGATTTCCGCCGACCCGGTCAGCATGATAATGGCGACGTCTGAGTGCTCTCGTAAATATCGCGCCAGGGAGAGGCCATCCTCACCTGGCATTCGGATATCCAATATGACCACATCGACGTGCTGGCTATCAATAAGTTCACGCAGGGCAGGCCCGGCGTTGGCCGGCGTCACGGCATAGCCATGATGCTCCAGATATTCCGCTACCGTGTCGCGGATATCCGGTTCGTCATCGCAGACAACGATATGTGCGTGCGTCGTCAAAATCGACCACCGAGCAACTAGCCTAATGGATAAGTTGCCCCTAAAGTGACGTGCAAATCAACGCATCTGTCAAGTATTGTTGTTAACCAGATTCGAGACAAACGAACGGAGCTCGTTAGGTTTGATCGGTTTCTCAAGATAGGGCCGTTTCGCGGCGCGCAAGAACATCTGCGCGTCCGGGCTGATCGTGTCCCCAGTCAGGAAGGCTAACCTGTCGAGCTCGGCCGGATGGAGCTTGGCAATCTGGTTGAACAATCCCCGTCCATCCATGTTCGGCATTTTCAGATCGCTCAGGATCAGTGCGAAAGTGCGGTTCTGGAGGTGCAGCAGCGCTTCTTCGCCGGATCTGGCAATGGTGACCTTGAAGCCATCTCGCCTGAGCACCTCAGCAACCAGCTCGCCCACTTCCTCTTCGTCGTCCACCACCAGACAAGCAATGCCGGTTGAATTCGGGACTTCGTCCTCGGCCGTTTCGGCTCGTTCGTCGAGACGGTCCGAAGCAGGCAGCGAAAGTATGAAGGTCGAGCCACCCCCCTCGGGGGATTCGACCTCGATGGTTCCTCCATGGGATTGAACGATCCGATGGCAGAAGGACAGCCCGATCCCGGTCCCGGCCCCAATCTCTTTGGTCGTGAAGAACGGCTCGAAAATGCGGGGAAGTATCTCTTTGGGAATTCCCGGACCCGTGTCGGCAACGCTGACGACTATGTTGCCGGTCTTGGGGTGAAGCCGCGTTGAAACCGTGATTGCCCGTCGTCCTTCCCAGCCATGCAGCGCCTGTTCTGCATTGACAAGCAAATTGATCAGCACCTGGCCAAGCTGATCGGGGTCCGCCCAGATCGTGGGAAGACCAGGTTCAAGATGAACTGAAAGCCCGACGTCCGACGATCGAATCGAATAGCTTGCCACTTCAACCGCTTCGGAAATAATGTCATCGATCGCAACGTTTGAGGTTCGCGTCGGCTGCTGTCTGGCCATAGCCAGGAAAGTCTTGACGATCCTGGCGCAGCGTTCGGCTGCCTTGCTCATCTTGTCGGCGCGTTCCACGACCTTGGCGTCGGTAGCGGTCTCCTTCAACAGCGATGACAGGCCAAGCACCACCGAGAGCGGATTATTGAGCTCATGCGCCACCCCCGCCAGCAATCCACCGAGCGCCGACATTTTTTCGTTCTGGTGCAGCGTCTCGCGCTGTCGCTCCAATTCCTGCTGCATTTCGATACGGTCGGTGAGATCGTAGGCGTGGGAAACGATCACCTTCTCGCCGTGGTAATCAATCAGTCGAGACGAAATCGAGCACCAGCAGGTTCCACCGTCCTTGCGTTTGAGCTGGGTTTCGAAATCGTCGACCAACCCCGTCGCGAGCAGCCGCTCAACGTATCGCATCCGCTCTGAAGGATCGACATAGTAGTCGACGGCGCTGGTGACGTCGCCGAGCAGCTCAACGGTGGCGGGACTGCGGTAGAGCAGCTTCCCATCATGTGCGCGGGTCATCTGGATGTTGACGGGGCAGGCTTCGAGGACTTTACGGACCAATTCATCCGCCTCCTTGGCGGCCTCTTCGGCCCGCTTGCGCTCTGTAATGTCGACACGGGTGACCACGAACCCGCCTTCGCGGGTCGGACAGTTGGAGACGAAAAACCAACCGCCGTCCGTATGACGGAATTCCTGTTGCCGGAATTCGCGGCGGTCCCTTGCCCTCTCGGCAAGCCAGTCGTCGATCTTGTCCCGTGGAACCGGAAACTGGTTGCGCTCCGCGGTCACGCGGAGGAAATCGAACCAGTTCACCCCGGGAACGAGCACATCCGCGCTTATCGCGTGCATCTGGCGATACCTGCTGTTGGCCAGCACCAGGCAATCGTTCCTGTCGTAGAGGGCAAACCCTTCGGCCAGAGATTCGATCGCGTCGATCAGCCGCTCGTTGGCCTTGCGCGTTTCTTGCTGGGCGGTGATCATGTCGGTGATATCAGTCGTGTTCGACACGATCACCTGCCTTCCCTGGAAATCGATCAGGCGAGCGGAAATCGAAGCCCAGAAGGCCTTGTTCTCGGTGTCGTACTGCTGGACCCGAAAATCATCGATCCTGCCCTTTTCGATCAGGGTGCGCTCCAATATTGCGCTATAATCTGGATCGACATAGTGGTCGGTTATTCGAGGACGGTCGGCGTAGAGATCTCTTGTAGCAGGATTGCGGTAGAGCGTTTCTCCCTCGAACGTGGTCATGCGTATCGGCGATGGGCAGGCATCGAGCACCTTTTGCAGCAGTGCCGTGGCGTCGCGCTCGGCAGCCTCGGCCTTCTTGCGTCCGCTGATGTCGGCGCGCGTCACGACGAAGCCGCCAAGATCGGTGGGATGTATCGAAACCGAGTGCCATTTGCCGTCGGAGAGGGGGACCTCGAAATGGGAGTGGAACTCGATCCTGCCTTGGATCCGCTCGTCCAGCCACTCATCCTCGCGCCCAACCGCATTGCGGTACACGCCGCGCTTGGCGGATTCGCGAAGGAGTTCGTTCCACTCCACGCCCGGTTCAACGAGATCCCGCACCGGATGGTTCAGCTCGCGGTAAAGGCTGTTGCACATGACCAGGCGGTGATCTTCGTCGTACAGTGCGAATCCCTCGGAGAGTGATTCAACGGCGTCTGCGAGCATCTCCCGCGCCGCAGCGACTTCGCCGTCACGCTTCTTCTGCTTGGTCACATCGGCGATGCCGGCGAGAACCACTCGCCGGCCTTGGAACTCGACGATCCTGAGATTGCCCGTGGCCCAGAACTCTTGGCCGTCGGGTCTTTTAAGAAGCACCTCGCAATTTTCGACGACGCCCTTTTGCATGAGCTCCCGATTGATTTCCCGATGTTTCTCGGGGTCGACAAAGTAGTCGCCGAGCCGCACCGTCTCGCGTTGCGCCTTTTTGCTCCATCCAAGCAGCCGTTCGGCAGCATTGCTCTGGTAGATGAGTTCCCCCGAACTTGCATCGTTCATCCATACCGGCAACGGATGATGCTTGATCAGGAAACCAAACAGGTCTTCGCGCTGCTTCCGTTCCGTGATGTCCAATACCCCGATGATGAGCGAGGGGCGCCCGCCATAAACGCCGCGACGGCAGTTAGTCGAGCACCAGACGGTCGATCCGCTTGTGTTTCTGAGCTGGATTTCGTGATCCCGCACGATGTCGCTGTTGCTGGCGAGAGAACTGATTTCATCGAATTCGCCAGTATTCACGAAATGATCCGTCAGGAATTGCGGCTCGTTCGGGGTCCATTTTCGGCCAAGCAGGTTCGACGCATCGAGGCTTTCGTAGAGGATTTGCCCGCTTCCCGCGTCCACCACCCAAACGGGCAGCGGGTGACTGTCCGTGATGCAGCGGAATATCTCCGCGTTTTCCAAGTGCGCGATCTGCGCTCGCTTCATGTCGGTAATGTCGACGCTTACCAGGGCCATGCCACCATTCGGCCGAGGATGTGCTGTGAGCAACTTCCACCGGCCATCCAATGTCTCAGCTTCAACTGGAGCATCGTCGATTTGCGTCCATCGCGCCGCGGCGCTTTCAGCGAACGCGTTGCCCGGCTCGATGGGGCGGCCGTCGAAACTTTTCAGATACGAGAGGGCTTCGGCGACTGCGGCAATGGCGTCCATCGGCTGCATCTCGCCGCGGTCGAGCCGCTGGCTTCCAAATATCTGCGGATTGCTCCCAACGAGGACATTGTTGGCGTCAAAGAGGGCATAGCCTGTGTGTGTGGATGTGACCGGATTGTCAGGCCGCATGGTCGTTCCCTTTTATTCGCGTGATCGCCGAGGGCGGATACTAAACCGTCCTTGTTTCAGCAAACATTCAGACGCTGCGTGATTTGTTTCAACTGTTTCGGCACTTGGGAATCTTCGCCAGCGCTGACGTGAACACGAAATTCTATCAATCCTCCGGAAAAACGGCCGAAACACGAATGGCCTGCGTTGCACGGCCCGATATCACGGCTCGAGCTAACGATTCGGACCATAACCAGCCACAAAATGCCGCCTGTCATCCCCGTGGGGCGCGCGCTGAAACAAACGAAACACTCCCACCGCACCACAGAAAAACGTCTGAAACGAAGGCGGTGTATGACAAGAAGAGCCGCAGATGCGGCAGATTCAACCGGCTAAGCGCAAATGTCCGGCGCCCAGGATGAACAATCTAGTCTTGGCGAGTGTCGACGCGTCTTGCTTTGAAACCTGAGGGTTCAATATGGATAAGACAGTTACTTCGTACGATTTCCCCGACCGGCTCCGCGCGAGCCTTATTGATCAAAACCATCCGGCCTATGAAGAGGCTCGCGGGCTCTATAACGCCATGATCGACAAGCGGCCGCGCTGGATCGTCCCCTGCGCCGAGGTCGCCGACGTCGTCGCTGCCGTCAATCATGCCCGAGAGAAGCATTTGCTTCTTGCCATTCGCGGCGGCGGCCACAACGGTCCAGGCTTCGGCAGTTGCGACGGCGGGATGGTCATCGACATGTCGCCGATGAAACGGGTCGATATCGATCCCACGACTCGCACGGTCCGCGTCGAGGCCGGCTGCACCCAAGGCGACGTCGACCGCGCCACCAGCGTGCATGGGCTGGCGGTGCCGGCGGGCCTCGTCTCGACCACAGGCATCGCCGGACTGACGCTGGGCGGCGGCACCGGCCATCTAACGCGCAAACACGGCCTCACCATCGACAATCTGCTTGCGGCCGAGGTCGTGCTGGCCGACGGCGGCCTCGTGACGGCAAGTGAAGACGAACACCCGGAGCTGTTCTGGGCGCTGCGCGGCGGCGGCGGCAACTTCGGCGTCGTGACGCGCTTCACATTTCAGGCGCATCCGGCGAAGAATGTCTATGCCGGGCCGATCTTCTTCGACATCGAAAATGCCGCAGAGATCATGCGCTGGTACCGCGACTTCCTGCCCGGAGCGCCGCGAGAGCTCGGGATGTTCTTCGGCATCAAGACGGTGCCCTCCTGCGACCCTTTCCCGCGCGAGATCTGGGGAAGGCGCATCTGCGCGCTGATCAGTTGCTACAACGGCGCGGAGGAGGACGGCATCCGGGCGATGCAGCCCGTGCGCGACGCGCTTCCCAAGCCTCTGATGGACGGTATGATGCAGATGCCCTTCGACGATCTGCAGGCGCTGTTTGACCCGCTGCTGCCGAAGGGCTTGCAGTGGTACTGGAGGGGCGATTATGTCGACGAGCTGTCCGATGCGGCCATCGCTGCCCATGCCGAGCACGGTTCGAAGACCCCGAGCGAGCTGTCGCTGATGCATCTCTACCCCATTGACGGAGCGGTCCAGGAAATGGCTCCGGACGCCACCGCCTGGGGAGCGCGGCGAGCGCGTTGGTCCATGGTTATCGCCGGGATCGACCCCGACCCGACGAAGGCGCCGGAGCTGAGGCGCTGGGCAAGCGAGTATTGGGCCGCGGTGCACAAGCACAACCCGCATGGTGGCGCCTATATCAACTTCATGATGGATGATGAAGGCGAAGCGCGCGTACGCGCCGCCTACGGCGCCAACTAGAGCGGCTCGTCGCGGTCAAGCGCAAATACGATGACAATAAGAACCGCAGATGCGGCAGATTCAGCGGGCGAGATGCAAATATCCAGCGCCCTGGACGAACATCTAGTCTTGTCGAGGTGTCGATGCGTCTTGCTCCGAAACCTGAGGTTCAAAATGCACAAGCCAGTTACTTCGTACGATTTCCCTGACCTGCTCCGCGCGGGCCTTATTGACCAAAATTATCCGGCCCATGAAGCGGCTCGCCGGCTCTTACAATGCCATGATCGACAAGGGGCAGACGTCAACCCCACCACGCGACGGCTGATCGGAAACAGCCGCCATTCATACAGGCCGCGTTGACGCCGCCGAACGGTAGTGATCTCGGCTGCTATCAAGCAGCCGTCCGAACAGCGCACGAACGTAACAAGACAACCGTGCGCTAAACAACCTGCCGCCGCAAATCCAGAAGGATAGCGGTTGGTCGGTTTTGCCCAAAGGGCATGAAAGACGGCTCATCGATGCGGTGCGGGGCACGGCGCGTTGAGGCCAAATGCTAACCCTCAAAAGATGGAGAATTGAAATGCATAAGATCGTTCTTATCACTGCCACCTTCCTGTTTGCCTCTGGCATGGCTTTTGCCGGCAGCGACCACTATGGCTCCAACTACAGCCATGGCTCCGGCTCTTCGAACACCGGTCACCATTCGATGGTGTCCGACGACGGCTACGCAGTCGACCTCAGCGGCACAGCGAGCGTCAACACGGCCGACAGCGCACCGACCTCGGCAGGAAATTCGATCTTCGATATTCCCGGGCCCGGTTATGGCCAGGGGATCTGGGGCCGCTGATACCAGCGTTCGGCCGGCGCGGTCGAGATTAGACCTCCAAGCGGCGGGCGCCCGCCGCTTGGAAAGCGGTGGCGGCACCCGATCGGGCATCAACTGGTTGGGGTTGCGCAGCCTGATCGGGTGCGTTTCAGTAGAACTCCCTCGGCTTTAGCTTTGAGAGCTGCGTCGTCAGTCCGGAGCCGCGCCCAGTCGTGAGTAAGCACCGCCACGCGCCACCAGTTCATCATGCGGACCTTGTTCGACGATGCCCGCATCGGCGACCACCACGATGCGATCGGCATTGCGGATCGTCGCCAGCCGGTGCGCGATCACCAGTGTCGTTCGGCCCTGCGCGAGCTCTGCCAGCGACTGCTGGATCTCCCGCTCGGTCTGCGTGTCGAGTGCCGACGTCGCCTCGTCCAGAATGAGGATTGTCGGGTTTTTCAGGAACATACGCGCGATTGCCAGGCGCTGCTTCTGACCGCCCGACAGCTTTACGCCACGCTCGCCAATGATCGTATCGAGGCCTTCCGGCAGAGAAGCGATGAGTTCGTGGAGGCGCGCGCGGCGCGCGGCCTCGACGATCTCGCTCTCGACCGCGTCCAGCCGGCCATAGGCGAGTTCGAGCAGGTATCCGAAGTGCGCGAACTCGGTGTCGGTATCAATATGCTGCCGCATGCCGTCAACCCCACCGTTCAGCCCGCCGCCACGTGTTCGCCGGCCTCGAAGCGGCGCCCCTCTCGCGTGCTTCGGCGCCGGTCCACACGCATGAAGTCGGCCGCTGCGATGGCGACGCTAGTTGCCTCGGTCGGCCCGGTGCACCAAGCAGGTGTGAAATATATTTCTGTATATGAATTTTATTGACACTCGAGCTAACTCCTGCGAATGATCAGTTGCTGGGCCTCGGGAGGAGGTTCGGTCTTATCAACCACAAGCGGCGGCACGTAAGTGTCATGCCGCCCAATTGACCAGGCTTCGGCCGAGGGAGGACTCTTGCGCAAATTTTTGAGCATGCTCGCCATTTCGGCAGCAGCCACCACTGTGTTGGGGGCAAGCCACGCCGCGGCCCAGGCCGCTAACCCGTTCAAGTGCGAGCCGGGTGAAAAATACGTCATGAACGTCATGGTTTCCGGCGTCGAATACTGGTTCCCGGTCTACGAGATGTTCAAGCAGGCTGGACAGCAGTTCGGTTGCGAGACCGAATACACCGGAACGCCCGAATACGATGTGAACAAGCAGATAGCGACATTCGACCAGGCGCTGGCTCAGAAGCCGGCTGGCATCCTGGTCCATCCGATGAACTCCGATCCCTTCATCGAGCCAATCAATCGGGCCATTGACCAGGGAACGGCAGTAGTCACATTCGCCGCAGATTCGCCCAACTCCAAACGAGTGTCCTACATCACCTCCGACAACGTCGCCGAAGGCACCTATGCCGCCGATGCAGTCGCCAAGGCGATGGACGGCAAGGGCGAATACGCGGTTCTTGAAAACCCCGGACAAGACAATCACGACAAGCGCATCGCCGCCTTCATCGCCCGTATGGAAGCCAAATGGCCGGATATGAAACTCGTCGGCCGCGCGGCGTCGAACCAGGACGCGACGAAGGCCTACCAGGCCGTGCTCAGCCTTGCCCAGGCGCATCCCGAACTGGGCGCGGTGTTCATGCCGGAAGCCAACTCGGCAATCGGCGCGGCGCAGGCCGCGAAGGAGGGCGGCGGCAAGATCCGGGTTATGCTCGCCGACGTCAACGCCAAGATCCTCGATATGATCAAGGCCGGCGAAATCTTTGGCTCGGTCAACCCGAACCAGGGCATGCAGGGTTACATGGGATTCATGCTGCTGTGGCTGGCCAAGCATCCTGAGCTGATCGATCCGATGAACGACGCCCGGCGGTCGGGCTTCAACGGCATGGGCGTGCCTTTCGTAGACAACGGCTTTTCCATCGTCACTGCGGAAAACGCCGATGATTTCTATTGGGATGCCTACCTCACGCGGCGCGGCACCAAGGGCATCGAGGAATAAGAGCTCACCGGTATCTATCGGGGCTCTTCGGAAATGCTCGAACCGGACGGGGCGCGCTCGCGCCCCGTCGACCGGGCCATTATCGTCAATATCAACGCTGCAAGGGGGGACGGAGTGACTGCCGCCGCCATTCTTGAAATCCGCGACATATCGAAATCCTTCGGCGCCATCAACGCGCTGACCGGGGTCGATTTCACCCTGCAGCGTGGCGAAATTCACGCGCTGTGCGGCGAGAATGGCGCGGGCAAGTCCACGCTGATGAATATCATCGCCGGCATTGTGCAGCCCGACGAAGGCATCATTCGTCTCGAAGGCAAGGACGTCACCATCGCATCGCCATCCGCCGCGCAACGGCTTGGCATAGGCCTCGTCCATCAGGAAATCGCGCTGTGCCAGGATGCTATGGTGGCCGAGAATATTCTCATGGCGGCGATCAACAATCGGCGCGCGCCGCTGATGAATTTTCGCCGGCTCTACGCCGATGCGCAGAAGATAATGGACCTGCTGGCGCCGATCCCGGTCGAGACGCCGGTCGCCGAGCTTTCGATCTCCAACCAGCAACTTGTAGAAATCGCCAAGGCGCTGACGCTCGAATGCCGGGTGCTGATGCTCGACGAGCCGACGGCCGCGCTGACCGAAACCGAGGCGCAGCGCCTTTTCGCAATCGTCCGCGATCTCAAGGCGCGCGGAATTTCAATTATCTACATCAGCCACCGCATGGCCGAGATCTTCAGCCTGTGCGACCGCGTCACGGTGTTTCGTGACGGCAGATATGTCGCGACCGATTCTATCGCTTTGGTCACTCCCAATGATGTCGTGCGCAAGATGGTCGGGCGCGAAATCACGCAGCTCTATCCGCAAAAGCTCTCGCCTGAACGGCGCACCGGCCGCCCTGTGCTGTCGATCGCGAATCTCTCCTATCGAGAGGGTTCCGACGGCGTCAGCTTCACGCTTCGTGCAGGCGAAATTCTTGGCATCGGCGGGTTGATTGGCGCTGGCCGCAGCGAGATGGTTCAGACCGTTTGCGGCTTGCGCCCGAAGGTGTCGGGATCGGTCGAACTCAATGGCGAGCCGGTCAGCATCAGGACCTATAGCGATGCCGTGCGCGCAGGCGTGGTCTACCTCTCAGAGGACCGCAAGGCATCGGGCCTGTTCCTGGACCTGTCGGTTGCCTCGAACATTTCCGCGCTGGACCTTCGGAAACTGACCACACCCCTTGGGCTGCTCGATCGCCGCGCCGAGGCAAAGCAAGCCACCGACCTGGTGGAGCGCCACGGTGTGCGCATGTGCGGCATCGAGACAGAAGTGTCGACGCTTAGTGGTGGCAATCAGCAGAAAGTCGCAATCGCCAGGCTTCTTTCGATTGGCCCCAAGGTGGTCATTCTGGACGAGCCCACACGCGGAGTTGATGTCGGCGCCAAAGTGGAAATTCATCGCCTGCTTCGCGACCTCGCCGAGCGGGGCGTCGGCGTCATCGTGATTTCATCCGAGCTTCCTGAATTGATCGGGCTCAGCGACCGGGTGCTTGTCATACACGAAGGTGCCATTGCCGGCGAACTGGGGGCTGACGAATTGACCGAAGAGGCGATCATGCTGCTGGCTTCGGGTCTCCGGAAGCAACGATCAAACGCAAGGCAGGTTCAGAATGTCGCTTAGACAGACCGGAGGAACCCTCATGGACGCCGAAATCAAGGCGAGCGCCCCCGGGCTTGGCGGGCGCAACTGGCTGCGTTTGGGGTCAATGCGTGAGGCGGGGCTGATCGCAATCATGCTGGCGCTTTGCATCGCGATGACATTTGCTCGCCGCATTTCCTGACCTGGGGAAATTTCCGGGCCATGCTGATGAGCTTCTCCATTGAAGGCATCGTCGTCGTCGGCATGACGATACTCCTCATTGTCGGCGGCATCGATCTTTCCGTCGGTTCGGTGGTCTGCTTCTCCATGGTCGTCTCAGGCGCTCTCTTCCTGATGGGACTGGACCCGTGGACCGCGAGCCTCATCGGCATAGGCGCCAGCGCGCTGATCGGCGCGGCGATGGGCTTTTTCGTGACCGTCATCGGGCTCAATCACTTCATCACCTCGCTGGCGGCGATGGTGATCGTGCGCGGTCTTTGCCTTGTCATCACCAAGGGAACCCCGCTGTCGCTGTTCACCCTGCCACCAGGATTCAAGGCGATCGGCCAGGGCAGCTTCGGCAATGTGCCTTATGTCATCGTCATATTTGTCGTGGTCGTGGCCATCTTCGATTTCCTGCTTCGGCGCGCCACGGCCTTCCGCAAGGTCTTCTATACCGGCAGCAACGAGAAGGCGGCCCAATTTTCGGGCATCAAAACCAAGCAGGTCAAATTCTGGGTCACGGTACTCTGCTCCACCTTCGCAGGCTTTGCCGGAGTCATCTACATGTCGCGCTTTGGCGCTGCCACCCCGACCTTCGGCGCTGGCATGGAGCTCAACATCATCGCCGCGGCCGTGATCGGCGGAGCATCGCTCAATGGCGGCTCGGGCACCATCTTCGGCGCCATACTCGGCATGGCGCTGCTCTCGGTCGTCACAAGTTCGCTGATCCTGCTCGACGTCTCCGTCTATTGGCAGGACATGATCAAGGGATGCATCCTGCTCGCGGCGGTATCGATCGACCATTTCCTGCACCGCAGGAAATCCTGAGCAGCGCGAGAATTGAGCATCCATCATGTCACCAACCAATTCGCGGGACGACATCACGATCGTCCGCCAGATGTATCAGGCGCTTGTGCTTCATTACATGGAAGCCAAGACGCAAGCTGAAATCGCCAAAGAGCTCGGCATCTCGCATGCGACCGTCAACCGTCTCATCAAGCGCGGTCATCAACTTGGGCTTGTCGAGATCAAGATCAAGTCGCCGGTCGAGCAACTGGTCGACATCGAGGCGCGACTTGTCGCGATAGGTGGACTCCAAAGGGCTGTCGTCGTTCCTTCCGTATCGGACAATCCGCAGACTGCGCTCCAGCGCGTCGGCGAGGCCGCGGCCAGGCTGGTGCTCGAGACGATCAAGGACGGCGATACGATTTCCATAACAGGAGGCAAGGGAGTGAGTGCCGTCGTCGCCGGCCTCAAGCCGAACCGCAACTACGACGTCGAGGTTATTCCCGCGACCGGCTTGGTCCAGGGCAAGCATTACACCGACGTCAATCATGTCGCGTCTCTGATGGCCGACAAACTCGGCGGGCGCGCCTATCAGATTCACGCGCCGCTGTTTGCCGACAGCCCGGCCCAACGCGACATGTTGATGGGCGTGAGGGCGGTTTCCGATGTTTTCAGCAAGGCGCGGGAAGCAACGCTTGCGGTCGTCGGCATCGGCTCGATCCTGACCGACGATTCGAGCTACTATGATCTGCACCCGTCTTCGAGCGCCGACCGGCTGGCCATCGAGCGCTCGGGCGCGGCGGGCGAGCTGCTCGCCCATCTTATAGACGGCAACGGAAAGCTCGCCGACTACAGCCTCAACCGCTCACTCGTTTCGCTGACGCTCGAGGAATTCGCGACCATTCCGCAGTCGATAGGGGTCGCCAGCGGCGCAAGCAAGGTGGTCCCGATCCTCAGTGCCATGCGCGGCTCTCACCTCGATACCCTCGTCACCGACGAAACCACCGGCTTGAAAATCCTTGAGCTCGCCGAAGGAAATGCATCATGAACTCTCGACAAATCACCCGCTCAATCGGCAAGTCCGGCGTTGTCACATCGGCAGTCGGGCTCGGCACCTGGGCCATCGGAGGCTGGATGTGGGGTGGCACCGATGAAGCAGAATCGATCGCTGCGATCCAGGCGTCCATCGATGCCGGCGTGTCGCTGATCGACACCGCGCCGGCCTACGGTCTCGGCCGCAGCGAGGAGATCGTCGGCGAGGCCATCAAGGGCCGGCGCGACCGCGCGGTCATCGCCACCAAATGTGGCCTGAACTGGCATTCGAAAAAGGGCAACCACTTCTTCGATCAGGATGGAATGCCGGTGAACCGATACCTGGGGGCTAACGGCATCGCTTATGAAGTGGAACAGAGCCTGCGGCGGCTCGGCACCGACTATATCGATCTCTACATTACCCATTGGCAGGACCTGACGACCCCCATTGCCGAAACAATGCAAGTGCTCGAACGCCTCAAATCAGCTGGCAAGATCCGCGCCATCGGCGCAAGCAATCTCAACGCCGCCGAGCTGCAGCAATACGTAGGAACTGGCCAGCTCGACGCGATCCAGGAAAGATATTCGATGCTGGATCGCGAGATTGAGCAGACCTTGCTGCCGATCGCGCGTCAGCATCAGGTCGCCGCGCTCAGTTATTCGTCGCTTGCGCTCGGCCTGCTGTCGGGCGCGATCGATCCGGCGCGTGAGTTCAGCGGCGACGACCAGCGCAAAGACAACCCGCGCTTCTCTCAGGCCAACCGGCGCAAGGTGGCGGCTCTGAAGCACGCCCTGGCCCCGGTCGCGGAGGTCCACCAGGCAACCATGGCGCAGATCGTTATCGCCTGGACGCTGGCGCAGCCCGGCATCACCTTCGCGTTGTGTGGAGCGCGAAACGCGACGCACGCGCTCGACAACGCCAGGGCAGGGGAGATTTCGCTGAGTGCCGCGGAACTGACGGTCGTCGATGCGGCGGTGGACAGGCATCTCGTAGCGATAGATGCGTGATCGAAAGCGCGTCCTGAGATGAATCGCATCCAGACGATCGCCGGCTTGCGCGAGAACCCCGATGTTGACGTGCTCGTCATAGGGGGCGGCATTAACGGCATCAGCGTGTTTCGCGAACTCGCTTTGCAGGGCGTCGATGTGCTGCTCGCGGAAAAGGGCGATTATTGTTCCGGCGCCAGCGCAGCACTCTCGCGCATGGTTCATGGCGGCTTGCGCTATCTTGAAAACGGCGAGTTCAAGCTGGTCCGCGAATCTCTGCTAGAACGCGATCGGCTGTTGAAGAACGCGCCGCATTACGTTGCGCCACTGCCAACCACGGTGCCTATCTTCGACTTGTTCTCAGGCATAGCAAATGGCGCATTTCGCTTCCTTGGGCTAAGCCGTCGCCCTGGCCGGCGCGGCGCATTGGTCATCAAGACCGGCCTGGCGATGTATGACTTCTTCACCGCCGCACGGCGTATCGTCCCGACGCACAAGTTCAGGAGCCGTGCTGAGACACTCAAGGTCTGGCCTGCAATCAACCCTGCTATTCGCAATTCGGCGACATACTATGATGCCTGGGTCAGCCATCCCGAGCGGCTGGGTACCGAGATGCTGCGCGACACCATGAAGGAAAAGCCGTCCGTCCGGGCGCTCAACTATGCACGCGTGTCGCTCGGTGACGCGAACCTGGTGCTTAACGACGGACTGTCTGGCGAAACCGTGGCCGTGAAGCCGCGGCTCGTGGTCAATGCCACAGGCGGCTGGATCGACCTGACCAATTCGGCGATCGGAGCCGTTGCGCCGAAGCTTATGGGCGGCACGAAAGGTTCGCATCTGATCGTCGACAATCGCGAGCTTCACAACGCGCTCGATGGCCACATGATCTACTACGAGAACGAGGACGGCCGGATCTGCATCCTGTTTCCTTATCTCGGCAACGTGCTGGTCGGCTCGACCGATATCCGCGTCGACGATCCCGACCAGGCACGCTGTGTGGATGACGAGCGGCGATACATCCTGCAATCCCTGTCCTTCGTGTTTCCTGCTATCGAGATCGCCGATACCGACATCGTCTTTCAGTTCACCGGGGTGAGGCCGCTACCGATAAGCCAAGACAGTTTTACCGGGCGCATTCCCCGCGATCATTTCTGCGAGCTCATCGAGGGCGCCGATACAGTGCCGCCGACGCTCTGCATGATCGGCGGGAAATGGACAACCTTCCGATCGTTCGGCGAACTTGCAGCCGATATCGTGCTCGATCGATTGTGCCGACAGCGCATCGTCGGCACCGAAAACATGCCGATCGGCGGCGGCCGGCATTTTCCCATTGCCCCTGCAAAATGGTGCGCAGAACGCGCGGCGGCGCACGGCCTGTCGCTTGACCGCATGCGCAGCCTCTTCGAGCGCTATGGTACCGCGGCGGATGCCGTCGCCGCCTACATGGCAGCGGGACATGACGAGCTCTTGCCTGGCAGCAACTACTCGGCCCGGGAAATTCAGTATCTCATCGGCAATGAATATGTCGAGCAGCTGGAGGACCTGCTGCTCCGCCGCACGACAATCGCCATCACCGGTGCTCTCTCGGCCGACCTTCTCGATGCGGTTCTCGATATTCTCGCTGTCGAAAAGAACTGGGACGCCGCGCGCAAGGCATTCGAGCGCGCCGATTTCCTCGCCCTGTTGCAACGCCGGCACGGCGTCGATCTCGACCAGCTATCCCAAAAATACGAAGGAAGGAGCGCCGAATGCGCATCAACAAGAAAGTCCGCATGAACCGGTTGTTCGGCGGCGCGCGCTGTCTCGACGTCGCAATCGACCATGGCGTGTGCAACGAGCCGTCGTTCCTGGAAGGGCTCGAGGATATGGCCGGCGTCGTCGCCCAACTGGTCGCCGCGGGACCGGACGCCATTCAGATGAATTATGGCCAGGCCGATCTGCTGCAGTCTCTGCCTGGCAAAGACAAGCCGGCACTGGTCATGCGCATAGACATGGGCAATCCATATAACAAAACCCGCCATCGCTCGATGTGGGCCATCCTGCAGAACGAATCCGAGCCACTGATTGGCGCGCTGGAAATGGACGCGGCCTGCGTGGTCGTCAATCTGTTCATGCTGCCCGATGAACCGGACCTGTTCCGGCAATGCGTCCACAATATTGCCCGCGTTCGCGCCGACTGCGAAAAATACGGCCTGCCGCTGATGATCGAGCCGCTGGCAATGCTGCCCAACTCGGAGCGCGGAGGCTACATGGTCGACGGCGACCCCGAAAAGATCGTCACCCTGACCCGGCTCGCAAGTGAGATGGGCGCCGACATCATCAAAGCGGACCCGACCACCGATCCGAACGACTTCCATCGGGTCGTGGCGGCGGCGCGCTGTCCTGTCCTTGTGCGCGGTGGGGGCAGGGAGGATTTGCGCGCCGTCTTCGACAAGTCGGCGGCGCTGATGGCGCAGGGTGCGGCAGGCATGGTCTATGGCCGCAACATATACCAGCATTCCAACCCTCGTGCCGTCGTGAGAGGATTGATGGCGATCATCCATGAGAATGCGGACGGCGCTGCAGCTTGGGAGCTCTACCAACAAGAATAGACTTGGCAGCTTGGGAGGAGCTTCAATGCAGCAATACATTCTGGGTCTGGATGCGGGCAACACCGTCATCAAGGCCATCATCTTCGACACCGACGGTCGCGAGCTCGCGCTCGCCGCTCGGGACTGCCGCTCCTGCATGCCAAAGCCCGGCCATGTCGAGCGGGACCTCGGCGAATTGTGGCGTAACGCGGTCGAGGTCATCCGCCAGTGCCTCGACCAGTCGGGCATCGACCCCCGCGAAATCGCGGTGATCGGCTGCGCCGGCCACGGCAACGGGCTCTATGCGCTGGACCGCGGCGGCGACCCGCTGCTCGGCATCCAGTCGCTGGACACGCGCGGCGTCGGCATCGTCAGCGAATGGGCGGCCGCGGACGTTGGCGACCGGACTTATGTCCACTGCCTGCAACGGCCCTGGGCGGCGCAGACGCCAACTCTGCTGGCGTGGCTCAAGCGCCACGATCCGGCACTTTTTGCCAAAATAGGCACCGTCTTCCTGTGCAAGGATTTTATCGTCAACCGCCTCACCGGCGCGCGCTCGACCGACACTTCGGATATGTCGGGCTGCGGGCTTTTGCACATGCCTGATCGACGCTACGAGCCTGAGTTGCTGGCCGCCTATGGTCTCGACGATTGCATGGAACTGCTGCCGGACGTGCTGGAAGCCTCCAGCATCGCCGGCCATGTCACGCGCGATGTCGCTGCCGCCACTGGCCTTCTTGCGGGCACGCCCGTGGTGGCGGGCCTGTTCGACGTCGTCGCCAGCGCCATCGGTTCGGGCGTCACCAGCACCGGCGCCGCATCGATCATTGCCGGCACCTGGAGCATCAACCAGGTTATCACCGAAAAGCCGATCCGCGATCCATCGATCTTCATGCTGTCGACGTTCGATCCGGTGCGCTACCTCGCCATCGAATCGAGCGCCACTTCGGCCGCAAATCTCGAGTGGATCGTGCGTGAGTTCTTCGAGCATGCGCCGCCGGCAGGCGCATCGCCATTCGAGATCTGCAGCGAGCTTGTTGCTTCCGTCGATCCCGCGGGAGACATGCCGATCTACCATCCTTTCCTTTACGGCTCGCAGAAGAACGGCAAGGCGCGTGCTGGTTTCTACGGCATCGCCGGCTGGCACACGCGCGCGCATATGCTGCGTGCACTGTTCGAGGGCGTCGTCTTCGAACACCGGCGCCATGTCGAGACGCTGCGCCGAGCGGGAGCGACTGTCAGCCAAGCGGTTCTTTCGGGCGGCGGCTCGCGCAGCGCCGTCTGGCCGCAGATATTCGCGGACGTGCTTGATGTGCCGGTGACCGTGGCGCGCAGCCGCGAGACAGGTGCGCTGGGAGCTGCAATTGCAGCTGGGACAGGCGTCGGCTTGTTTGCCGACTTCTCTGCGGGCGCCGCCGCGATGACCGCGCCCGACCGCTGCTACCAGCCCAATAGCGCGATCGCACCGGTCTATGAGCAGCGCTATCGTCTGTATGGTGAGATCAACCAGGCCATGGGTCCGCTATGGGACAGGATGGCAAGCGAACGGACGTCCAATTGACACAGACCGCTGCCGATTTTGGACGATTCGACTTCGTCATCGTCGGCGCAGGTTCGGCCGGCTGCGTGCTGGCCAACAGACTGTCGGCCAATCCAGCCATGCGCGTGCTGCTTCTGGAAGCCGGCGGCAGCGACCGGTATCACTGGGTCAACGTTCCCATTGGCTATCTCTATTGCATGGGCAACCCGCGCACCGATTGGCTGATGAAGACCGAGCCGGAGCCCGGGCTGAACGGTCGCGCGCTCAACTATCCGCGCGGCAAGCTTCTGGGCGGCTGCTCATCGATCAACGGCATGATCTATATGCGCGGCCAGGCGGCCGACTATGATGGCTGGCGGCAAGCCGGAAATCTCGGTTGGGGCTGGGATGACGTGCTTCCATATTTCCGCAAGTCTGAGGACCATTTTGGTGGCGCCAACGACCTTCATGGCGCCGGTGGCGAATGGCGCGTCGAGCGCCAGCGTCTGTCCTGGCCGATCCTGGATGCGTTCCGCGATGCTGCCGAGGAACTCGGCATCCCCCGGACCGAGGATTTCAACGGCGGGACGAACGAGGGGGCGGGCTATTTCGAGGTCAACCAGAGGAAGGGCGTGCGCTGGAACACCTCGAAAGCGTTCCTGCGGGGCGTGCTCCGGCGGCCGAATTTGCGCGTGGTGACCGGCGCCGAGACCGAGTATCTAAATTTCGACGGAGCTTGCGTCACCGGCGTTGTTTTCCGCATGGGCGGTCAGTTGCATCGTGCGCGGGCAGGCGAGACGATACTTGCCGCCGGCGCGATCAATTCGCCGAAGCTGCTCGAGCTTTCCGGCGTCGGCCGACCCGACGTGCTTGGTGCAGCAGGAATCCCGGTTCGCCACGCGCTGGAAGGCGTCGGCGAGAACCTGCAGGATCATCTGCAAATCCGCACGGTCTTCAAGGTCGCCAACGCCTCGACGCTAAACCAGCGCTACCACAATCTGTTCAGCCGCGCGGCCATGGGCGTCGAATATGCCATCCGTCGCAGCGGACCGCTATCGATGGCGCCGAGCCAATTAGGTATCTTCGCCAGAAGCGACCCACGCCTGGAGACGCCCGATCTCGAATATCATGTCCAGCCGTTGAGCACTGACCGGCTGGGCGAGCCGCTGCATCGCTTCCCCGCGGTCACGGTTTCGGTCTGCAACCTCAGACCGGAAAGCCGCGGCACCGTCCACATAGGCGCGCCCGATCCGCAGGCGGCCCCGAAGATCCGGCCGAACTATTTGTCTACCGAGGGAGACAGGACCGTGGCTGTAGCATCGCTCCGCCACGTCCGCCGTATGATGAAGGCGCGCGCCGTTGCCCGTTTCGCGCCTGAGGAAATGCTGCCCGGTGCACACTATGAAAGCGACGAAGATCTCGTCCGCAAGGCCGGCGATATCGGCACGACGATTTTCCACCCGGTCGGCACCTGCAAGATGGGCGCAGGCTCGATGGCAGTGGTCGACGGCCGGCTGCGGGTGCACGGCATTTCTGGCCTGCGCGTCGTCGACGCTTCGATTATGCCGACGATCGTTTCCGGCAACACCAACTCTCCAGTGGTGATGATCGCGGAGAAGGCATCGGAAATGATCTTGCAGGACGCCAGCCCGGAGAAATAATCCGCGGTGGCGCGAATAGTTGCCGGTCTGCGTTAACTCAGATGCAGTTTACTGCGGCTTTGTCGCGCGGATCGCGAAGCGAAGTTGAGTGGCGCGTTCGAGCGCCTTGGGCCAACTCATCTGTCTAGCCTGAGCGCGATGGATCGCGCCCAGTTTCCCGTCGACGACAGGCTGATCGAACCCCGCTTCGGCCAGCAAGCGAACTATCTCTTCCGCCCGTGCGCCGCCTGAGAAATAGACACGAGCAAGAATGCTCTGGTGGCGTTTGGCCATGGAGGCGCCGTCATTGTCCGAGACCCGGGACTTGCCGGCCGTGAGCTTCTCCCAAATTTCCCGCAAACCCATCGCCCAGTTGCGGCTGACAAAATCGCCGTCGATGACCAGCAGCCTGCCGCCGGGCTTCAGCAGCGAGAACCATTCGGCAAAGGCCGCCTTCGGATCCAGCAGCGTCCAGACCAGGTGACGGGTGACGATGGCATCGTAGCTCGCCTTGTCCTCGAGCGTCCGTTCGGCATCCCTCACGATGAAGCGGATATCGGCGCCGCGTTTTTGTGCCTTGGCGCGCGAGCATGGCTTCCGACCAGTCAAGGCCTGTCACCACAAAGCCTAGATCGAGCATCAGATGCGAAATAACGCCTGTCCCACAAGCGAGATCCAGAGCCGCCCGCCCGGCGCCTGGCCCAAGGTGCCTGCTTATGAGCGCATGCCAGGCAGCGCGCTCCCGCTCGGAAAAAATCTCGTGACCCACCTGCAGGTCGAACGTCTCGGCACGATCGGACCAATAGTCCCGAATTTCGTCGCGCAGCGAATAGTTTGCGTGAGCCGTCATTGCCCGAAACGCTCTCCCCTAAAGCGGTACATTGGAATTGCTCTAAAAGATAATTCTTGATCACACAATTCAGGTTTTCTAAAGCCGGGCCGGTAAACTGAATTGCGAGAGCACAATGATTTTGAAGTCGATATTCGCGGCCGCGGTCGCCCTCGCGGCCTCCATGCCGCTAACCCATGGCGCGCGCGCCGAAACCGTCACCGACATTAGCGGCCGCAAGGTCGACGTGAAGACGCCGGTCGAGAAAGTCATCCTCGGCGAAGGCCGGCAAATCTACCTCATCGCCGCGCTCGATACCGACAACCCCTTCAAGCGAATCGTTGGCTGGCGCGAGGATTTCTCCCAGGCCGATCCCGACAATTACGCCGTCTATCTGGAAAAATTCCCCTCGATGGCGGCGATACCGACCTTCGGCGGTTTCAAGGACGGCACCTTCGACATCGAGCAGGCCATCGCGCTTCAGCCGGACGTGATGATCATGAACATCGAGTCCAAGCAGGCAACGGAGGACGCGCAATACATCGAAAAGCTCGCCGCCGTTGGCATTCCGGTGGTCTATGTCGATTTCCGCGAGCATCCCTTCACCAACACCGAGCCGAGCATGCGCCTTATCGGCAAGCTCTTTGGCCAGGAAGAACGGGCCGAGGCGTTCATCGCCTACCGCGCCGCGCAGATCGCGCGCGTCACCGAGGTGATCGCAGAGAAGGATCCAAAGCGCCCGACCGTGTTTATCGAGCGCGCCGGAGGCTATTCCGACGATTGCTGCATGAGCTTCGGCAATGACAATTTCGGAAAGTTCGTCGAGATGGCCGGTGGCCGCAATATCGCGGCGGATCTGATCCCGGGCACTTTTGGCGCGCTCAATCCCGAACAGATCATCGCAAGCGATCCCGACCAGGTGATTGTCACGGGCGGTAACTGGGAGGCCTATGTACCGGGCGGCAAATGGGTCGGCGTCGGTCCAGGCGCGGACGAAGCGGCAGCAATGAAGAAGCTCAATGGCCTGACGGAACGGCCTGCCCTCACGGGCATCAAAGCGGTGGAAAACGGGCAGGTGCACGCCATCTGGCACCAGTTCTACAACAGCCCCTATCAGTTCGTCGCCATCCAGCAGATGGCCAAGTGGCTGCACCCCGACCTGTTCGCCGATCTGGACGCCGAGGCCACCTTCAAGGAGTTGCACGAGAAGTTCCTGCCGGTCGAATACAGGCCTGGCCATTGGGTCTCGCTCTCCGATGAGCAGTGAACCCGCGGCACTGTCAGGCAAAGAAGGACGCGGCCTCTACCGCGCCCTCGTCCTGCGCAAGCAACTCATCCTCGCAGGGCTCGCCCTGGCGCTGCTCATGAGCCTTTGCATTGACCTCGCGCTCGGCCCTGCCAGTTACAGCCTCGGCCAGGTTGTGCTCGCGCTCGTTTCTCCCGCCAGCGTGCCCCTTCAGGTGCGCGTCGTGCTGTGGGAAATCCGGCTTCCCATCGCGCTTATGGCCGTGGTCGTCGGCGCGGCACTGTCGGTCGCCGGTGCACAGATGCAGACTATCCTCAACAATCCGCTCGCCAGCCCGTTCACGCTCGGCATTTCCGCGGCGGCCAGCTTCGGCGCCGCGCTCGCGCTCGCGTTCGGCGTCGCGCTCATCCCCGCGGCAATCGAATATGTCGTGCCGCTCAACGCCTTCGTGGTTGCGATGCTGACCGCGCTCGTCATCCACATGGTGAGCCTCAAGCGCGGCGTGACGGTCGAAACCATCGTGCTGCTCGGCATCGCGCTCGTATTCACCTTCAATGCGCTGCTGTCGCTCGTCCAGTATCTTTCCTCAGAGCAGGCGCTCGCAGCGGTCGTGTTCTGGACCATGGGAAGTCTCACCAAGGCCACCTGGCCCAAGCTCATCATCACCAGCCTCATCCTTCTCGCAACGCTTCCGATATTCGCACGCCGCGCCTGGGCGCTGACGGCGCTGCGGCTAGGCGAAGACAAGGCCGCGAGCTTTGGGGTCAAGGTCGCACGCCTTAGGCTCGAAACCATGATGATGGTGAGCCTGCTTGCTGCCATTCCCGTCGCCTTCGTCGGCACGATCGGCTTCATCGGGCTTGTCGGTCCGCACATCGCCCGCATGCTGATCGGAGAAGATCAGCGCTTCTTCCTGCCTGCCTCGGCTCTTTCGGGGGCACTTATCCTTTCGGCGAGTTCGGTTGCCAGCAAGTCGCTCATTCCAGGCACGATCTTCCCGATCGGCATCGTCACCTCGCTTATCGGCATTCCCTTCTTCATCTCGCTGATCCTCTCGAATGTGAGGCGCTCATGGTAACGATCAGGCTCGATGGTCTTGGAGCCTTCCACGAGGCGCGGCTCGTCCTTTCGGATGTTTCAACTCCCATTTTCCGAGGTGGCGAGGTAGTCGCCGTTATCGGGCCCAACGCAGCGGGCAAGTCGACGCTGTTCAAGCGCATCGCAGGACTTTTGAAGGGCCCGGGCCGCGTCTGCCTCGAGGGAGCGGCGAAGGGACCGGACGGCATCTGCTATATGCCGCAGGATACGGCAGCCAACGCGGTGCTGACCGTCTATGAATCGATCCTGCTCGCCCGCAAGCAGGGCTCGGCCTGGTCGGTTAGCGATAGCGACCTCGCACTCATAGACGGCATCCTGGCCGCGCTCAGCATCTCGGATCTTGCTTTTCGCAATGTCGGAGAACTGAGCGGGGGGCAAAGGCAGGTGGTAAGCATCGCCCAGACGCTTGCCCGCGAACCCGAAATCCTGTTGATGGACGAGCCAACGTCCGCGCTTGACTTGCACCGGCAGGTCGAGGTGCTGAGCTTCATGCGCGGGCTCGCGCGCAGCCACGGGATTGCGGTGCTGATCGCAATTCACGATCTCAATCAGGCCCTGCGCTTCGCCGACAAATGCATCGTCATCGCCGAGGGCCGGATGATCGCCTGCGGCACGCCGGAAGATGTCGTCACACCGGCGCTCTTACGTGATGTGTATCGCGTCGAGGCGCGGATCGAGCGCTGCTCGCGGGGCATCGGTCATGTGATGGTGGATGGCGTCGCGGACGAGACGGCAGCGGCTGCGTCGATAGCAGCTTAGGCATCTGTGGTCGAAAGCCAAAAACCTAGAAAATAGATCGAACATTCTGGCATAAACGTTGGAGTGAAAATATTTGCTATCGCCCAGGCGGCTACTTGGGCGACGAATGGAGGTGCTCACTCACGACCGCGCACGTCCTTCGACGAGCCGCTGTTGTACGAGATAGCTTGGGTAGACAGAGGTCGTGAAAACGCGCGATAAGGCTAGCCTGCGCTAGATCTAGAGACGGCCGGGGCACCAGAAGATGGCACGCCGAATGTGCAAAGCAATGCTTGGCTTCGCGGCGCTTGCCATAACCGCGTGCCAATCGGCTCCTGACACGCCGCAACCCACTCTCGAACCAGCGTTAGAACCTGGTACCATTCCTGCCCAAACTGCCTCGGATCCTGCCGCTGTTCCCTCCGGCTCAGCAGTCATGGATCAATCCGTGGCGGTCATTCCCCCTGACAAGGCCGTCCCGACAAAGTATGCTGTTTTTTCCGGTCTATGGGCCGGACGTTTGGATGGGATGTATGACGCCAAACTTGCTGTTCAGACGATTTCTTCCAATGGGAAGGTGACGGTTACCTATGCGTGGGGAACTCTGGGCGACAACCATCCGGGCGAGGCCGCCGGCGTTGGAAGAATTGTGGGGACTACGTTGAAGCTTGAGCGCCTACCGAATGGCGCAGACGTCAGTTTTGTCATGCGGCCCGACAGAACCCTGGCCGGAACCGTTAGGCTTGCCGACCAGACCTACACGGGCGCGTTCCTCAAGCAATGATCAAAGACGTGTCTGAAAGGCTATCTAGAGCGGGATGAATTTAGGTTGGCGCATAGCCGGCCTCGATGAAGTAATTTCTGCATTCGGTTGAGGTGACAGTGCCGAGGAT
>NZ_JAMYLQ010000050.1:0-26616 GCF_040318115.1 Mesorhizobium sp. M1312 | reverse complement strand
GCCTCCACTCCAGCCAGCATCTTGAATCACAAAACCGACTGATCCGGAATCCCCTTCGATTCCGTCAAATGAGGAACCGCTCTAGAAGGCCTTCGTCCACTTTGGAAGCGAGGCCGAACCGCCGGTCGTGCTCAACGATCCTGTCTTGGATCGACACGAGGATTTCATACCGAGCGACAAGGCTCGTCAGGACTTCCTGATGTTGGGAGGTCAACGCTTTTCTTTCCGCGCTACAATCGGGCATAGAGTCGAAGGCGTTCATAAAGAACTGCCGCCTCGTCAAATTCGCCATCTGAGAAGAGTTCCATTGCGCTAACGCTCAGGCGCTCCGCCTGCTCGCTACCGACGGGAATACCTTCCTCAACGCGAACACGATCAAAGACCTGCTTCAACAAAATCAGGTCACGAGGAAAGGCAATGCCACTCTTTGCAGTCTTAAGGCTGACCATATGCCTTTCCTCCCATTTGGGGCGGAAGCGCGGTGGTCGGTCACAGCCAGCGATGCCCGTGACGTCTATCGCCGATGAGAACACATTACGCCGATGGGCGCGGAGAGTCTTGAAAATAGCGCCAGACGCTTTCTGCCCTTCGGTTCCATCTTGACCGGGAAACGACAACAATGAACCGTGAAAGACAGGCAGTGCGATGGCGAGGCATGGGGAACCAGAACGACCATAGAGCGTGACCGAAAAGCCTGGATCTGCAAAAGCGGCCATTTCGCTGAGCAGTTGTCTTCATGCCGGCGAAACGCATGCGCCTGGTGTTCAGTACGAGCGATAAAGCCCGCGCCCACGAGGAAAGGACGCGGGCAGATCGGTGCATCTCCGATCTGCAGCCCATCGTTGGGAGGGAACAAGATTGCTGCACTTTCCGAACTTTCATCTCAAGCATGTGTTCCAGAGAAAGCGAAAAATGCTTGGAAGTTTGAGCCATTGATCGCAACAAAACCCTCCCGCCGGCGTTCCGGTTCAATCCAATTGCAAAAGGCTCACCATGGGCGAAGAAAAGTCCGACCGCGACCGAATGACGGACTTCCAGGCGCAGTTCCTCGCCAAGGAAGCCGGAATAACTGAAGCTCAAGCGCGCGAGCTGATCGAAATGATCGGCACCGATCGGGCATTGCTACTCCGGGAAGCTCGGCTGAAAAGCCGGCTGAAGCCGCCGGACGCTTAGGAGCATCCAAATGCTATCCGCATGGGGCAATTTCGAAATAGAAGCGGCTCGATTGAATGAGAGTCGCGTGCGATCTTCGCCAGACGATAAACGATACCGCCGCCTGTTACTGGCATCCCGTAAGCTGTTGGATCGCATTGCCGCAGACGATACGCTGAGCAAGTAATCAGGCGCCAAAAATCTCGCACCCCAAATCGCACAGCCTTTGCACATCGGCGTAGATTCGATTGAAAACACACGGCCTGCGGAGAGGACCGCGGCTGATTGGAGGGCGCCAGGTGCAGCGTGCATACTACGACTTCTTGCTCTTCCAATTCCTCTTCGCTTTCGGTGCCACTGCAGCAGGAAGAGCAGTCTCGGCTTTAAGTCGTTGCTCCCGCAGCCGAGCCGTCTTTGCATCTCGTGCGACGCGCTCAATGTCTGTTAATGCCCTTGCAGCATCCGACGTGCGCTCCTGTCTGTCGTGTTTTTCTTTATGGGTTAAGCCTTGCCTTTCCTGCATTGTTTTGTCCTCAATCTGACGGTACGGCGCTTTTGTTGGCGCCAGAACGATTGCCGCCAGATCGTGTTCCCCCCAGACAACAAAAAAGCCCGCCGCACCTTTCGGCACGGCGGGCGATCAGTCGTTTGCACCGGGTGGCGGGGATCGTAAGAAAATCCTACGCGCCGGCTGCGCTGCGTCCACCAACCTGCAGTTGGAATGTATCAACAGCTTGCCGTCATCCCGCATCGTTGCCGGCCGCAACCTGACGGTACCGGAAGTGATGCGGATGTGGTCGTTGAAGAAGCGACCCTTGGCGAAGGCGGCTTTGAATGCGGCGAAGGTCTCCGGCGGCACGTCCTCAAACTCGTACCGCTTGTCGCTGGCGACGAACCACACCGAGAGGATTCTGATGTCGGGATCGTAGGCCATTTTTCGTATCGAGGTCGATGGCATGATACGGCTCGATCAAAAGTCTTCAACGATCGCAGAGCCTGTTACGTTCCTTCGTGGTGTTGCTCCCGAGCAGCGCACGACGATTTTCTCCGGGCCACCTAACGCATCGCGGCATCGCAAACGCGGCAGCAGGCAGGGTCTTCCGCGTTACTTCGACCGCTTGGGCTAGGCGCTGTTGAATCGCCAATCGACCCTCGTTATAGGCGATCAGACCTCTCCGAGCTCAGCAGGAAGCGCTGCCATGCTGAGGATCCCGAGTTTGGCCCTGGTGGATTGGCTTTTTTGCAGCCGGAGCGGGAATATCCTTGTTCGCGCCGCGTTCCGGCGCGGTCCAGATGCGGTGCAAGCGTTGATCACGAACCGCCAGTTCTTTGCCCGAGACGCCTGCGTTGTCGCTCGCGATATGATTGGCGCCACGCTTCTTGTGCACGGCGTGGGCGGGATTGTGGTCGAAACGGAAGCCTATCGCGCCGATGACCCAGCCTCACACAGTTTTGGCGGTCGGACTTCGCGAAACAGCGCGATGTTCGGCGCCCCAGGGAGCGCATACGTCTATCGCTCCTATGGTCTGCATTGGTGCCTGAATGCCGTGTGTCTTCCCGGAAGTGCTGTCCTTGTGCGCGCAATCGAGCCGCAATCAAAGCTCGACCTGATGCGGGCCAGACGCGGCGTTGATGACCCTCGACTTCTTTGTTCGGGACCAGGCCGCGTTTGCCAGGCGCTTGCTGTCGATGCATCTTATGACGGGCTGCCGCTGGACCAGCTTCCGTTCCAGTTCAAGCAGCCGCCAGAAGTCGGAGCCAGCTCCGTCTTAACGGGACGCCGGATCGGCATCTCCAAGGCTGTCGATCTCGAGTGGCGCTTCGGACTGGCAGGCTCGTCGTATTTGAGCCGCAAGTTCTGAGTTGCGTCTGCACGAGTAATTGCCTGGCGACGGGTTCGGGTAATCAGCCAGGTGCGGGGTCCCTCGACGTCGCGGTTGACCATGCGGAGCTGGAGCACCAGCCGCTGGTACCTGTGCAGCGAACGGAACACCGGGCTTTTAGCCGGCCTCGCGAATCAGGCGATGCGGGCCTTGCCGAGCGGACAGGCGCTCTAAAGGCCTTCGTCCATTTCGGAAGCTAAGCCGAACCGCCGGTCGTGCTCAACGATCCTGTCTTTCATACCGAGCGACAAGGCTCGTCAGGATTTCTGATGGTGGGACGCTTTTCTTTCAGCGCTACAATCGGGCATAGAGTCGAAGGCGTTCGTAAAGAGTTGCCTCGTCAAATTCGTCATCTGAGAAAAATTCCATTGCGATCACGCTCAGGCGCTCCGCCTGCTCGCTACCAACGGGAATACCTTCCTCAACGCGAACACGATCAAAGACCTGCTTCAACAAAGTCAGGTCACCAGGGAAGGCAATGCCACTCTTTGCAGTCTTGAGGCTGACCATACGCCTTTCCTCATGCCGGCGAACGCGCACCCGCGCCTGGTGTTCCGTGCGAGCAGTGAGCCCGCGCCCCATGGAGGAAAGGACGCGGGCCGATCGGTGCATCGGGCCGATCTGCAGCCGTTCAGTGGGAGGGAACAATGGCTGCACGTGCCGAACTTTCGTCTCGAGCGTGTGTTCCCGATGCAGGGCAAAAAACTTGGCAACTTCAACCCGGCAGGAGAATGAGAAATTCGAGAGGCCGGCGCATACTGATTTCCGCAAACTATGGAACCGTTGTAGAAATCACGCGTTACAACTGCAGCGGTCGATTTGGCCGCGAAGGTGCTCTTAACGTGGCAAAGGCCCGCTGCCGGTCCCCTCCCCCAGCGGGCTTTTCATTCGCTCAGCCTTAAGTCGTTGCTCCCGCAGCCGAGCCGTCTTTGCTTCTCGTGCCACGCGCTCGACCTCGATTAATTCCCGCGCAGCATCGTGCTCTATGCGTAATCCGATGAATTCGCCGGGCCGGCGCGAGGCGACCGATCCCACCGCCTCGACCGCAGCCACCCTATCCCGGCCTGCATCCGACATGTGACAGGCTGATCATTAGGCCCGCTCCCTTCCGGCCAGCACTGAAACCCCGTGTTAACGTCGTTCGCGGGTGAGACGATGCGGCCGCAGCTTGAAAGTGTAGGGTACGGGTCGCTGCCAGGCACGGAGGCGAAAATGAAATTGCTTGGGATTGCGTTCTTGTGCACGGGCATGATCAGCGTAGCAATGCCGGCCGTTCGCGCTGAGGACCAGCTTGTTCCACCTAACCACGTAGAAGCGCCAGAGCCGGCAGTTCATTGCGAGGGCCAAAACTGCCTTCCACCAGCTGATGACCCTGTCGAGGAATGCAAGGGGCAAGATTGCACGCCGGCTCCGCCGGTCGACCCAGGTCCGCAGATTGAACAGGTCGACTGAACAGCATCAGTGGAAGACCCGAACCACGAAGGTGATCGCAGACCCGCGGAGAAGGTTGGATCCAAATCCTCTCCCTCCGCCGATGTGGTTTGACGGCATCGATCATTCTAATGCGATCGCGCTTTCGTTCAATCGAATTTAAAGGCACGTCATCGTTTCGCGCTGTCAGCGTCCCGCTCGTCGCGTCGGAGGAACTCACTTGTGACGGTGCCGAGTCTGCTTTCCAACCAGTCGGCCATTGCCTCTTCCTCGCGGAGATTTTCTTCGCAGGCTCTCTGGACTTCGGCGTCGCCGACCTCGCCGGCTGCGGCGATGAGCATTTTGTAGCTGGCGATTTCCATATGCTCGAATGTGTAGCTGGCCAGCGATCCCTTCATCACCTCGTCGCCTGCAAAGATACCGCTGATGCTCTGCCCGATGGCGATTAACTTACCGCCGGCATCCTTCAGCGCCTATGATCCTTCCCCCAACCGATCGAGACATCGTTCGAGACGTTCTGCCTGTTGCCTCGTTTCTTCCAGATGGACACTCATCCGGTCGCGTATCTCGGGATAGTTTTCAAGACGCTCGATTTGGCCGCTCAACATGGTCTCGGCCTGTTCTTCCATGGCGTGAGCGTCGCGAAGCCACTGCGCCAGACGTTCTTTCGAGTCTGTCATGTCCGTCTCCGTTGGTCAGCATTGTTTCACTGCCACCGCAACGTCGCCACAGACCGTAAGTTCCGATCGCCCCGACGAGCGCGGTCGATATGGCCCGTGCTCTCTGCCAAGCGCGGGCTTTGCACTGTTAATCCGATACTCCGGAAATCGCCGCGGATGTCTCGCCTGAAGCCACAATGCTACCGCAGCAGATCGGCGACTATCCCCAGATCGAGGGCCTCTTCAGCGTGGATGTAGCAATTGGTTGTCGCACGGCGGTAGAGTTCGTCAACGCTAAGCGAGCTGCCCTCAACGAGTTCTTTAAAGCCCTCAATTTCCAGTCGCTCCGCTGTCTCAAGTAGCGCAAGCTGCTCGCGCACGATCTGGATGGAAGATTTCATCGGGCCATTCAATTCGACACTCGTCTGCATACGCCGCTCATGCACCAGGAGAACCGCGTCCGTGGTGAGGAAGCGGAACGGCTTCGGGAAAGCTGCGAAGATAGTCACCCCCGCCGAATACACTTTCGTCTTGCCGACGCAGTACGCGTTCGGCCTGAATGCTGCCGAAACAGCCGAATTTCGAGGGCAATCCGCCGGGCCGCATCGGCGTCCCCGCCGTTGGTGTTGAGCTCCATGATGAGGTCGTCGCCGCTTTGGCGTACGGCTTCCAAGCGACCAAGAAGAAAGACGACGGTGCCGTCGTCGATCAGACCGTTGACCGAGATGTTAGGCTCGAACAGGAGTTGCCGCAGGCTTGGCGCCCGGCCCGCCGGCACAGGCGACAAAGGCGCGCCTCCGTCGTCCGGAGGCGCGTTCTCTCTATTGTTCATGACGTGCTCATAAGTTTCTGCTTTCGAAGCGCCGTTTAACTAGGCAGCTTCCTGCATCGCTCTCTCGTTGACGCTGGTCTCTCCAAGTTGCGTCAGCGCTTCGTCAGTCGCCTTTTCTTCTTGGAGCGTCTCCTCGAGCAGCGGCACGGCATCCTTTAGGCCGAGCAGTCCGGCCCAGGTGATCAGGGTGCCATAGCGGGCGATCTCATAGTGTTCAACCTCTTGCGCCGCCGCCACAAGCCCAGCATCCAGAGCTGGAGCTTCCTTGAATTCCTCAAGTATCTCCTGTCCTTCCTCGATGATGCCGTCGATCGCAGGACAAGTCTTTGCTTGTGGCCGTTTGCCGAAGATCTCGAAGACCTGCTGCAGTCGTTCGATCTGAGCCTCAGTCTCGTCGCGGTGCTTTTCGAATGCGGCGGTCAGTTGGTCGGATTCGGCACCCTTCGCCATCTTTTTCAGCGCAGCCAGGATTTTGCGCTCAGCGTAGTAGACGTCCTTCAGTCCGTCATGGAAAAGATCTTCGAGGCCCTTGGCCTTGCTTTGCGATTCCTTTTTCGTAGCCATCGTCGTCTCCGAGTGTGAGAAAATGCGTGTCTGGTGGCACGCGCAGCTTTAACCAAAGTGGGTGCTGTTTGTTCCTTCGGGCCGATCGGCAATCCACGTTCATCATAGTGCCGAAGGCAAAACTTTCTTAGACCACGGCAGTAACCGTCTTCGAGCGGGTGGAGGGTACAATTGCCCGGGTCGATTGAGCGAGCTGGGCGGGGATCACATAGATCCGGTTTCGTTTGATCGCCTTCACGACCTCGATTCCAACTGTGCGCAACCCTGAATGATGCTCGCCAGCTCGCTCTTGTGCTCGGCATCGAGATGGTGAATGACAATATAGGCGTGTCCGCTGTCGGTATAGGCGTGTCCGCTGTCGGTGCGACCACGGGAAAGAATTTTGAATACGGCTATGCCGCCGGCCGATGCGCCTATCCCGACAAACTGAGGCGGAGCAACCTTCCCGCGGCGCCACGAGGGCGGCTGCGTTCCGAAGACCATTTGAGGCTGCGTGTGATGGGTGACCTAAAGGAGGACCTTAGGCGCAACTATGCCAGTGACGTAGTCCTCTTGACCGCGAACTCTAATCTCGTCGGTCACGACTCACCCGCCTCTCAGCCAAACCTCTCATGACCAGTTACCTGGGGCTAAATGCGTCTTGGCAAAGCAGGTTCGGGATCCCCGCGCATTCTGATCTGGTCCGCTACTTCGTGCAGTTTCAACGCTACCGGCGTGCAGACAGCTTCGTCATCCGCAACCAGCAAGATTGTGTTCCAACCCATTCACTACAGGTTGGAAGCTGTGGCTGGGCAGAATCAAAGCGCACGCGATAATCACCGGAAGTGAGCCCAATAAGCTTCGTCCAGTACTGGCGCCACCGGCCGGCAACTTCGTGAGGGGACACACTTGCCATCAAGTTGCCCTCGTGCGGTTGCTCGGCTTTTTCCTGAAACTGCAGACGTGGCCCCACAACAGCGACTATCCATTCCACCAGTGATGGCGCAACCCGGCAGCCAAATTCCAATACAAATGCAAAGCCGCCAACCCTGATCTCGCGCCGAGGATGGCTCGCTGCGCCGACAACTGCAGAGGCGACCCGCTCGGCAGAGTAAACAGGGATGATCGATCGCGCCTTGCGGCCGAACACATTCGCCGCTTTCTGGTAGATCGGGGTGTCTATGGCTGCAGGAAGAATCGCACACACGTGAATGCCGGGCGTGGTGCGCAACTCCTGCCGGATGGAGGCTGTGAGCCCGCGTATGAAAAACTTGCTCGCGACATATACACTGACATAAGGCTCTGGAGCGACACCGAGCATGGAACTGACGTTGATCAGCACTCCGCGGTCTCCTTGAGAGCGGAATTGCTTGAGGGCGACCTGAGATCCGTTGATGTAACCAAACACATTCGTGTCGACCAGACGGCGGAACAGCGGAGGCGGAACTTCCTCGAAACGCCCAAAAATCAGCACTGCGGCGCAATTCACCCAGACGTCAATCCCGCCGAAATGCGATACCCCAAAGCCAAGGATTTCCTCCACCGCGCTGTAGTCTGCCATATCGGCGGAAAAGCTCAGTGCCTCGCCGCCTGAGCCGACGGATTCCTTAGCGATATTGTCGAGCGCGTCGTCGTTTCTCGAAACCAGTACCAGCCGCG
Organism: Mesorhizobium sp. M1312; assembly: GCF_040318115.1. NCBI lineage: Bacteria > Pseudomonadati > Pseudomonadota > Alphaproteobacteria > Hyphomicrobiales > Phyllobacteriaceae > Mesorhizobium > Mesorhizobium sp. M1312. Next base: position 18,457 of record NZ_JAMYLQ010000050.1, on the reverse strand, counting down.
CCCCTTTTCGTGAGAACCCAAGAGCAGCCGCTCTCCCGATGCCGCTCGAAGCGCCGGTGACCACGACAACGCGTCCCCGCAGGTCGGCCATGCCAAGACCTCAATCAAGATCGTCCCGCACGGGAACTGGTGCCTTCACCCTCCTCAGGATGTACTCCTACCCTGTGCTCGTAGACGAGCGTTCCGCCCTTCCAGCCAGTGTAAACAAGAAGCAGGACAACAAGCGTTGACAGGGCCAATCCCCAAGGCAGAGTCCCCTCGACTGCGCCTGCACTGAGCCGCAAAACGAAGTTGGCCAAGGCGAGTACCACTGCGATGACATTGCCTACCATGTGGTGCCACGCGGCGCCGAAAGAGCGTATGACCGCATTTCCAAGAAAATCGGCAAAGCCGGCCAGCGCCGCTGCGGCGCTCATAAGCAAGCCAAAGCCGAGTAGCCAAAAAGAAGCCTCGGCCCAGAAAGCATTGCTGGTCGACCAAAACACCAGGTCTGAGAGGAACACCGACACAAGCAATGCGATCGGAAAAGGAATCAACATGGGGTGGATCGGATGACCGCCGATTTTGGCAGTGGTGGCGACGCCCAGCAGACGATTGGCTCGATCATGAGGCATGTCAAAGAACGTTGAAAAGCCTGAATAAGTTCCAAGACCCGGGGCCGGTTGTCACCGTCGGGCTTCTCCGCTCACGGCGCCCAGTGACGGATCGCGATGGGATGCCAAGATATTTCTTGGTAGCGGCGATCACGAGCGTCTCCTGGAAGACAGCACGGGTCTGAAATGCGAGGGGTTGAGGCAGCGTGCAAGCGGCCATATCGCTGCAAGCCGGCGAAACGTGCACCCGCCCCGGGGTTCCGTGCACGAAAGAAAGCCCGCGCCCTTCGGGAAAAAAGGAGGCGGGCCCATCGGGAGTCATCCATGTCGCAGCTGCACGAATGAAACTTTCAGCCCGCGCCGAAGTTCCATACGGAAACAAAAAAGGCCCGCGCCATTTCACGTCGTTTTTTCAGATTGAGCCTCGACCTTTCAGCCGGTCGAACGTGCGGCCCAGTAGCGCCAGCTCGGAGGGGCGGGACGCACCCGATTCTTCAGCTTGTCGGTGATTGCCACGACACCCCCTGCCTACCGCGAGAACCTGCCCTCGGTCTATTCAGCTACGCGCCTAACCGTCTTCCCGATTCCAGATCGGAAGGATGGACGAGCGTCTGCAACCGGGAGCGATCACGGCTGAGTGCTGGAGGAAGAGCTCCAGAATTTCTATCCCGTCCGGACTCCAGCCGTGCCTGCTTGCCACGGATGAGTTCGCCTTCGGACGCGCTTGGCCTGCCGTTCAGGAACAACAACGCCCAAGGCAAGTTTGGTGGTCCAGGAGGTTACGGCAATGCGCATACTGAGAACATTGTTTGGATACCTGTGGCGCTCGGATAGCAAGTCGCCGCCCGAGCTTGCGCCGCCCGTCGACGCGATTGTTCGGCTGCTGAAAGAAAAACAAAAACTCGCTACAAAGAAAGGACTTGGTCGACCAGATCAGACTGCTGGCGGCTGACCGTACTGTGACGCAGGATATGGCGACGGGGCACACAGCATCACGCGTCACCTTGCCTATCTGCAGCTTGGGACGGACGGGATCATTATCCGGCCAACCTTGGGTCGCTGGCGCATGGCTGTGCCGGAGCCGTGTCGGGAACGGTGCACCCGCGGCAGGCACGGGCATGCCGGGCAATGCCTTGGTCGCCCGGAGCAACAATTTCCTGAAATTCCGGTCCCGATGGGTCAAAATATCTGCGCAATCAGCGCCGAGCGTATCGGCGGTGACGAGAGAAGGAGGATCAGGGTTCGCGCCAGTTAGTCACCGCTCAATTCTGGCTGGCAGGTGACATGTCTTTACGCGCAAGGCCCCGCACAGCTTCAAGACCCCGCGGGAAGCCGCTGCGGTCACCGAAATCCTGCGGTTGCCGGCGGCCTCGATCGTGCCGGGCGCTTACCTTTTGCGCGGTAAATAGATCGATGAGTGTCACACCGGCAACGAGCACCAATGCAAGTCCGACGTTGTCACGTTTTGGATTGTCGTGTCGGAAGGCCCATAGGAGTGTTGCGATGTCGAGCCCATCACCGGCCACTCGGCTCCAAAGCCCCGACTGTTTGTCTGCCGACAAGGACAGAATACCGCTGCTGACTTCGCGCGCTCCGTAGGCACGGATCAAGCCTTCCTTACCAGGCATGCCGAGTGCGCGGGCGATGCGCTCGGAGGCTATAAGTTCGGCAATGCCCAGCGCTATGCTAAACCATCCGAGTTTGCGCGCTACCATATCAGATGGCGCGATCGCCTTCGGGCCAGATTTTATGACCTTTGGGTCGCTTGGCCATCTGCTGAGATTGCCGAATTTGCTAAGCATGTTCATGACGTGGATCCCCTATGGCTTCAGTACGACTTTGACGCAACTGTCCTGCTTGTCGCGAAAGATCTTGTACATCTCGGGTCCTTGTTCGAGCCCGGCAGTGTGGGTGATGACAAACGAGGGGTCGATCTGACCCTCTTCGATGCGACGCAGTAGGTCGTCGGTCCAGCGGTTCACATGCGTCTGGCCCATTCTGAAAGTCAGGCCCTTGTTCATGGCTTGGCCCATTGGGATCTTGTCGACGAACCCGCTATACACGCCCGCGATCGAGATGACGCCGGCTGGCCTGCAGACATAGATCATTTCACGCAGCACATGGGGCCGATCGCTCTCCATCAGCATCATCTGCTTGGCGCGGTCATAAACGGTGTCTGGTTGACGAAAGGACACGTGACTTTCCATCCCGATGGCGTCGATGCATTTATCTGGCCCTTTGCTGCCTGTAAGGTCGTTCAGCCTTTCAACAACGCTCTCCTCCAGGAAGTTGATGGTGATCGCGCCGCCCGCTCCGGCCATGGAAAGGCGTTCGGGCAGGCAATCTATGCCCACGACCTGCTTGGCACCGAGAAGAATGGCGCTGCGGATTGCCATCTGCCCCACCGGGCCACAGCCCCAGATCGCTACCGTATCGGAAGGTGCGATCTCGCACTGGACAGCAGCCTGCCAGCCAGTTGGCAAGATGTCGCCAAGGAAGAGGACCTGCTCATCGGAGAGCCCGACCGGTACCTTGATGTGCGTTGCATCGGCAAATGGCACGCGAACATACGCGGCTTGTCCGCCCGGGTAACCGCCGGTCAGATGGGTATAGCCAAACAGCCCGGCCGTCGTGTGACCGAACGCCTTGTCGGCGATGTTCTTGTTGCGGTTGGTACGTTCGCAGACCGAAAAGTTCTTGCGCTTGCACTGGTCACATTCCCCGCAAATGATGGTGAAGGGAACGACGATGCGGTCCCCCTTCCTAAGGGCGCCGTTTACCCCGGATCCAACTTCCACCACCTCACCGATCATTTCGTGGCCCATAATGTCGCCGGGCAGAATTGCCGGAATGAGGTTGTGATAGAGGTGCAGGTCCGAGCCGCAGATCGCGCAACTCGTCACCCTGACGATGACGTCGCGCGGATCCTCGATTTCGGGATCGGTAACCTCGTCGCAACGTATGTCTTCTTTCCCATGCCAAACCAGCGCTCGCATGCTTAATCTCCCATAGGCCCGGTTCGCGGCGTCGTGAGAGCGAGCTCGGCCGCTTTCCTTCAGGCTGCGAATTAGCCTTCCGGGGTCCAACCGCGAGGCAGCATCCATGTTCCCCGCCTTCGTTAAAAAACTTAGGCCGGCTTGGGAAGGTGGGGCTGATGGCAGTGTCGGAGCGTCGAGAAGGCGGTGGCGCCCTGCCGGACATCGTTAAGAAAGGTCAAGGAAGCGTGCAACGTCTCCGGGCTTCGCCGTGGGCGGTGGTGCATGGCGGCAACGTGATGGGGCAGGTTGCGAGTCCGGGTGGAGAAGGTTGGATTTCAGGTGCTCTCCCTCTACCACTCAATTCTCCCAGAACGTTCTCTGCGTAGACTTGGCGGCTCAGAAACCCCGCAGAACTGCTGGTTTTCGGCCGAAAGCTGGGGACTGTTGCTGGTAGTGAAGGTGCCTTTTTTGCTCTCTGTCAGCCCATATTCTCCAAAGCTGGGGAGTGCGCCTTTTTACTCCCTAGCTTTCCCCCATTGAAATCACAGGGTTTTCCGGCTCGAAAGCTGGGGGTCGTTTGGTGCAAGGCCGCTATGCGGAGAACACAGAAAGCAAACCAACCGGTGATCAAATTGGGCAGCTGCTTCGGCCTAGGAGCGGTCTCGAACTTCAAATGTCTGGAATGGACCGAAAGCGGGCAGTCCGCTTGTCGTCCCAAAAGAACAATTGCAGACATTCCGGGTCTCGGGTCGAGACCAATGCCTAAGTGCGAATTCGGGAGAGCTAGTCGACGCAGCGTATCCCGGCTCCCTCGCATCACGGTGGGGGCAGCTACGCAGCCTTTCAGACGCGATGAGGATCGGCAGCATTTCCTCGACGGTTATAGCAAGCGGGATTGCCGCTTTAGGCCTGGCCCTCTGCGATACTTTTCCCCCGCCGGCGCAATCGCAATTAACCTCGCCGCTCCGCAACCGATTGCCCTAATCTTTAGTCGCCGCGTGTGCCTGCGGAGGTGTTGCGTAGTGGCCGCGGTGAGGGGACGATTGGCACATCTAGCTAGGCCAAGAAAGGTCGCCCGAGCCCGCTGAATATCCTGACAGGCACTCCGCAAGTCGCTTGGCGTTCTTCATTTCGGAAATTGGTCGTCTGATGCACAGGTCGGAAAGCCCGCCAGGCACATCGTCTCCATCAGCCGTTGATGCTCAGCCTCATTGTACTCCGGCGCGTTTATCAGCAGCCGATGCTCAGCTCCGGAAATGCTTTGAAGCCCTTTTCAACCTACGGCTCGCCTCATCGGTGCGGCCGAGCGCGGCTAGCGCGCCGGCCCTAAACACCCATTTTCGGGATTAGTAGTCGCCGGGTGTTTGGCGGTCGAGCATGGTCAAGGTTTCTTCGTAGCGGCCCGCCACGAAATAGGCCAAGGCGAAAATTCCGGCAGCCCACATCGGGTAGTTCGGATCAAGCCGCTTTGCTTGATATCAGATCGGCGCCGCGCTCGGTTTTGCCAAGCGTGGACGCCTAACCGATATCGAACATCAGTATTTCGCAGTGCCCGGTGCCAACCGCAAGACACGCACAGATGACACAAGAGTGTCGCTCGCAGTCTCCTCTATCTCGCGAAGTTGCTTGGCGAACGACGTGATCGTCGCCAAACTTGCCACTATTGCGGGCCTGTTTTGAACCAAACTCAGATTTCGCCGCCGCAATTGGCACGAGGGGAGTTTGATGCCCAGTTTGAAATTAAACCAGTTGGCAGGCCTCTACGCAATAACTCGCCTGCCTCCCGATGCCCCCACACCAGCCTGGCTGGCCGGCGACGGGATCAGTTCTTATAGCCGCGGCAGTGACGAGGTCACCCTAATCTGCCCGCAGCTCAGAGTACCCGAAAACGTGCTTTCAGACCGGGACTGGGCGTGCTTCGAAGCGGTGGGTCCATTCTCATTGGGTGAAGCCGGTATCGTCCTTTCCTTGTTGAGACCGCTCTCCGAAAACGATATCGGCATATTCCTTATCCCCACGTTCAGCACGTATTTACTGATTAAAGCGTCGGATGTTATTAGCGGGAGACGATACCTGATGGCCGCAGGCCACACGCTGCTGTAATTCCAGAGTCCGGTTTAGCAAACGCTGTAGCCCTGCGCGAGATCTTCGATCAGAGCAGCGATCGCCGGTATCTCATGTGATTTCGTTCGGAACACGACGCAAAGCGGCGTTGACGTTCGCGCGACAGCCACCTTCAATTTCAGCATCTTGCCACTGATCACCCAGGGCCTCGCGATATGGTCAGGTAATACACCCACATGGTGCCCGCTGAGGAGGAGCTGGACGGCGCCTTCCACATGGTGCGCGACAGCGGTGGAAACTCGAGGCCGACCGTGCAACGTTGGATCACTCCGCAGATAACCGCGCGTAACAAAATCCACCCCCTCCAGATCGGCTTCGGTCACGTCGCCGGTGGGTTGGGCAATGGCGAGTGGATGATCGACACCACAATAAAGCGCCGTGGTTTCGGCACCAATAACCAGATAGGTGAGGCCTGGGATCTCGCTGTTGACGATCGTAAGTCCGACATTAGCCCGCCTTGTCGCCACTGCCTCCTCGACCGCGAGCGGCGCTGCGGCGTTGATGTGGAGCTGAATCTTTCCCGGGCGCATCTGGAACCGCCGCAGCGCGAGCCCCACGGGGTTCCCGATCTCGTGCAGCGTATTGTCCATGACCCAAAGGGTGACCGTGCCGAAGATCTTGCTTTTGGCGGTGGAGACCTGGCTGCGAAACCATCAAGCGCGTCGAGAAGTTCGAGCGTCGCGTCATAGACGACACGGCCATGCGGCGTCATTTGAAACCCCGAGCGCCCACGATCACAAAGCCTGACGCCAAGCCGCGATTCGAGATCGGCAATGTGCTTCGAAATTGTTGAACGGCCGACGCCGACCGTCTCCTCAGCCGCAGCAAACCCTTCGCTCTCGGCAACCGCTTTGAAAAGTCGCAACAGCCGGATGTCTATGTCATGCAGCGGCGGGACGGCGGTTTTGATCGCGGCCATGTTCGATCCTGCATTAGATTTCCGCACGCGCCTAGGAGTGCGGGCGCAACATTAGACCACATTCGGTTGCGATAGTTTCAAAATCTCCGAACTAAACGCCGCGGGGCGGTTCGATCGCAAACTTTGGCAGGCTTCTAGTATCGGCAACAGCTGCAGGTCGGAACCGCATCCATCGCTGGATCGGCAAGGCACATCTCGTAGGCCCGCTGCAGATATGGTTCGAGCTCTCGCGATATGGGCAATCCGGCTGCGATCTTTTCTTTCATGTGCATCATCCGGGCACAAATTTCCTGCCTGATCGAGACCTCGTCGACAGTACTGATCCGCCCTGCATCTAACACGGCTTCGCCGTCCACATAGGCTGAAACCAACCCGCGCCCGGAATTTGAGAACACCAACTGCTCAGCCGGACTGTTCATAGCAAGAAAGGCGTCATCGTTGAGGTCGAATAGGAGGAAGTCGGCCGCATAGTTCGGCGCAAGCCGCCCAATCTCCTGTGCTTTCCCCATGAGGGTGGCACCATGTTCGGTCGCCATTTTGAGGCCGGCCGAGGCGGTGAGCCAATGCTTGTAGTCGGCCGTCAAAGTAGGAAGCAGCGTCCCCCACTTGAGCGCCTCGAACATCGAACAGCCATCATTGGCATTGTGGTTGTCCGTACCGAGGCCCACGGGAATGCCACGCTGGAGCATGGCTATGACGGGAGCGATACCGCTGCCGAGTTTGAGATTGCTCACCGGGTTATGCGAGACGCCAGCACGAGATTGAGCAACGAGATCGAGGTCTCCTGGGCTCATCCATACGCCATGGATAAGAACGGCATTTGCCCTGAGTACGCCGAGGTGCTTCATATGCTCAACCAGCGAATGGCCGTAGAAATGCGGCCCAGTCATTGCCTGGATGCGGCTCTCGAGCACATGCGTAAGGACAGGACGCCCGACTCGTTCCGCAAGGTCGAAGGCTGCAATGTGAAACGCGTCGCTGCAGCGTTGTGGCCCTGAGATTGAGATCACCGAACGGACGCGACTATCCCATCTGGCTGCCAAAGCGTCCCAACTCTGCAGCATCTGTTCGGGAGCGAGCGCCACCGTCTGGCCGCGCCCCTTGAGGTGATCGGGGAGTACGGCGTCGAGATAGGGGATAGTTTTGTGAGCAGGCAGATCGGCATAAGCCACACCCACATCTGCCCGGATTCCCAGATCCTGATAGGCGCGAAAAACGGCATTGATCGACGCGTCGTCCAACTGCGTGCCGAGGTGCACATCATCCATTACACTCGTGCAGCCGCCCCGCACCAATTCCATGCCGCCTAGGATGGTGCGCAGATAAATCTCATCGGGGGTCCAAGAGCGGCCAACCGACGGAGGATTATAGAGGCTCATCCAGATTTCGAGTGGCAGCGGCGAAAACCGCCCCCGGTCCCACCGATCATGGGAATGGTAGTGCGTGTTGATGAGGCCGGGCGTGACTAGGCGGCTGGTGGCGTCGAGTGTTCGGACGACACCGAAACTCGCAGGGTCAAGCCGATCGCCGACAGCTACAATCGACCCGCCGTCAATAACGATATCGCAGCGAGTTGCTGGCTGATCCGGGCTGGCCAGCACGAGACCATTGGCCAGCAGCCACGGCCCGCTCATTGGTCGGCTTCGACGCGGGCCGGCCCGAATGTCGCATTGGGCGACCACCAGAGCGGCACGTTGATACTTTCGCTCGTCAGTGGCCCTCTGCCCTCAGCCACTTGGCGCGCCATGGGATAGCCCGCCTGAGCGTGGCGCACGATACCTATTCCGGCATCGGTCGTTAGGCACGCATCGAGGCGCAACTTCGCCTCTTCGGTACCATCGGCGATCATCGTCACGCCTGTATGGGCGGAAATGCCCATGGTGCCGTTAGCCTGGATCGCAACTAGATCCGCCATCGCCGACGCGTTCAGAAGGGCATTTAGGTAGGGCCAGTCCGAGATCGAGTCCGATCCATCCAGCATGTTCTCCGTTTCAAAGGCCGGGTTAGAGATCGAGCCGCAATCGAGATTGTCGCGTGAGAAAGCGACCGGCCCCTGCAACCGGCCGCTTCTGACCAACTCGTTTGCGGCGAGACCAAACGCCTTGCGCTGGCCAAACCCCATAAAGCACACGCGCGCCGGCAAGCCTTCCAACGGCAAGCTCTTGCGAGCGCGCGGGATCCACCGCTGAACGATCGGGTCGCTTGGGAAGAGCGCAAGCGCCAGATCATCCAGTGCTTCTCGATCGGCGACATCACCGGAGATGCACGTCCAACGGAATGGCCCGCGTCCCTCGAGGAACAGCGGGCGGACATAGCGAGAGATGCAGCCTGGAAAGCGGAATGCCTCGGCGCGATCCATGCCCGCATCGACACATTCCTTGCGGATGAACGTGCCGTACTCGAAAACGACCGAGCCACGGTCCATCATCATGTTGAGCGCGCGCAGCATGCGGAGCATCGTTGTGCGGGACGCTTCGAGGTAACCCGCACTGCTGCTGGTGCGAAGAACGGCCGCATCAGCCGGCGTAAGTCCGGCGGGGATAAGCGCGAAGGGGTCATGGCAGGGGCACATCTCGGTAACGATGTCGGGCTTCCATTCCAGCGCAACCGCCTCTTCTAGCAAATCGGCCATGTTGCCTTGGACGATAATGCCGAGCGGCCGTCGCTTTGCCTTTGCGTCTTCGGCAAGCGCAATGGCTTCCGCGAGGTTGGCGGCGCGCACATCGGCATACTTGGCGGCGATGCGCTGTTCGATGATCTCGCCACGAACTTCAACGCACACGGTCACGCCGCCATGCATTGACATGGCGAAGGGCTGCGACCGACCCATGCCACCGAGGCCGGCGGTAAAGAAAATACGACCTTCGAGATCACCGTCAAAATGCTCGTCGGCGATTAACGCGAGCGTCTCGAACGTCCCTTCGACGACACCTTGGCTGCCGATATATTGCCATGGACCGGCCGTGTAGGACGAATAGGTGGTGAGGTTCTTTGCGAGGAGGTCGTAAAATTTTGGCCAGGTGGCTTCGATCACATTGGTGTTGCCCATGACAACCCGGGGCGCCAGTCGATGGGTCTTGAAGATAGCCACCGGCATGCCCGCTTGAATCGCGAGCGTCTCATCATTTTCCAGCACCTTAAGGGAAGTGACGATGGCATGATAGCTTTCCCAATTACGCGCGGCCTTGCCTATGCCGCCATATACCACCAAACCTTCGGCGCGCTCGGCATTCTCCATGTTGTTCTCGAGCATGCGCAGTATCGATTCCTGCCGCCAGCCCTTGCAGCGCAGAGTGTCGCCGCGCTGGGCAGTGACGGATTTCAAGACGGTTGTGGCAGTGGTCATTGTGCGTTCCTAAGCTGCGCGTCCCTGGTCAGGGTGGTGTCTAGGTGAAGAAGGGTCGTGAGAAGGACCTGCGCACCGGCCGCCAGTTGCGAAGGGCTGGTGTATTCTTCGGGACAATGGCTGCGGCCATCCTTGCTAGGCACAAAGATCATGCCGACCGGGCATAGCCGTGCGACAAAGGCTGCATCATGGCCGGCCCCGCTGGGCATCGCCTGATGCCGCAAACCTAGCGCCTCAGCTGCGCCGGCAATCGCTGATTGCACCATCAAGCTCATCTTGACTGGCAAGTTCGTGCCGGCCATTTCGGCAGCAAGTTTCAGCCCGCGTCGCTCAGCGATCGATTGCATCTCGCCAGTGACGTCAGCGAGGTAGCCGATGATTGCGGCTTCCGTCGCCGCGCGTACTTCCAAAGTGAAATCCACCTGCCCGGGAACCACATTGGCAGCGTTAGGAATAACATTGAGCTTGCCGACAGTCGCGACCAGTGGCGCCAGCTTCTCGGCCTCTGCGCGGCGCTCAAATCCCACGATTATTTCAGCAGCGCCGGCGAGTGCGTCGGCCCGCATTATCATGGGGGTCGCCCCAGAATGATCGGCGCGCCCCATCATGCGCACTTCGAGTCGCCGAATGCCGACGATGTCGGTGACGACGCCGATGTCGAGGCCACCGCTTTCGAGCACCCTGCCCTGTTCGATGTGGAGTTCGACAAAGACGCTCAGATCTCCCTGCGTCCGTAACGGCATGTCCAGCCCGTCAGGGTCGCCCCCCATGCTCGCCATACCTTCTGAGAGCGTTGTCCCGTCGGGCGCTGTTCGTTGAAGGTCCGCCGCCGTAAGCGCCCCAACCATGGCGCGGCTGCCGATACACGAGAGGCCATACTGGTTTGGCTCCTCGGCGAGGAAATCGATGATTTCGAGCGTGTGGTTCAGCTCGATACCGGCATCCCTCATGGCGTGGAGGGCTTCGAGCGCAACAAGGATACCCGCAGCGCCGTCGAAGCGCCCTCCCGACGGGACCGTGTCGCTGTGGGACCCCGTCGCCATCGGCGCGAGCTCCGGCCGCTGCCCCCGCAATCGGCCAATCAGATTGGCCCCGGCGTCAATCGCTGTACTCAGTCCAAGCGATGCCATCTCGCGCGCGAGCCAGACCCTGCCTTCGCGGTGCAAAGGTGAAAACGCCGTCCTGCTCCAGGGAAACTGAGGATCCGTGACAGCGGCCAGATCAGCGATACGGCGCTCCAGGCGTGCAGCATTAACATTAGCGCGCGGCCGGGAAACAACAGCGTTCATTCATTTGCTCCGCGGGGTGACGAAACGACCGAAGCCGGGTTCCCCCGTGACCGTCGCACCGTCCCAAACCTTCTGGCCGCGGAGGAACGTCGCCTTGATCTGCGGAAGAGCCATGCCGTCATAGAGGCTCCAATCCGAGACGGTGACCGAATCGGCAACGCGCCATGGGGCGTAGCTCGGATCAATGATGCTGAAGTCGGCACTGCCGCCCACCGCTAATGCACCCTTGCTGGAGGTGAGCCGGAAATGGCGCGCCGGATTGTGCGAAAGGACCCGCGCGGCGACCGCGAGATCGATGCTGCGCTCGACGCAGCCCTTAAGGAGCACCGGCACCAGCACTTCGAGACTCGGACCACCGGCGGAGTTTGTGAACATGTCCGGATGGTTTTTTCGCTCAAGCGACCAGGCAACATGGTCGGTCGAGACAAGGTCGATGTTGCCAGCCGCGAGGTGCCGCCAGAGTGCCTCTCGCTCGCCGCTGCGAAGGGGAGGATTGCCTTTTGCAAGCCCACCAAGCGTCCTCACTGTCTCCTCTTCATCGAACGCCAGATAATGGATGCAGACTTCGGTGGTCGAATCGTAACCCTGACGGCGATAGTGGGAACAGATCTCGATGCCGCGCGCCTGCGAACAATGGACCACGTGCGCACGGCAGCCCGTAAAGGCGCCAGTCTCATAGATATCGACGATCGCGAGGAGCTCTGAGAGACGATTATGAGTCTCGCCATGGACAAGATAATCCGTGCGTCCGGTCGCCTTGATGCGCGCGGTCTCCCCGATAACGATCTCTTCGATCTCGTTGTGGACGCCGGCTGCAAGACCGTGCTTCGCCACCTCGGCGAAAGCCTCGGCCAGCAGTTGCGGTCCAATCCTCGGAAATCGCTCGGGATGTGTACCAAAGGTCGAGAATTTGAACGCGCAGACGCCGGCGCGGACCTGCTCTGCGATCTTAATGACACCATCGGATGGCCTTATGGTGCCGTAGAGCGCAACGTCCGACACCGCCTGCGCCGCAATATCGGCGGCCTTTTGCTTGACGCTGGCCGCGTCTGCGATGAGGAGGCCTTCATCATAGGGCATGTCGACAATCGTCGTGACGCCACCCGCCAGCGCCGCGCGGGTTGAGAAACGGAAATCTTCCCGATCTTTCTGGCTACGCGAATGGACCTGAGCGTCGATCGCCCCCGGGAATATCCAAGCGCCATCGGCGTTAAGGCGCTCACGTGAGACGCCGGGATCTTCCAGCTGGACGCCTACGACCCTGCCGCCTGCGACTGACACGTAGCCGCCGCGCAGCACGCCACCAGGCAAAACAACATCGCCCCGCGCAACCAAGTCCAGCATCGTGCAACTCCGTCACCGATCAGTGGAGTTGCTTGTAGAGGCAAGGGAAATTCGGGTCGGTTCCTGTCCTTGCACGCAAGGTTGGACGGGCTGGAAACTCAGCGCCCGCCCCGTCGTTGATCGCCACGCGTAACGGTAGCTGTTGTAGAGCAGAGGAGGCTCGCCATTGCGGGCCACCCGGTGACCTAGACATTGACAATCGGGGTTGGACACGCCGCAGCCGCCGACAGTTTCCCGAATGCCGACCCTGCTGTGAATAGTTTGACATGCATCTGCAGCGATCAAAGGTGTAGGCGTGGGGGAGCTGACCCATGCGGACGGTATCGAGGAGCCAATCAATGACAGTCGTAATAAAACCAGCGCAGAACGTTATTTCGGACTGGCGACGCGTCTATTGGGGCGAGACATTTTCGCTTTTTGGTGGCGCCGCCGAGGGGATCATAGCGGGCGCCAAGCGGGTAGAGGCGATCGTCGCCGCTGGGGCGCCGGTCTATGGCATTAATACAGGGTTCGGCAAACTGGCCTCGGTGCGTATCGACGACGCCAATCTGGCGACGCTGCAGCGTAACCTGATCCTCTCTCATTCCGTAGGCGTCGGCGAACTGCTGTCGCCGCCGATGGTTCGTTTGATAGCGGCGCTGAAAGTCGCGAGCCTCAGTCAGGGCGCGTCCGGCGCACGCTTCGAAACCATCGAGAGCATTGTGCAGGTGATCTCGCTGGGGCTGGTCCCTGCCGTGCCAGCCCAAGGATCGGTCGGCGCCTCGGGCGACCTAGCACCCCTTGCCCATTTCGCTTCGGCGCTAATGGGGATCGGTGAGTTTGTCGAAGACGGCAGGCTGGTGCCCGGCGCTGCGATGCTGGCTCGGCACGGATTGTCGCCGCTGGTGCTTGCCCCTAAGGAAGGGCTCGCCCTCCTGAACGGCACGCAAGTTTCGACCGCTCTCGCGCTTGCTGGCTTCTTCGAAATCGAACGTGCCTTCGAGGCGTCGCTGATCACAGGGGCATTGTCGCTGGATGGGATGCGCGGCACCGACGTTCCCTTCGATGCTCGCATCCACGCTTTACGACCGCATCAGGGTCAAATCGATGTCGCTAGAAGCTTGGCGGCGCTGATCCGCGGTTCGGAGATTCTGGAAAAGGCTGGGCGGAGTCGTCTCCAAGACCCTTATAGCCTCCGCTGCATGCCGCAAGTCCTCGGCGCCTGTCTTGACACAATGCGCTTTGCGAGCACGACGCTCGCCATCGAAGCACAAAGCGTGTCGGACAATCCGCTAATTTTTGACGACGGTGCTGTGCTTTCGGGCGGCAACTTCCACGCAGAGCCGGTGGCCTTTGCCGCAGACCATCTAGCCCTCGCAGCTGTTGAGATCGGCTCGATCTCGGAGCGCCGATCGTCGCTGCTGCTCGATACTTCGCTTTCAGGCCTGCCGGCATTCCTGACGAGCAATCCTGGCCTTAATTCAGGGTTGATGATGGGGCAAATCACCGCCGCTGCTCTCACCTCGGAGAACAAACAGAAGGCAACCCCCGGGGTCATCGACACCATCCCCACCTCTGCCAACCAGGAGGATCATGTTTCGATGGCAACGCACTGCGCACGGCGCCTTTTGCCAATGGCTCACAACTCCCAGACGATCATCGGTATTGAATTGATGACCGCCGTTCAGGCCTGCGATTTCCTCGCTCCCCTCAAATCGTCGGAGCCGCTGGAACGCGCCCGCGCCGCGCTGCGATCGGTCGTACCGCATCTGGATGGAGATCGGCGCCAGTCACCCGAAATCGCCGCCGCCACTGACCTCGTCCGCTCTGGTCGTCTAGTCGAGACTGTCGGGCGCTACCTACTTGCCGTCATCTGACCGTCACAGCTACCGAGGAAATTTTTACTTGCCTGCCTGCCCCCCGCGGGCTTCCTTGCTTTACCTGCAGCGTAGTAGTGACCGCGTCAACGCAACAGGCAGGCGAGAAGCCACGGATGGGACTTCGACACATCGAGCTTGTGTGCTCCGCGCTCGCAGTTGGAAATCTCGATGCCAAACCAATGGTGCGTCGGTTGTCTGAAATTGAATTCGAGGCAGACGAAATTTATGGCGTTCACCTGGATGGCTGGGTACTGCGCTAGTTGCTCACGCAGCTGGTCCTCAGTTGGAATCGCAGCGTCGCTTTTTTTCCAGACTTCAATGACATCACCCCGGTGCCACCAATCCGTGATCCCAACCTCGACATTCTCAAGATCCCGAAAGAATTGTCCTTTCTCTACGCCATGCCGGTCGGTCGTCGCGCCCTCAAGTCTCGAAAAGAAGTCCGAAAGCCCGGACCATTCGCGGGGACCGCCACAGGAAATTGCGTCATGCACGAACTCGACCGCGCGAGGATCATTTTTGATGCCAATGCGACGCTCACCAAAGAAGAAATTGTCGCCGCCTTGGAGCTTGAAGCAGAATTCCACGGCGACATCCGTTTCTCGCCCGGCGACGGCCTGCCGCGTCATTTCAGCTGAAGGCAGTTCCTCCGGCCTGAACCGACAGGCCTCCATCCAGTTGCCATCGAAGGCTATCTGAACCCGAAACGGTGGCGCCGTCACTTTGTCACTAAGCAGCGATGGCAGGATAATGTCGGCACCCATTTGGTACTCCCAGAAATGTATGATCGCTCAAACTAGTTCAGTATTTGCGACAGGAAGAACCTCGTGCGCTCATGCTGGGGGTCGGTGAAGAAGGCGGCAGGCTCGTTCTCTTCTACAATCCTGCCGGCATCCATGAAGATTACGCGGTTTGCGACCTGACGCGCAAACCCCATCTCGTGTGTCACGCACACCATTGTCATCCCGTCCTCGGCAAGCCCAACCATCACGTCAAGGACCTCCTTGATCATCTCCGGATCGAGAGCAGAAGTTGGCTCGTCGAACAGCATGATCTTGGGACTCATACAGAGGGACCGGGCGATCGCAACGCGCTGCTGCTGGCCGCCGGACAACTGACCAGGATATTTGTTGGCCTGTTCAGGAATCCGCACCCGCTCGAGAAAGTGCATGGCAACCTCCGCCGCATCGTGACGAGCCATCTTGCGCACCCAAATCGGCGCCAGCGTACAGTTTTCAAGAATGGTGAGATGCGGAAAGAGGTTGAAGTGCTGGAAAACCATGCCGACTTCCCGGCGCACCTCATCAATTTTTTTTATACTGTCGGTGAGCTCAATCCCATCGACGACGATCTGCCCCTTCTGATGTTCCTCAAGCCGGTTGATGCAGCGGATCATGGTCGATTTGCCGGAGCCGGACGGACCGCAGATGACGATGCGTTCGCCGCGCATGACCTTCAGGTTGATATCCTTGAGCACATGGAACTCGCCGTACCATTTGCTGACGCCAATGAGTTTGACAGCGATTTCGCCCGATAGAGGGCCTGCTGAGACGTAGTTTGAAATTTGAATATTCCTTCTCCCGCCTGATGTGCGCGAACCACCGCCCTGATCAATGATCGGGCAATCGCTGGCGTGATCAGATTGTTCTGAATCGGTGTTCCAGAAGCCGGTTGACCGCAGATGTCAGCACCGTCAAGCTCAGATAGATCAGCGCGACCATCACGTAGATCTGGAACGGCTGGTAGTTCTCCGCGACGATTAGCTGGCCTTTGCGGAACAGTTCTTCAAAGCCAATGATCGAGACGAGGCTAGTGTTTTTGAGCATTCCGATAGCCTCATTGCCGAGCGAAGGGATAGAGCGGCGAAAGGCCTGCGGGAGAACGATCAAAAGCCAGACAAGCGACGTGCGAAGGCCGAGGGACTTAGCCGCATCCCACTGGCCCAGACCCAGTGACTGGACGCCGGTGCGCAATACCTCGGCAATATAGGCTGAGCTGTAAAGACTGAGGGCGGTAATCGCTGCGTAAAACCGGTCAAAGCGAAAAGACAGCCCAAGTTCGCTCAGGAGAGACGGGATGCCAAAGTAGATCATGAACAGCTGCACGAGCAGCGGCGTCCCCCTGAAAAAATCGATGTGGATCGCGGCAGCGAATCTAAGCGTCTTCAAGTTACTCAGCCGGGCGACGGCGATCGCGGTGCCAAGGACCAAGCTGACGCTGTAGGCCACTAGCGCCAGCAAGATCGTGAGGCCGGCGCCCGAGATGAGCACCGGCAAGCTGTCGAGCATGACTTGAATATTCGACATTTCGATGTCCTGAACTCTCAAGGTAGTCGAAAGAGCTCGCTCTTTAAGGGAGCTCTTTCGACTAGTTCTATAGCGCTCACCCGATCAGAATGGCGGGGGTGCTTCGCCAAACCACTTCTGGTAAATGCGGGCATACTCGCCATTTTCGATAACGGCCTTTAGCCCGTCATTGATGAGACCGGCCTTATCCGATCCCTTTGGGAAGCCGATCGCGTAGACGTCGGTCGAGAGAAGGCCCGGGAGGACTTTCAATCCCTTAACCGCCCCAGTCTGCAGCGCGTAGTGCGCCGACGCACCATCTCCGATGACGGCATCGACATTGCCATTTGTAAGTTCCAGGAGGGTTAAGGGCGAGCCGTTGAACGTGCTCACAACGGCGTTCGGGATGGATCCGGCTTTTTCCGCGCCAACCGAGCCGATCTCCACGGCGATCCTTTTTCCTTTGAGATCCGCCTCGCCCTTGATGGTTGAGTCCTCTGCACGAACTAAGATGACCAAGCCTGTCTTGAAATAAGGTACGGAAAAATCGATCGACTTTTTGCGTTCTTCGGTAGCGACCATTGCGGCAACCGCGGCATCGTAGTTTCCGGCCTGCAGCGCCGGAATGATGCCGTCAAAGGGGACATTCTCAAATTTCGCCTCGAAGCCCTTTTCCTTGGCAATTGCCTTTACTAGATCGATATCGAATCCGATGAGCTCGCCTTCCTTGGTGAATTCAAACGGTGCGTAGGTCGGGTCGGTCGCAAAAACTAGCGCCTCCCCCGACTGCGCCCAAGCGCTTGAAACCGGCACGAGCGCTGCGAGAGCAACGAGGCTAGCAGCTCGAATGAGCCGTATCGTGATAGAGCGGAAAGTCGAAGCCATGAGCCATGTCCTTTCAATGGAGTTTGAGCAAACCGACCCTCAAGTTTCGTCGCGATCGGTACAACGCCCAGTTCTCGAACTATGGGTGTACCGGCATGCAACCGACATTCACGCGCGCCGCTGCTTTTATGCCTGACCCCACCGGTGTAAAAAACGGTGTACCCGCCAACAAGGAGCTTATGGACTGGATTGCCCAGCAGGATAAGGAGCCAGACGGCCACGCATCGATGCCTTGAAACCTTCCTCACGGATGCAAAGGCCGAGCCGGATCAAGATAGGTGGCACAGAGATCGCGATCAAACTGCGGGACTGAACTCACGTGTCTCTAAATCGCGCCGGCTAAGGCCAAATCCCATAGGTGGGCCCGACACTGACAAACGTCCAGAGCGGAGGCCTCGGCTTAGTCAAGCATACCTACGGAATGATGCGCCTGGCCGGTGACAAATGAATCTCTGCTGGGCCGCCGATGATATGGGAGGCGCTCGCAAATCGCGCCCTACGCGCGAATTGATCGGTTGATCAACATCAAAGCTTGAATATGAGAAATGCGCTTGCTGCGACGGCGGTGGTCACGGTGGCTCGAGTGTCAGCAGATGTGGTAAGGTTGAGTGTCGGCGAGTAGCAGAGGTCCAGCAACAATGACTTTGAGGCGAACCAGAGCTTTCGGCGCATCCGGCTTGGTTCTAGCGGTTTGCACTGTGTTTGCTTGGCAGAACGCCACTGCTGCTCCCAATTGCCACGCAGCCGCGACGCCTGGCGTCAATTGGCACGAGTGTGACAAGAAGCTTCTCATCCTAGAAGGACAGGACCTGAGCGGGGCGAACCTGTTCGGTGT
>NZ_JAMYLQ010000049.1:0-27263 GCF_040318115.1 Mesorhizobium sp. M1312 | reverse complement strand
GGGCATTTGGCTTGGCGGGCAAGGGCGAGAGCGGCTGTCAGTTGCGGACGTCGATCAAGTGCATCCGCCCCCTTTCCCGTTTCGACCTCGGTGGACTCCTGGATGATGGCAATTCCCTCGGCTTCAGCAAAGCGGCCCACCGCGGCAAGCTGCGCCTCCATGCCCAAGCCTGAACGTCCTTGCCGCTGTGTGGAAACCCGATAATACGCGACTGCGGTCGGCATGTTGCTGTTCCCAAGGGGTGTGCAACTGCAAACCACCGTTTGCAGTTTGCGCACGGAGACTAAATAAGCAAGTCATCTCAACACCTTGAAGTGCATTTCGGTTTTGCCTTCCTCAGCAGGAAGGCTCTGGCGCCGCCAAGCGTCTAAGACCCTGAAATCGCCTGGGTAAATAGGGGAGCCAACGATTAGACGGCTCTAGTCGGGAACAAAGTCGAACACCCATGATTTTGTTCGTTGCCCAGCGTGGCAGGACTGATAGCTATCCAACGGGGTGTTCCATGGATTCTCCAACGTTGCCTCCGCCCCCTCCGACTGAACTCAGCCAAGCACTGAAACGCAATATCAAAGCGATTGAGGAGCGCCGGGCGAAGGAAGCAAGCGAGGCAACTTTGGAAGAGAAAATCGCTGAGGCGATTACTTCTTTTACGGGCAGTATACGTTTCGTGTACCTTCACTTGGCCGTGTATGGCGGCTGGATCGTCTCGAACTTGGGCTGGATACCGATCACTCCGCCATTTGATCCGACATTCGTGATATTGGCTATGGTAGCTTCCGTCGAGGCCATATTCCTCTCGACCTTTGTACTGATCAGCCAAAACCGGATGTCAGCTGCCGCAGACAAGCGGGCGGATCTGGACCTTCAGGTCAGCCTGCTGACGGAGCACGAACTGACAAAGCTTATTGAACTTGTCGATTCGATTGCGGACCGGTTGAATGCAAAACCAGCCGTAAGCGATATAGAAGTCGGCGAGATTAAGAGGGACATTGCGCCAGAAGCAGTGCTGGACGAGATCGAATCGAAGCAGCGGGAGACTGCGAAGAAGCTGGACCAGCGCTAGTGTCGTGATTTCGAAGTTCGGTTGATTTTGATTTCGTGCTTGGGTCGAACTTCGAAATCAAAACGACAGTCGGAATGACTTGTCGGCAATGCCGCCCTACAGGAGCTTCATGTCTTCATAGGTGGTCACGAAGGTCACTGATGTGTCCAGTTTTCCCTCCAGCTCATGGATGGAGGTCTCCTTCCAGCGCGCCCTGGTCTTCAGCCAGAAAATTGCCGCAGTAACTGCCTCACGTCCTTCACCGGTCGCCTTGCGGTAGAGGCTTTCGGCGACCCTTGCGCTGGCCTTGATGGCGCCGCTCTCGAGCTCATGAGCGTTGGTCGCCTTGAGGTCCTGCTCGTCTGTGGCGAGCACGCAGGCGATGTCGGCCGTGCTAAGTACAGGAACTCGCCTATGGCGGGCTGAAGCCGGAGATACTGAAGCGGCTGGCTGCACTGGCCGAAGATCTAGAGCCCCGCTCGCGCGAGCGCGGTACCCGCTCTGATAGCCGACCCATCGCCGGCACCAGGCTGATGCGCGAATGGCAGGGGGTGGAACATTGCGCGACGGTCCTGGCCGACAGCTACGAATATGATGGCAGGCCCTACAAAATCGCACTCGGCAATCGCCCGCGCGATCGCCGGCACACGCTGGAACGGCCTGGTCTTTTTCGGCCTGAAGAGCCAGAGGGGGAGGGCGTAATGAACGTGCGCTCACCCGACAAAAAGCAGGTGGTGCGAAAGCTCCGCTGCGCCGTCTACACCCGCAAGTCGTCGGAGGAGGGGCTCGACATGGAATTCAACTCCCTCGACGCCCAGCGCGAGGCGCCCAGCTTTGGAGAATGATGGGCGTTCAGAGATCGTTTTGGGGAAGAACGTCGTTTCCGCACTCCCTGGCTTTCGGCCGCACATACCGCACACGCTGGGCTTTCGGGAGGCAATGATCGAACCGGAGAATTGTTTGGACTTTGAAGGTGGTAGAGGGAGAGCACCTGAAATCCAACCTTCTCCACGGATCTGCAATCACCTTCATAGTCGGTATTCGGCTGATGCTGTTCAGTCGACCTGTTCAGAGGCGGCAATGAAAAAGCTATCAAGACCGGCGAATTATTGGAACGGCCTCTGCCCGGAATCACGTCTAATGTAAATGATCGGGGTATCGGGATTAGCGGCGAGTCATGTTGGCTCACGGGTAGCTTGGGCGCGGCCACCCTCGTTGCAATTGTCTGAGGCAATCCATCTGGTTCGAATGGGGAGCACCCATGTGGAAAAGAAAGCCAACTGAGTTGAGCCCGCAAAAAAGAACTTGGTCGGGTTGATTATTTGGGAAGCCGTCCCCCACAGAGCCTGAGTCCGAGGGCACATTCTCGCGCCCGCGATTCCGCAACAAGGTGCGGCGCGTCGGTTATGATAATGCCGTACGGACAAATGGCCCTTAGCGGCCCAGGCTGCGAATTGCGTGTACCCACACATTGTTCCACAAGAATCTTCAAGCTGTCGCACCCGCCTTTCCAAGCGCGTCACAAGACTCACGCCGGGCCATCGACGACGTTTCAAATCCCCGACTATGCGATGCGCAACCGCGACTTCAAGAATGGTCGCCGGCTATGTCCGCTTCCAGGCGGTGGCAAAGCTGACCTTAATGGCCTAACGCGGTGCATTGGCGCCGTCAATTCCGGCGCTCTAGCGAACGATCAGTTCGGCGCGCCCGCTTCGGAATTCGTGCTTGGTAAGAAATGAAACGATCGCTGTAGCGATTTTGCCGCCGCCCTGTTCCGAAGGCTCGATGGCATTGGCAAAGTCGGCGTCCTCGTCGCAGATAATGCGAAGGTCGATCACTGGAACGCCGCGCCCAGCGGCTGCTCGTGTAATGCAGTCATTGAGGACCGAGAGGGCCGTTACCGCAATGCGCCTGTCCTCAGGGTTCGGATATCGGACGTCGTAGATCGTACAAACGGCGGTAGGCAGCTTGGCAGCCAGAACGGCATTCAACGTCGACCGATACTCCAGGCAAAACTGCTCTCTTATTTCCGCCAGTCTTAGCAGGGCGTCGGCGACGGACCGGGACGGAGCGTCCAAAACAGAGGAAACGCCGAGCGCGTCGTTACCTCCCATGCTGACCACCAGATGAGTGGCGTCAGCCGGCAGGCTGTCCAGTTGCTGGCGCACCCCTGCCATGACGCTGCCGTCGACGGCGAGCAGGTCGGCCGACCACCCGATCGGAAGCTGGCGCACCAAATGGGCCAGTACATCTGCTCCGCCGGTCACAAAGGCACGATTGTCAAAAACCGAATCGCCAAGAAGTACAATTTTGTTCGTCATACCCGCATCCTCAGCGAAACTGGCTTGCATGGGCGCGAATGCCAGTCCCGCCGCAGCGGCCAGCAAGAAGCTCCTCCGCGATATCGGGAACTTGACCAGACTTGCGTCTCCATGGCGCTCTCGCTCGCCAAGTAGTTAGCGGCGAGGCCGGGTGCGGCAACACCGGGCAACACCGTCCGAACAAAACGCCACGCGCCCCAGACGATTGGTACTGGAGGGCTCCTTCCTACCTGAAATCCCTCGTTTTCAATTTGAGCTGATCAATGTGGCCGTAAGAATCTTATCCCGAGCCGGAGACTATGCCGATTAAGCTGCCTAGCCACGGGACTTTCGGTAAGAACGGCCGCGCTCGCTTGGCACATCCGCGCGAGGTCGACTTCCTGTTCAGGACCGCTGGTCGGGATGACAAGCTTCTAGCTTCACCTGAGCGCATACAAATAGGCCGCGACGTCGCGTGCCTCCTGCTCGGAAATGCCCGTCGAAGGCATTGCAGTATGTGGATTGATTTCCCTGGCGGCGCGAATCCAGCTGATCAGGTTCTTTGGATTATTGGACAAAACCCCGCCGACATAGACCTTGGTGGCCATGGTGGCGTCCAGGCGCGGGCCGACCAGTCCATCCGCGCCGGGGACGCCGGTGATTGTATGGCAACCGGCGCAACCATTGGCCATCATGATCGGTATGGCACGGGTACCAATGCCACCGGTTGCATTATTTGCTTCCCGTTCGATTCTATCGGAGCGCTCCAACCACAATGTCAGCGCCGCTAAAATTGCCAGTACCACAATGGCGCTAGTGCCGAAAACCAGCCTAGACAGGTCGGAACGCAAGCGACGCCTCCCGGCTTTTCTGTCCGCTCGAGCGGATCCACAAGCCTGCCAGCAACAAGGCAGCTCCACCGTAGATCAGGCCGGCCGGAACCCACATGACCAGACCGGCGAGTTGCTGGTCCTCAAGCGGACTGAGGCGCCACAATTGCGCGCCGGCGGCATTTTCGGGGTACCAAAGTCTCGGCGATACCACGAGCAGCACCCCGAGCAGACCGGTGTGCAGCGAGGTGAAGAAGAGATGCATGACCGCGCTGCCATAGGCTTGTTCACGGCCGGGACGCGGCAGCAGCGCCCACCAGAACAACACGCCGGTGCCGAAGAAGCTGGCATGCTGGGCATAGTGCAGGAAACCGCGTTCGAGCGCAGCCTCGAACAGCCCCGGCACGTGCCACGCCCATATGGCGATAGCGTGCAGGATGGTGGCGGCGACGGGACGGCTGGTCGCGGCCCAGACGGCCTGAAGCGGTTTCGCGTGCCCGGCTGCGCCAAGCGTCTGCCGTAACGAGATCGGCAGTGCCCACATCATCGCAGCCACCGGACGGGAGGCGACCAGCAGAGGCGCTGCGACCGCCATGAGCAATTCGTGCTCGATCATATGTGCGGTGAACACGCGCTCGCCCAACGCATGAAGCGGGCTGACGAGCGCTGACGCCAATACGGCCCAGCCGGCAGCGAACAGCAGGGCCTGTTGCGATCGCAACGGGCGGCCGCGACCGCTCCTACGCCATAATCGAATGGCGCCTGTCGCATAAAGCAATGCGATCGTCGCCAACGGCAGCGTGATCGGCAGCGCCAGCGTCCACCCTGGGGCGCTGCCGCCATAGCAGATCGAGGTCGAGAAGAGCGCATCGAAGCTCATCTCACACACTCGTCGAGAATGAGCGAGGCGGCGCCCTGCATGATGATGACCAGCGCAAACAGCACTGCAGTCAGTATGCCCAGATTGGCGACAAAAGCTTCAGTGCCGCGCGTGCGCTCCGGTTTGAAGGAGGCGCCGCCCTGTTGCCGCGCCCGCCACGATAGCGCCCCGCCAACCAGAGACATTATCGCAAGCGCCAGTGCGATGAAGGGTATGACAGGAATCCGGTGGGCGCACTGCCATTCCACAACGGCGTAATTCAGTTGCGTCGACACGGCCCAGGCCAAAGGCCCCGATAAGAGGCCGCCCCATGACGTGCCTGACCGAAGCGCGCGCATTTCAATCAAGCCTCGGCATCCAATATATTAAGAGATAGATCGGAATCCAGGTCAGGACCACGAAGTCCCAGTAGAAGACGTTGTCACCCATGTCAGCGAAGCGCCGGCCACTGTTGGCGTGGCGCGTGAACATCAAAGCGGTCAACACCAGCGTGTCGCCGACATCAGTGATCAGGTGCGCGGTGTGAAGGCCGAGCAACACCCAGAGCATAGAGCCGTAGGCATTGGTGTCCCAATAGATGTTGAGGGCTGGAAACTCGAACCAGCGCACGACAAGCGGTGCGATCCCGAGTAACGACATCACCACGAGGCCAATGCGCACTGGCACCATCGCGCAGGCCTCAGCATAGCGCTTTAATATGTGGTTGGGCACCAGACTGGCAAGCAGCAAAAGCGTCACGATGGTGCCCGGCCAGTGGTTCGGCGTCGGCGCGCTCAATGGCCATTGCGGTGACAGGTAGGCGAGGTAAAGATAACTTCCCGCCGCGAGCGCGAACCCCATGCCCTCGAGTGCCATGAAGGCGAGAGTGCCCCACCAGGTCGGAGTGCGCGGTCCATGCCCGAAGGTCGGGAGCTCGGAAAGATCGACGGAAGGACGCTGTTTCATTCCTCGTCCTCCGCACTGCCTCTCGGCCAGAACCAGCCGACCAAAGTGATGGCGATCGGTCCCGCTCCCCAAACCACTGCCCATGGGCTGAAGATCGAATAGAGAAAGGTGCCCCCGACTGCGAGGGCGGCGAATAGCGGCCAGATCGACGGCGTTGGCGACTTTTCGCGCACGTCGGGATGCGCCTCCGCCACGGTTGAGATGACCAGTTCGCGTGCATCAACCCGAAGCCCCGTTGCGACCGGAAGCGTGCCACGTTCGGCCCATAGCGGCTCGACGTGCGTCACGACCGGAATGCGGGCGAAATTGTAACTCGCCGGCGGCGATGACGTCGCCCAGTCCAATGTGCCTGCGTTCCAGGGATTGTTGCCGGCCGGGGCGCCCCTCAGGGCGCTGTGCACCAGATTTATGGTGAAAAGCGCGAAGCTCACGAACAGGACAACAGCGCCAGCGGTGATGAACAGATTGATGTCACCCCAGCCGAGCTCCGCGGGATAGGTGTATACCCGTCGTGGCATGCCCCAGATGCCGACAATGTGCATCGGGAAGAACGCCGCATTGAAGCCGATGAAGGCGAGCCAGAAATGCCAGCGCCCTAGGCGCTCGTTCATCATCCGGCCGGTGATCTTGGGAAACCAGAAATAGGCGGCGCCCAGCAAGGGAAATACCGACCCGCCGATGAGCACGTAATGGAAATGCGCGACCACGAAATAGGTGTCGTGAACTTGCAGGTCCAACGGCACAGAAGCCAGCATGACACCGGTCAGACCACCGGCGACAAAAATGAAGAAGAAGCCGAACACGAACAACAGCGGCGTCCTGATGATCGGTCGACCGTCCCAGAGCGTCGCCAGCCAGCAGAATATCTGCAGGCCGTTCGGAATGGCGATCAACATGCTCGATGCGGTGAAGAAACTCGCGCCTAGCTTGGGCAGACCGGTGGTGAACATGTGGTGGACCCAAAGGCCGAACGACAGGAACCCAACGGCGATCAGCGACAGTACCAGCCCCAGATACCCAAACACCGGGCGCCGTGCGAAGGCGGCGATGATCGAGGAGACCATCCCAGTCGCCGGCAGGAAAATGATATAGACCTCGGGATGGCCGAAGAACCAGAAAAGATGCTGGAAGAGCAATGCGTCGCCGCCTTCGGCGGGGTTGAAGATGTGCGTGCCGACCAGGCGGTCCAGGATCAGGAACGTCGAGGCGATCATGACCGCCGGCATTGCGAACACGACCACGAAGGAGGTGACCAGCATCGCCCAGACGTAGAGCGGGATCTTGTCAAGCGACATGCCAGGGGCGCGCTGCTTGAGAACCGTCACGATGGTTGCGACCGCGACCGCTAGTGCAGAGACCTCGGTGTAGGTGATCATCTGCGCCCAGACGTCGGCGCGCTTGCCTGGTCCGAATTCGGGCCCAGACAGCGGCACATAGGCGAACCATCCGACATCAGGCGCCATGTTGAGCGCGAATGACACCCAGGCGAACATGCCTCCCGACAGAAAGATCCAGAAGCTGAAGGCGACAAGGCGCGGAAACGCGATATTGCGGGTGCCGACCATCAGCGGCACAAGGTAGATGCCGCTCGCCTGCACGATCGGCACGGCAAACAGGAACATCATCGTCACGCCGTGCATCGTGAACAACTGATTGTAGAGGTCCGGCCCGATCAGCCCGCGCTCGGGACCCGACAGCTGGACGCGCATGGCGACCGCGTTCAGCCCACCGAGGCATAGGAACACGAAGGCGGTGATCAGGTAGCGCCGCGCGACAATTTTGTGATCGACTGTCGAAAGCGCGCCGATGATGCCAGGTGCAGTCTGCCACGTTCGCGCAAGCCAGCGGTCAAGGCTGTCATCGTCGAGGCCAGTGTCGCGGGGGCCGTCGCGCTCGGGGGCCAATTTCCCTTCTGAGGCCAGGTCACGTCCGTGAGCGAGGTCGGCGCTGCTCATCTCAAGCCCTCAAGATAGGCGACGATCGCATTCAACTCGTCACCGTTCAGATCCACCACCGGCATATGGGCGCCCGGCTTGATTCCCTGCGGATCGGCTATCCATGCCGCAAGGTTGCCGCGGCTCATCGCCAGCGTTCCGGCTGCGAGCGTTTGCCTGCTGGCGACATGGGTCAGATCGGGGGCGACCGTGCCGCCGGCGATGGTGCCGCCGATCTTGTGGCACATCACGCAGGGCCGCTTGAGGAACAGGTCATGGCCGGCTTTCGCCTCGGGCGAGGCAGGCGGGACGGCCGGCCTCAACTGGTCGTTCAGCCAGGCCTCGAAGACGGGCCGAGGCTCGGCGATGACGAAGGTGCTCATATTGGCATGCTGAGCACCGCAGAACTCGGCACATTGGCCCCGATAGACGCCGGGCTTGTCCGCCTTAAGATCAAGAACATTCTCGTGGCCCGGAATGAGGTCTAGTTTGCCGGCCAGATTCGGCACCCAGAAGGAATGGATGACGTCGGTCGAGGTGAGAATGAACCGCACCGGCTCGCCTGCCGGGATGTGGATCTCGTTGGCAGTCGTCAGGATGCGGTTCGGCTGGCTGTTTTCATAGCGCACCTCCCACCACCACTGGTGCCCAGTCACGCGGATTGTCAGCGCCGCATCCGAGCCGATGGCAGCGAGCGTCCTGTTGGCAAAGAAACTCAACAGCGTTAGCCCGATCAGGATCACTGCGGTTGCCCCGAGCGCCGCAAAGACAATTCGCGTCTTGTGGCGCTCCGAAGTGGCGTCGAGGACAAGCGGATCGCCGATCGGTCGTGCGCGCCGGATCAGGGTCATGAGCAGCACGGTCATCACCAGCAGCCAGACCACAGTGCAGAGGGCGGTGAAGAACCAGATCAACCACGCGAGCTCGCCCGCTGCCGGGCCCTTCGGGTCAAGGGCGGATTGCCAGCCACTGCATCCTGAGAGGAGCAGAATGGAGGCTGCGCCGCACATCACCCAAACAAGGCGTCTCACGGCGACTTCCCCAGTGTAGCGGCATTTGGCAGGCGATTTTCGGATGGGTGCACCATCATGTCGTCGTCGCGTCCTGGCGCGGCGGAGGAGGGTACTTTGCCGCTCAGCGAGCGGACGAAGGCGGCGAGTTCCCAGATCTGGTCGTTGGGGACCCTGTTACGGAAGCTCGGCATCCCGTTCGGGCGCCCGTCTCTGATCGTGGCGTGGATGCTTTCGATCGAACCGCCGTAAATCCACTTTTCATCCATGAGCGCAGGTCCCATGCCGCCACCGCCGTTGGCATGGCATCCGGAACAGTTGAACCAGTTGAACAGACGTTTGCCCTGGCTAAGATGGAACGCGTTTGCCTCGAACGCGGCTGCCTTGTTGTTGGACGGGGATGGCCGCTCGCCGCCTGGCGCAAGGGCAGTGACCGGCGTCGGTTGCTCGCCGGAGCCGAGCGCCGACAGAGGGCGGGTGTCGCGTTCCTCGCGCTGGCATCCGGCAATGGCGAGCATTGCGAACACCAGCAAGGGAAGGCCGCGGTTCATGTCACCGCGCTCCAGCAGTATCGAGCCGAGGCATGCCGTACTGCGCCAGAATCGCGTTGATCTCGGCGCGGTGCTTTGCAAGGGCAGCGTCCACTTCGCCGCGCAGCACATTATCCTCGTGGCGCACGCCCATTGAGATGTCGTAGATCATCGGCGATCGCGGACCGTCTATCCGCGGTTCAACCTGCGTAATCCGCAGCGCCACCTTCTGTTTGGCGGCAAAGTAGCCGGCCAGCGGGCCCCAGACGACGGCCATATCGATATCGCCGCTCGCGACCGCTTCGATGATGCGCGCCGGAGGGTTCGGCGCAGAATAGTCGCCATAGACCGGGAAGCCGATGAGATGGCCGACGATCCCGCGGCGCCCGAGCGCCTGGACGGGTGGGGAGTTGGCGCCATCATCGCCGATCAGCTGGACACCGATGCGCAGATTACGCAAGCGAGGATCGTTGAAGGACCTGACTTCCGGCGCCTCCTTGCGCGTCACGAAAACGTAGGACGAGCGGTAATAAGGCGCGGTGGTGCGCAGCATTTCGAGATTGGCGGGCGTGCCGGGCACGAGATCACACAGGCCGGCCTTCAACGTGTTGCGGATGAAGCCGCGGCGCTGCGCCCACCAAGTATAGGAAAGAGTGGCGCCAAGTTCCCTGGCGACAATCCCCGCGATCTTGTTTTCAAAGCCTTCGCCGCCAGCGTTGGAGAAGGGCATGTTGTTGGGATCGGCGCACACCCGCAGCTCGCGCGCGTTCGCCAGGGCGGCAACAAGGGAAAAGGCCAGCGCGCCGACTGTCGCGATAGAATGCCGGGAACGCATTCTCCCCCGTAGCGCAGGCCCGCCGATCGCTTCAAGGCAGCCGGAATACATACAGCGTACCTCCCGGCGTGGTTACGTCCTTCAGATCCTTCATGACGTTTGCGAAGCCGAGCGCAGCGCTGGCGTCGCGCGGGTCGAGGTCCCCCGACACGATGGCACCTGCCCAGCCACCGACACCCGACAGGATCGCGACATATTGGTGCCCGTCGGGACCGCGATAGGTGATCGGCTGGCCGATGATGCCGGAAGAGGTCTTGAACTGCCAAAGCAGTTTCCCGGTCGTTGCACTCACCGCCTTGAACCAGCCTTCCATGGTTCCGTAGAACACGACGTTGCCGGCCGTAACGACGGCACCGCTCCACACCGGAAAGTTCTCCTCCAGTATCCACGCCGGCTTGGCGGTAGCGACATCCCAGGCGGTGAAGACACCGCGATGTCCACCCGGCCCGGGTATCATGCGGACATTCATGCCGACATAGGGCGTGCCGGCGATGTAATTCACCTCGACGCCTTCTTCGTCCATGCACAGATTGTTGTGCGGGATGTAGAGCAAGCCGGTCTTGGGCGAGAATGCCGAGGGCTGCCAATCCTTCAGGCCGGATGCGGTCGGGCAGATGTTGCGTACGACCTTGCCGGTGCTGGTCTCTTTCTCGGGATTTACAATCAGCCGGCCTGTCTTGAGGTCGACTCCTTTGCTGGAATTGACTGGCCCGAATGGTACCGCGGACAAGACCTCGCCCGTCGTGCGATCCAGCAAGTAGACATAGCCGTTGCGTTCCGGCCGGACGAGCACCTTGCGGGGCTTGCCCTGCCAGGTCATATCCAGCAACACCTGCTCGTTGATGCCGTCGTAATCGTGCAAATCGTGCGGGGTCCACTGATAGAACCATTTTGCAGTGCCGGTGTCGGGATCGCGGGCAAAGATGCCGGACGTCCACTTGTTGTCGCCGGGCCGCAGGTCCGGGTTCCAGGGACCGGGGTTACCGGTACCATGGAAGATCAGGTCCAGGTCGGGGTCATAGGAAATCCAGCCCCACACATTGCCGCCGCCGATTTTCCAGGCGTCTGGCGGCCACGATGTGACGCCGAGATCCTTGCCCTTGTCCATGTCGTAATGCGGCTTGAAGTCGGGGCCGATCAGCACCTCGGCATCCGGACCGGTGCTGTAGGCTGTCCAGATGACATGCCCGTCGCCGGCGTCAAGTGCCTTGATCCAGCCGCGCACGCCCATTTCGCCGCCGGAATTGCCCACCAGAACCTTGCCCTTTACCACCAGCGGCGCCATGGTGATGGTCTCGCCGATGTTGATGTTGCCAATACGGGTGTTCCAGACCGGTTTGCCGGTCGCAGCGTCGACCGCGATGGTGTGCCCGTCGAGCGTGTTGAAGTAGAGACGCCCGTTGGAGAAAGCCGCACCCCGGTTGACCACATCGCAACAGGCAACACCCTGCGCGGCAGGTTCGGGATTCGGCTCGAACTTCCACTTCATCGGTGCGCCGGGTCTGGTGAGATCAAGCGCGTAGAGAATGTTGGGAAAAGGCGTCACGATATACATCGTGTCGCCGACAACCAGCGGCGCAGCCTCCTGGCCCTTGTTCACGCCGGTCGAGAAAGTGAAGGCTACCTGCAGCGTCTTGACGTTGTCCTCGGTGATTTCAGCGAGTTCGCTGTAGCGGGTCGAGGCATAGTTCTTCGCCGGCATGGTCCACTGGCCATCGTCAGGTGGGGCTGCTGCAGCAGGCGGCCTTATGGCAGGCTCCGCCGGCTGGGCGACCGCTCCGGCCACGAGCGCGAAGCCCGTCAGCAAGGTCCAGCCGATCACCCCCAATTTGGTACGACCATCTATCCTGGCCATTGTATCCCCTCTGGCAGGCGCCCCAATCTTCACCGCTACCTGTTGCACCTGTCTCATTCGTGCATCGAGCCGCCGACCCCGGCGCCGAGGTCCGCTGCTATGTCCGCCTCGCTTCCGGCACATAATGGATGGCCCCAGCCGGAAGCGCTCTTCCCGCCGGGGTCAAGATCATAGACGATGGCGTCTTTGCGATTTGGATTGACGCCGGCCGGCGCCTTGTCCAATCCAAGCGCAGCGCGCGTGCGCCATGCGACATTGTGATCGGCACAGGAGGAATCGCCGCTTACACCAAGCCCCCCGACGATCCCTTTTTCATCGTAAAGCGCCAGACCGCCGCCAAATGCGACTATGCCCCCGACGAGCTTTCCCGTCAGCGGGTCGCTGGAACTTCCAAATGTCGTAGGATTGCCTGCATAAGCGGCCGCCTGGTTGACAGGGTTGGTGGCCTGCAGGCCGAACAGGGCTCCGCCCGGCTGGACCGCCGCATAGATGTTAGCGGTCGAAAGGGCCATGTGGGCGAGGCTGAGCCCGTTGGCTGTGCTGGCCTTTTCGGCTGCAACCAGGCGGCTGCCGGGCCATTGGGCGTCGGGCGTGGGACCGCTGAAGGCGACGGCGCAGACCGCCCCGTCGCGCGCCACGACCGCCGCCCATTCATGGGTGTCAAAGCCGCCATTGCCGGGGCCGCCGCTCGCCCTAACGCTCGCCTTGAGGGCGCTGAGCAGTCTGCCATGGTCAGCAGGGCACGGCGCCTGCGCCCAGGCTTTTTGCTCGACGTATTCGATCGTCAGCAGGAACAAACCCAATGCTACTGAGGCAGTCCAATGACGATCCATTGCCCGCGCCGCATTTATTGAACTCTCCCTAACGCATGAGAGGCGCAGAAGTGCCAAACGTCATGAAATAAAATGCAAGATTGGTTTGGCTCGGAAGCAGCGCCCTTGCGTTCGAACATTGGAACGGTTCTGCTCTCTGTTGAGCCCAGATTCGCATCTCCGGAAGAAAGCGAGGCGCAGATCGCGCTTGCCCCGCGC
This sequence comes from Mesorhizobium sp. M1312, assembly GCF_040318115.1. Lineage (NCBI taxonomy): Bacteria > Pseudomonadati > Pseudomonadota > Alphaproteobacteria > Hyphomicrobiales > Phyllobacteriaceae > Mesorhizobium > Mesorhizobium sp. M1312. The sequence continues at coordinate 14,071 of NZ_JAMYLQ010000049.1, read as the reverse complement.
TATGGTCCGCGCTGGCCGGCCGCTCTACGGTCGAGCGCAGGTGCCGACGCAGCCCAGCATCAAAGGAAGTGACCTAGGACAATCCGCTAACAAGCCTTTTTGCCCAGCTTGCAATTGTGAGCCCGTACGCCATGCCGGCACAATCGGCAAACCAGTCGAACAAATCCATGTCGCGTCCTATCATCTGCATTCCCTGAAGGATCTCGATCGCCGCCCCGGTAAGAGCAAGAAAAATTATCAGTCTTGCCCTGTGCTCTGGCCAACCGAAACTGCCGATTGCCGCCAACACGGCAAACGCTGCGGCGTGATTGAGCTTGTCATCATGAGAGGTGAAGCCCAAGCCGAAATTCTGCAAAAGCCACGCGGGGGAAAGCGCGAGCAGGAGGACACCTGCCAGCGTGACCAGAAAAGCAGTCCTTGCCGCGATGGGAAAAGATCTTGCCCGGAACAAATGAGGTCAGTCCTTCATAGAACTCACTGGGGCATAATCCTCACCGGATTTAGCAAGCTACGCAAGAGCCAGATTGGGATCTTGTGTCTGGTCTTCAGCGTTTAATGCGGCAGCATCAGGGCGGGTTGCCAACCACCCGGGAGCTGATGGTCGGTTGCTCAACCCGCCTGAACCTGTGCACGAGGGCGAACCCCTGGCCAAGGCGACTATCGAGACGGTCGAGCGGCTAACCCGATGCCCAGAACGAGGCTACTCCTCACTGAACCCAGCAGCGATCCATGGCGTATGTGGCTGTGATCGCCACGAAGACGATTGACTCGCAGCGGTGAGCCTCACTCCGTCGTTCCAGGCATCGCCTAACGTTTCGATTTCCATGAGAACAGAATAAGAACAAATTCCTGCTGCCGGTCAAGCCGTCTTGACGATCGCCAGGCCGGTGCCAGATGTCTCGGAGATGAAGCGGATCAGGACCAACAACCCCGGAACCGGCTACGGGGGAGGGCATATGGGTCTGGTTTTTACTGGCGAAGAGGGAACCACTGATCGGTTCGAATTGGTGCTTGAAGCCTTTGATGGAACAGAGCGTGTCCTGGTCGTGACGTCTACCGAAGCGGTCGAAGACTTCGGCTTGGATGCCGTCCACGAAATGGCATCTAGAAAGTACGATGCAGGGGAGTTGGACGAGATCGGCCGCGTTAGAGTTCTGACTAGCGACCTGCAAGGTGATAGCCCGCCACCGTGAGGCAGAGTGGCTTCGTGATGCCCAGACGAGTCTACTCCTCTCCGAAACCCAGCAGCGAGGCATGGCGTATGTGGCTGTGGTCGCCGCGAAGATGTTTTACGCGCAGCTTTACACCAGGCTTGACCCACTGCGTCGCCGGCCGTTTCTTCATGGCCTCTGGCGGCGGCCCAGCGTGCTCTCGAACCCGCTTCAACAGCCGCTCCTTCATGTCGCGGCCCAGGGTGATGAAGGCGGTACCAAGATATTTCCCGGTGCCGGGCTCCGCCAGTAACGCGAATGTCGCCTTGCCTGGCTCGCGCTCGACGCCGAGCAGTTCGAATTCGTCGACCGTCCAGCTCTTGGTCTTCAGCCAGTTCGTCGTCGGGCCGCTCCGATATTTGCTGTCGGCGCGCTTCGAAACGATCCCCTCGAGGCCGGCCTGGTCGGCGAGATAGAAGATCGCTTTCGCGTCGCCGGGCATGGCCTCGCTGAACTGGATCCTGTTGTTCGGCTTGATGATGCCGAAAAGAATCTCGCGACGCGCCTTGCAGCCGATGTCGCGCAGATCGTGACCGTTCAGGTGCAGTATATCGAAGGCGCCCATCATCATCGCGTAGGGATCATTGTGGACGGCTTTCTGAAGCGCGGCGAAATCGGGCAGACCGGCGTCATTGGGAATAACAGCCTCGCCGTCGATGATCGCATTCTCGACCTCGAGATCTCTAGCGGCTTCGACCAGCCCTGTATATTTGCTCGTCCAGTCCGCACCGGTTTTGGTGAAGACGCGAATATCCTCGGGGCTGTTGATGACGGTCTGTGACCGGAAGCCATCGAGCTTGATTTCGTGAATCCAGTCCTCGCCGCCGGGCGGCTTGGCGACCAGCTTGGGCCCCATCGGCGGAATGAACTCTAGCCGGCGGGCGCGGGTACTTACAATTTTACGCACTTATTCGATGTGGAGACGTTCCACGACAAGCGCATCGGCCGAACAGATGAAGCCAGCGGCGATCGGGAGGGACACCGATCTCTTCGAGTACCTTCATGTCGGCATCGATCTTAATCAGATTGTTGGGTTCGCTCCGCCAACGCAAAGGCTTGCAAATTCCTGGATTTGCCGATGTCTTGATCAGCGTTCGCAATGATCGAGAAGAACGCCGCGCGAGCGATGGCGCGTCGCGTTGCCTTCAGTCCCACATACATTCCCACATCGCGGGCAATTCCCCAATGATATCAATGCGGTTCAAAGGATATCATATCCTTATACGACCATGAGGGGCACTAGCGGGCACATTGAAGGCGCGGCCAGGTGCGGCAAGCGCGGAATTGTTCCGTTGCGTGTCTCGCAATCGGTGCTTTTGCATCACAAATCTGCTATCTTGCCGGTAGTGAAAGGCGGGCACATACCATGCATTGGAGTTGGTGGCTTTTCGCCGTCGCGCTAATCGTGATGACGTTCGTCAGCATGTTCTCACACGAAGCGATGAACGACACGAACACGACACGGTCTGATGCCGACCATCCAAGCAATTTCGGGCATCCTCTTAATTTCCTTGCTGGCTGGCGCGGCCTTTGCGTTCATAATAACTGCCGTGGTCGGTTTCCTCTTCTGACCCTTGAACCGTCTTTAACTCCGCGCGTTATAGGTGCGCCTGACGGAAAGCGCAGGGAGGGACCACATGGGCAATAAGCGACGCTCTTGGCTGCAAGGTTAGGACGAATCCAAAGCGATTGATAAAGAGTGGCAGGAGGCATGGTCGTATCTGCGATCGATCCTGCAACGCTAGGTGACGCCACGCGTCTAGGCAGTGCTAGCTCGCAGATGAGCACGGATAGCGGCGGCGTCTCTGACTTCCATTCGGTTGAGGCTGGCCTTTCGGATTTTGCCGCGTTGCGCAAGGCAATCACCAGGCGCCAGCATGACCTCTATTTCGCGCGTTCGATCTGCTGCATCTCAACGGCCACGATTTGCGCGACATGGCGCTTGAGGATCGGCGGGAAATCCTGGCCGGCCTCATATGGTCCGACAGCCGCATCCAGTTCAGCGAGACAATGCCGGGCGAGGCCAACGCAATTTATCATCTGATCGACGCGGCAGGCCTGGAAGGGATGGTATCAAAGCGTCGAGACAGCAAATATCGCAGCGGCCCGACCACCAATTGGCTGAAGACAAAATCCTTCACCGAAAGCGAGTTTGAACTTCTCGGAGTTGAACGCGAGAGGGGCAAGCCGGCGTTTGCTCTGATGGCTGACCCAGGCACCCGGAAAAATGTCGGCAGTGCGTTCGTGAGCGTCAATCGCGACATGCGAGAGCGGCTATGGAAGCGCGTCCAGGAACATGCCGGGCCACTGCCCAAGGACATGCCAAAGCGGCCGGCAACGCAGTGGGTCAAGCCGGGGATCAAGGCACGTGTGAAGCACCTCAGGGGCGAGGAGGATTTGCGTCACGCATCGCTGCAGGATTTTTGGGATCAGGATTAGGGTGACTGCCGCGTTTGACCTTTGGGCGAAGCCGCCTAGATTTCTCGCAAAGCAGAGCTGAGTTGTCGCAAACCTTTGGCGAATAGCCTGTGCCTTTCGAAAATTGCTAGCTTCTGCGGATAAGTGATCCGCACCTTGGCGTCGCACCCTTCGCATCTGAAGTGCGCGATCGTTCTTAGGGCAGAGCCCTTCCTTACCGCCGGATGCGAGCAATCCGGACAATTGAAGGTGAGGACAACATTAGACAAGTCTTTGGCTAAACGCTTTTCCATTCCCTTAGCTAACCGCGTTGACGATATGCGACAAAACCGAATAGGGCTGCGGCACCGACATTGAGCACCGCCCACAATTCCCGCGGCAAATGTATCGGCAGAAACGGATTGAAGATCAACGCGGCCCCAAACAGCGCCCAGCCCAAGGTCTGATTTCCGGGGCATCTGAGCGTTTTACCATGATCCCGCAGTAGATTCCGGCGAAAAAGACCACCACGCGGAGCATCTGGTAATCGCCGTATGGCCATGGCGCGACCGCCAGCAGCGATGCAATTGCAACACAGATCCAGACTAGCCGAACCGTCCAGCCGGCGTCGATAAAATAGTTCTCAGCATCTGCCCCTCCCCAAGGTAAAGTGGAGCAGATCACCAATGCGAGGCGCGCGCAAGCGACGGGCCAAGGACGGGCGTGAGATATCAGCAGCCGTTGCAAGCCGCAGATCACTATCATACTGCTCGAGTGGCCGGCGCCGCTTGGGGGGGCGGGGTAGATTGCCTTGTCGGGCGCCGGCCTAACGGATTGGGGTCCGCCGTTGAAAAGTACCGGCCTTGGCGATCCAAGTAACTTCCGTGATCGCGGAAGGCCCTAGGCGCTGCCGTCGATTTCGCTTTCCTCGTCGATCGACCGGACCGGCAGATAGGCGTTGGTTTCCAGCCATTCGCGCAGCACGATCTGAATGAGGTCCGACCGGCCAGACTCCCCGGCACGCCGTCAGTTCGCACGAGGCGGGCGGTTTGCTCCAGTCCGGAATTCCGATTTGGAGGCCGCCATTGCACAGCTGCCCTGCGACGTGCGAGTTTGTCAACCAAATGGCTCATCATGGGAATCTCGTCGTGTCCATTCGCCGGATTGCGTTGACCTCGGCAGCGGTCTCGCTTGCCTTCACAACCCTCGCCCAGGCCAGGCCGGACACCCGCGCCATGACCTGCCAACAGACGCAGGCGCTAATCCAGAGCCATGGCTCGGCGGTGCTGACCACCGGCCCGAACACCTATGCCCTCTACGTCCGTCGGTACAGCAATGCGTGCGACTGGTCGGAAATCCCAGCGGTAGGGTTTGTGCCGACGCGCGATGGCCAGTGCTTGGTTCATCGATGCAGAGAGCCGCTCTACACTCCTCCCGGCTGACGGTGACGAGCATAGCTATTCTGCTGCGCCCTTCGGTAGGAAGCGGATGCCAATCCGACGGCAAGTCCAAAACAGTTGCGTGGCTAAGCAGCAGGGCATGGACAAAGGCTCCGCTACATTACTCGCGAGCAACAAGCCGGCGCTTCGCCAATACCTCATGAATAGGTCAATGGCTCCTCAGGACGACGCCTATTGCCGATCGCTTGGCGAGCGAGTCGGAACAGACGCCTATGTGCAATGTCGCACGAACATTCCGCTAATCGGCCGGTAAACGATCCGCCGACGCGTCCCAAGCCGGTCACGTGCACATCAAATGTAGTGCTAGGTGCGGTAAGAACGACATGCCTGTGAGCCGCGCTTCGCATGTCCAGGCAATGCGCGGATATGTCGGCAGATGATCTATGATATACCGGATTAACTGGGGAACTAGTCGCCATGCTGCTCGCCGCAGGAAGCCATTCCGGACACCCACCACCGATAGCCAAATCAGCATCGACGAGTGGGTGAAACGCTTCGCGCCGAAGCGTGTCGACCCGGCTCGAACTAACGGTTTGCATAACACCTGCTATCCGTGCAGCCGACGTCCGCAACCGCTCCGCTACTGACCAATGTGCGACGCTGCCGACATTAGCTGCTGCATATTCGGAGCGCCGAACAGGCCGCCATCGAGAACTGGAGGTCCAGCGAACGACACCGTCGCGGTCGAGCAGGAACTGGCCGACGAGCTGCCCCATGCCGGTGGCCATCATCTGTTGATCCGCTTCTGTGATATCGTAGCTGTCCTTCTTGTTCAGATATTCGAGCGCCGCAAACGGGTCCATCGGCTCCGGCATCTCGCCCGGCAAGTCGACCCGCATCGACTTTGCATCGCTGATCGAAACCCTTTGCGGCCATGCGCTCTCGTCTTCGGTAATCATGTTCGGCAATCCAAAGGCGCGGTGTGAAGTCCGCTCCGGATCGGATGCCGCGAGCAGGCCTAGCATCGGATGGTATCGCAGATAGAGGCGCGCCCGCTCGATGGGCGTATTGACCACTGTCAGGCTTTCGATGCCCTTCTCGTTAAGGGCTGAGGTGAGCTGCGAAATCGTCGCGATATGACGCCTGCAAAAAGGACAATGGAGACCTCGATACAGCCCAACCAGCACTGGTTTCTCGCCACGGAAATCGTCGATAGCGATTGTGCCCTCGCGGGTAATCGCGTCGAGCACGAATTGGGCGCCGTTTCGCCCAGTTGCAGAGGGCCTACGTCGGTGCGGTCAGACATGCTTGATCCTCCTCGCGGGTCAATCCAGTAACGGAAGCGCGGGGTTACTTCCGGCTCCAGCCCGTGTTCGGCACATACTTCCTGTGCGTGTTGAAATTGCACTGTAGCACAGGGATGGCGGACGTTGGGGCGCCACCTTAGTGTCGGCACTTTCCGAGAGAGTAGTTACAGTCGTTGCTACCGCTATTTCTCAGGCAGCCCCGCCTTGATCAGGTCACTCACCTGTCGGTCCAGCACTTCGTCGTTGACGAAGTTGACCTCCCTGAACTTTTTCGCTGTCCAGCTCGGATCGAACTCAAGTGCCTTTTTTACATTGAGCTGGCTTCCTCAAGGTTTCCGAGATTTACCGCATTGATCGCCTTGAAAAGTGGAATGTTGGCAAACCAATCGCCAAGCTCCTCCATGACCTTGGCTGATTCCTGGTATCTCTCACCCGACGTCAGCGCCCATCCCTTCAAAAATGAATAGAAGCCTTTGTTGGCAGGGTCACTGCGGATGCCAACATCCGCCCAAGAACTGGCCTTTTCAATGTCGTTAACTCCAACGGCCACGTCGGTCAGCACTGCGACCATGTAGCCGTCATTCGGTGCCAAGGCGATCGCCGTCTCCGCCTCCTCAAGAGCACTCTTGAAGTCGCGCTCAACAAGTTTGGCGTAGGCAAGCAGCCAGTGGCCCAGCTTCTCTTCCAGAGGGGACAATTTGTCGTTGGACATCCCCTGCCTTGCCAGCACTCCGACCAAGCGCAAGTCTTCCTCCAGATTCTGTGACCAGCCGTTGACGGCACGAATATAGTGCAGGAAACCCATGTTGAATTTCAGGAGCGAAGAATCCGGGAACTTTGCCATTCCCTCGTTCCATATCCGATAGGCTTCCTCCGTCGTCTGTGGCGTATACTGCAGGAGTTTGTCGTGCCCTCTGAGATAATAATCATACTCCTCAAGGCTTGCGGCGTCCTTGCTCCAAGCCTCACCGTACGCTGCCCGCTTTAAGTGTCCGAAATCGCTCGCAAGCGCCCCAACGATTTTCTCCGTGACGGCATCCTGGAGCGCCATCGGATTGTCTCCCGACTGGTCAAACTTTTCCGCCCAGATGTGAGCACCTGTCTTGGCGTTGACCAGCTGCGCTACGATCCGAACCTGATCGGCATCCTTCCTCAAGCTTCGGGCCTCAACGAAGTGCGTCTATGGCTTCTCGGCTCGCAGGTGGCGCGAATGGGAGGGTGTCCACAAAGGTGACGAAGCGGTCTTTGACATCGAGCGAGCCTATACCCGCCGCGTCGTCAAAGCGGACTGGCGGGCCATGCGATGAACAGGCCGGCAGGAGACGTCTTCATGAAACGCAAGCCAAGCAAAACCGGGTTCACGAAACTGCTTGCCGGCGACACCACGCTGCTCTCGCCAGATCCGCTGATCGGACCGCTCGAACTAGAGACCGACAGCGGCCCGGTCGTTCTGTTGGGGCGGGCGGCGCCTTAGTCAAGTGATAGCTAATATCGGTGACCGCTTCATCTAATCGATGGACGAAGCCCATCAAGGGCCGGTGCTATTTTGGATGCATGTCGCGACCTTACTTATCCCCGAGCCACCTTGCTATCGCTATCCTCGCGATCAGCGTCAGCTATGCCGAAGCCGCATATCGTAAGGTCGAAACCGCGACGCTCGGTACGTATGCCAACTCGAAGAACCTGCAGGTTTGCACAGCGTCAAGCTCACTCTTCGAAGTCCTCGGTGACAAGTGTTTTCTCGTCAAAGGGCCTAGTTATGCATCCGAAATGTCCGCTATTGGATTTTAGCGAAAGCGTTACGAACGGCCGGATTGAGGCGCAAAGCTGCCGTTGGTATGTTGCAACATAATGATTTGCTTTGGCCAGCAAACAACTAGGCCGTCACGCATTTCCCCGGAACAGATCCTCTCGAAGCGTGTTGCGCCAGCTCCAAGCTAAATTGGAGCACAACCATGAAGCCCGAAGACGCCACCTACCCTCCTCTTGATGTCGCCAAGTCTGTCGCCCCTGGACAGGGCTGCTGCGCTGAAGCATGCCCACATCGCGCTGAGCATCGGTACGGACGATCCGCAGGCGCTGTGCATTGGGGCGTTCGTCCACGCAAACATTACCCACGACTACGAAAGCGCCATCGGGGCGCTCGATCGGGCGCTGAAAATGAACGCCAATTCAGCGCTCGCCTTCGGTTTCAGCGCCTTGGTGCATATGTTCTGCGAGCGATATGAACGAGCGACCGACCATGCTCTCAAGGCGTTGCGGCTCAGCCCGTTCGATCCATTGAACTACCACCCCTATCTGGCTCTGTCGTGGGTTCACCTGTTCACCGAACGTTTCGAGGAAGCCGCCCGCTATTCGACCTTGGCGATCCAGGCGAATCCTGGTTTCAGCATACTTCACGCCACACTCGTGGCCGCCCATGCCAATCTCGACCGCCTTGATGCGGCGCGCACGGCAGCCGAGCGGCTGTTGGAAATTGCGCCAGGCTGGACGATCAGCAGTTTCGTGCGGATGGACCTCGTGCGCCCGCATTTGATGGACGGATTTGCCACGACGTTGCGAAAAGCCGGGTTGCCCGAGTGAGCTTGTCATGCTCGTGTGGCATCCAATATTGGCTGGTGGTGCGATCTGTAACATCAGCTATTGGATCAGGGCCTGCGGTCGGCGACTGGACCTAGCCCGGAAAGCCGCTCAGCAGTCGGGTGCATTCGGTGAATTTTTCGCTTGGCATGCGACCATCCGCATCGCGCGAATGCTCTACGAACGTGCGCAACGTTCTCGCGCGGCAATCCCCTGCTAAACCTCAGCGCGGCAGCACTATGGCAGTAAGCTGCTTAGCGCTTGCAGGATCAGCAGCAACAATAAAAATCCAAGGACCGCCGCCAATACCCCCGCTACCATGACTGTGCGACGCCTGCCGCGCATGGCTTCCTCCCCAGAAAGCGCTTCCCCCTCTGAGAGTAGATATCGCTGCCGGTGAAAAAGCCAGCTAAATGTCGTGGGGGTGTTGCTTGGTCGACCACCAGATCAAGTAAATCGACCCTAGCTTCACCATTGGAACCCGTCTGTCTCGTTCGCGGGTTCGCAGCTCGCGATAGGTCTTCACCTTCAGTGTGCCGCCAGGCAGCCTAATGCGCAACGCCATTTGATATTTCCGCGATTCCGCCGCATCAAGAAGCTAACAGAGACTTTGGCGCGCGACAGATACGCGATCGCGGAAGGTGTCCATCGGGTACAGGCACTCAAACTATTGAACTAGCAGGCCGGCAGACTATGAAAGGCCGCAGCGCCGGGTTCGGGCGGCGGGTAGTAGCGGCTAGTCAACCGTATCGTGCAACGACTTCATAGCGATGCGCGGTTTGAATGGATGCAGTCGCCGGAAAAAATTACGCCCAACTCGCGCGATCAGCGCGAATGCGCGGATCGCGGTTGTCCGGAAATCGAACGAGCGGATCGCTGATACCGGGCAGGCCCGCTGCTTCTCGAGATAATGCGTAAGGGCAATATCGTTGCGTAACGGGCCGCCGCGCGACTGCTCATTCTGACCGGGATCATCATGCCATATGGGCCATTCGGCCGAACTCGGGCGTAGCATAGTGTCCTCCTGAATAAGGGTTGCTCGTCCGGACAATCTCCACCACGGCCGTGAGAGGCGCGTTGGAACCAGCGTGAAGGATTCGTGAAAACGCCAGGCCGATGAAAATGACGGTTGAATTAGCGGCAACTACAGAAAGGATCGCAAGAAGTTGTGGCTGTGGCGGATCCGATGACGCACCCTCATCTCTGTCTGCTAGGCGGTTTCGACTTCGCAGGAGGCGGTGCGGCGGCCCCGGTTTTCAGCCGCAAGGCGCGCGCCATGATGGCTTATCTCGCGCTGCAGTCCGGACACTCCAAGTCGCGCGAGAAGCTCGCCGCGCTGTTGTGGGGGGGCAACAGCGAGGCCCAGGCGCGGATGAACCTCCGGCAGGCCCTGTCCGCCATAAAGAAAGCGATGGACGCATCCGACGGCGGAAGGTTCCTGACGGATGGTCATAGCATCACCCTCAATCTCGATAATCTCGATTTCGATGTCGCGCGGTTCCAGGCGCTGGCCGCCAACTCGGCGCCTGAAGATCTCGAACAGGCGCTTGTCGTCTATCGCGGCGACCTGCTCGACGGCTTCGGCCTGAAGGAGGAGCCCTTCGAGGATTGGCTGCGGGTCGAGCGCGAGCGCCTGAGGGCGATGGCCGTCGCGGCACTGGACAAGCTCGTCGCGCATTACTGCACTACGAAGGATCATGCCTCATGCGTGCGCTCGGCAACGCGCCTCCTCGCCACGGAGCCGCTGAGGGAGGATATCCGCCGCACCCTGATGCGAGCCTACGCGGTCCAGGGCCGGCTCAATCTCGCGCTGAGGCAATATGAAAATTGCCGCGGTGCGCTGCAGCGGGAACTCAACCTGCAGCCCGAGCCGGAAACCCGACATCTCTATGAAGACCTGCGGACGCGCCGGATGACGCCGCAAACCGCCTCCCGGATAGCCGCCTCGGCGTCACCTTCCCAGACACCGCCACCGTCGCCAGCCCGAACCGGCGAGCGGCCGGCGTTTGAGGCCGAGCCGAGGCGCCCCGCGACCCACTATGTCAAATCGGCCGGGATCAACATCGCCTATCAAGTGACCGGCGACGGGCCAATCGACCTGATTCATGTGCCTGGGTGGGTCTCCAACCTCGACCTTGCCTGGTCGTCGCCGAGATTGGCGCATGTGCTCCAGCGCCTCGGCGGCTTCTCGCGCCTGATCCGCATGGACAAGCGCGGCACGGGGCTGTCCGACCGCAATGTCGGTTTGCCGACGCTGGAGAAGCGGATGGAGGACGTGCGGGCGGTGCTGGATGCGGTCGGCTCGAAGCGCACGGTTCTGTTCCGCAGCTCCGAAGGCGGCCCCATGTGCATGTTGTTCGCGGCGACCTATCCCGAGCGGACAGCGGCCCTTGTGCTCAACGGAGCCTACGCCAGCGGCAGATGGTCGAAGGATTACCCTTGGGCGAAAACAGGCGAGCAGGTGGAAGAGGATCTGGCCGTCGTCGAGAGAGAGTGGGGAGAACCGGCGGACATGAGCAATGCCGCGCCCAGCCTGATGAATGACAGTTTCGAGAGAGAATGGTTCGCCGCGTATCTCAGGAACTCAGCCTCGCCTGCCGACGCGATCGCGCTCTGGCGCTGGGGTACCGAAATCGATGTTCGCACCTTCTCCCAGCCATTCACGTCCCGACACTGATCGTGCAGACGGCAGGGGACCGCTGGGTAAAATCGGAAGAGGGGCGCTATCTGGCGACGCATATCGAAGGCGCCAAATACATCGAGCTTGCCGGCCGTGATCACGTAATCTGGGGCGAGAAATCCGATCGGCTCGTCGACGAGATCCAGACGTTCGTCACCGGCGCCTTGCCAGCAGCGCCGGGCGAAAGGGTTCTGGTGTCGGTGCTGTCCCTGGAGATAGCCGGCCCCGCTTCTTGTGTCGGCGCAGATCTGATCGAGCGATACTCCGAAGAGATCCGCGGCGAGCTGCTCGCTGCCGAAGGCAGACAGATCAGGTGCTCCGCAAGCGGGTTTTTCGCTGTGTTTCAACGGCCGACGAGGTCGATCCAGTGCGCGATCGCGATCCGTCATCGCCTGAGGCAATCCGGTCTCGATGTCCGCTCGGCAGTCCATACCGGCGAATGCCAGGAGCGTGGCGATAATTTCACCGGCATTGCGATCAGCTGTCATCGCGGCTGCTCGACCGTTCGCGGCCGGGTGAGATCATCGCGTCGCGGACGGTGCGCGATCTCGTCGTCGGCTCCGGCCTGATGTTCGAAGAGCATGGCGAACTGGAAGCGAGTGGGCTGCCCGGCAGCCTGCAGCTTTTTTCCGTCAGCAAACCCGGTGTCTGACGTTGGCCGGCAAAATCGCGGTGGCAGGGTTTCGGCAATCGGGCAGCCGGCAGTTAGGCTTGGGCATCGAGGCCCAGCGTGCCGCGGTCGCCCGCTTTGCCGAGGCGGAGGGAATGATCATCCTCCAGGAGTTCACCGAGATCGAAACCGGAAAGGGCGCGGATGCCCTGGATCGCCGCCCGCAACTTGCAGCCGCCCTCGCCCTTGCCCGCCAGACAAAATGCCCGGTCGTCGTGGCCAAGCTCGACCGCCTGTCGCGAGATGTCGCCTTCATTGCCGGCCTGATGGTCCAGCGGGTGCCGTTCATTGTCGCGGAACTTGGCGCCGATGCCGATCCGTTCATGTTGCACCTTTACGCCGCTTTGGCCGAGAAAGAGCGGCGATTGATCTCGGAACGAACCAAAGCCGCCCTCGCCTTCTCGCAAGACCACTGGAATGAAGCTCGGTAATCCGACCAACAAGCTGCGGCGAAAGGTCGGAAGATCTCGATCCGGGAGGCTGACAGATTTGCCCAGACCGTGCTGCCCATCATCGCCTCCATCCAGCAGTCCGGCGTCACCAGCCTGCGTGGCCTGGCAATCGCACTAAATAACCGCGGCGTTCGAACAGCGCGCAACAGCCAATGGCAAGTCTCTAATGTAGGACACCTGTTAGGGGAGCCGTGTCATCGAGCCAATGGATAGGTCTGCGGCGACTTCCGATTTGCCTCTTCGCAACGCAGCGAACAAAACCATGGCCCTTCCGGGGCAGCCCGTTGATAGGATGCATAAGGAGCATGCATCTTGCACACCGGATCGATCCAGGCCGGGTCAGGCGAGGGGGCAAGTTCGATCTCATAAATGGGAACTTCGCCAGCTACCGATCGAAGGGCTACCTTTCCGAGATCTCGCACCAGGATGCCTTTGGCGGCAGCGGCATCGGCAATGCATTGAGTCGCAAGCAATTGACCGGGGGACGCAAGCGAAGCAATGCGTGCCGCTATGTTGACGGTCGATCCAAACAGATCACCCGCCCGGCGGATGACCGGCCCATGGTTCAGCGCGGCCCGCGTCAGCGGCAGGCGCGGTTCTTTTCGGCATGCCTGCAACAGCGCTCCAAGCGCCTGGATCGCGACTTCCGGCTCAGGAAATGAGAGCATTGCCTCGTCACCGATCCATTTGATCGGAGGTTCATAGCCGCTAAGGGCTTCGCGGACCATGCTCTCGAAAATCTCGAGCACATCGATTGCCGCTGCATCTCCATAAACGTCCGCGATGGCGCTAAAGCCTGCAAGATCGATGAATGCAACCGTAGCCGAAGCGCCGGCGGAACTCTGCGTCTGGCTCAAATCCCTTTCCATGCGAAGTTATTTAACGCCGGTCGCACGGTTTCGCGAATCTCAGACGCGCAGCGGCGAGCGAAGAGGCGTCCATCTCGGCCTCAGCGTGCGCAAAGCTTGTAGCACCGCTCCAACAACCTCCGGGAACGTGCTGGCCATATCGCGGCAGAACGTAGCGTTCATTTTTCCAGGAAACCACTTGACCTTCCAGTAACTGGAACCGCGGCGTTCGAACAGCGCGCAATGGCCGATGGCGTGTCGAACGTGCGCAACATTTTGGGGTGGCAAGCTTCTGCGAACCTGCTTTTATAGGCGGGGAAGTTGCTGACCAGCATGTCCCCGTCGAAGCAGCAGGCCCTGGCTTGGCCTCGGGCATAGCAAATGAACGATGTTGGAGCGGATGTCGTCGATCGCCTCGATAAACGCGGTCCGCAGCATCGATCACCTCGCAGATCTTAAGGCGAACAGCCCCGCTCCGCAGATCAAAACTGCGCCGAGAACGGTGGTGATCTTCGGCACCTCGTCG
>NZ_JAMYLQ010000048.1:0-27419 GCF_040318115.1 Mesorhizobium sp. M1312 | reverse complement strand
GCCGCAGCAGGCGCTCGACCTCACCAGAGCTCATTGGCAGATCGAGAACGGTCTGCATTGGATGCTCGACGTACACCTCGATGAGGATCTCAGCCGTGCCCGCAAGGACAATGCTCCCGCCAATACAGCCCTCCTCAATCGGCTCGCCAGAAACATCCTGCAAGCCGCCGATGCTCCCAACGTCCCTATCAGCCATCGCATCAAGAAATGCGCCTGGAATGACGACTACCTCATCAATGCCATCACTCATATGCGATAGCCCTGCCCCTTGTGGGGAGGGTTAGGGTGGGGTCCATCTTCGCAAGAATTCCAAATGCGATTGCCCTGCCCTAGCGGGGGAGATTGGATGCCGCGTCGGCTTTCGCCAGCCACCAACGCTGGAGAGGAGCCAACAGGCGCGCAAATGTCGACAACGGATAGTTCTGCTTCTCGACCTATCCTACAATGCGTCGACGCCGTGAACGCTGCCGGATCGCCGGCGGCGAGTTCGCCGGTGGAGCGATGCCCTTCAACACATAGCCAACCGCCCTGCGCAGCGTCGTTTCGTCTTCGTTGAGGCGATTGGTCAAAAGATGCGTCCAGGCAAAGGAGGCGACCAGGTCGGCGACGAGCGTGGAATCGACGTCGGCCGCCACTTCGCCTCTTGCCTTGGCGCGTTCGATCATCTGGCCGGTATGGGCATGGCGTCCTTTTGTGTAGTCGACAAGCACGGCGGCTACGGTCGCATCGGACTGCGCCTCGGCGATCAGCGATCTGAAGACGCTGCCTGACGACGTGTCATGCCAGTGCGAGAACAGGTTCTTCAGGAAGCCGACGAGATCATCCTCGAGGTTTCCGGTATCGGGGTTCTCGACGCGCTTTAGCCGCTGATAGACGTCGAACAGCAAAGCGGCCTTGCTCGGCCACCAGCGATAGATCGTAGGCTTTCCAGCACGCGCCCGCCGCGCCACCGCTTCGATCGAGAAGCCGGAATAACCGGCCTCGACCAGCACCGCCTCGGCGGCGTCGAGAATGGCGTCGGCGCTGTCGGGGTTGCGCCGCGCGCCAGTTGATTTGCGGGCCCGATCTGCGTCCTCACCCATCTGCTTTTTTCCTTATCGGCAAGTTTTCCTCAGCATGCATATACGACCTCTTGACGAAACGGAACGGCCCGTTTTATTTAACGGAACGTTTCGTAACGATAAGGAGAGAACCAATGACCTCGACCGCCGCCCGCTTCTCGCGCCTCCGCTTTGCCCTGCTGGTGCTTGCCGGCGTCTATCCGCTGATCACCGCCATCCTCTATGTCGTGTTCCCGCTGACCGAAGAGTGGGAGATCTGGCAGCGCACGCTGGTCATCGCCCCGCTGATGGTCGCGATCATGATCTGGGGCCTCATTCCGGGCGTGCAGAAGATGTTCCGGAGGTTCCTCAATCCTGCCCAATGAAGGAAGCGTGGTGCAGGCAGTTCGGTGTGTCCGCAACGGTCGGGAAAACACCCTTGCACCGGCGCCCGCTATCGGGCAAACCGGCGTTCCCCTTGCGATTTTCCCGCCCGAGGTCTTCATGTCAGCCACCATTTCGCCGCTCGCGCCGAAGAAATATCCTAAAATGCCTGACATTGAGGGCGTCCGCATCGCCACCGCCAAGGCCGGGATAAAGTACAAGAACCGCACCGATCTGCTGACCATGGTCTTCG
Organism: Mesorhizobium sp. M1312; assembly: GCF_040318115.1. NCBI lineage: Bacteria > Pseudomonadati > Pseudomonadota > Alphaproteobacteria > Hyphomicrobiales > Phyllobacteriaceae > Mesorhizobium > Mesorhizobium sp. M1312. The sequence continues at coordinate 25,742 of NZ_JAMYLQ010000048.1, read as the reverse complement.
ATGCCGGAACCACGGTCGCCGGCGTGTTCACCAAGTCAAAATGCCCGTCGGCGCCGGTCGATTTCTGCCGGCAGAATCTTGCGCAGGGCAAGGCGCGCGTCCTGGTCGTCAATTCCGGCAACGCCAATGCCTTCACCGGCAACAAGGGCCGAGCCTCGACGGCAATGACCGGCGAGGCTGCAGCCAAGGCTGCCGGCTGCACGCCGGACGAGGTGTTTCTGGCCTCGACCGGCGTCATCGGCGAGCCGCTGGATGCCGGCAAGTTCAGTCATCTGCTCGCCGGACTGGTCAAGGACGGCAGGCCGGACCTGTGGACCGAAGCCGCCAAGGCGATCATGACTACGGACACCTATCCGAAACTGGCGACCGCGACGGTGAAGCTCGGCGACACTGACGTCACCATCAACGGCATTGCCAAGGGCGCCGGCATGATCGCGCCCGACATGGCAACGATGCTCTCCTTCATCGCCACCGACGCGCCGATCGCAGCCCCCGTGCTGCAGGATCTTTTGTCGCGCGGCACGGCCAAGACCTTCAATGCGGTCACCGTCGACAGCGACACCTCGACCAGCGACACGCTGCTGATGTTCGCCACCGGCACCGCATCCAGGCGCGGCGCGCCTGATATCACCGATGCCTGGGATGCGCGCCTCGGCGCCTTCCGCCGCGCGCTTGGCAAAGTGCTGAAATCGCTGGCGCTGCAAGTGGTGCGCGACGGCGAGGGCGCGCGAAAACAGGTCGAGGTCACCGTCACCGGCGCGAAATCGGCGCGCTCGGCCAAGCGCATCGCGCTGTCGATCGCGAATTCGCCGCTGGTCAAGACGGCGGTCGCCGGCGAGGACGCCAATTGGGGTCGCGTCGTCATGGCCGTCGGCAAGGCCGGCGAACCGGCCGACCGCGACCTTCTGTCGATCTGGTTCGGCGACATCAGGCTGGCGCATGAGGGCGAGCGCGACGCCGCCTACTCAGAGGAGGCGACATCGGCCTACATGAAGCGCGACGAGATCCGCATCCATGCCGATATCGGCATCGGCCGCGGCAAGGCGACGGTGTGGACTTGCGACCTCACCAAGGAGTATGTCGCCATCAACGGCGATTATCGGAGCTGATGGCATTGGTTTCCAGACATCCGGCAAGCGTGCTTGCCATCGTGCGCCGCTACGAGGCGGCCGGCTTTCGCGCCTGGCCGGCGGCGGCCGTCCATTATGACGGCACCTGGGTGGTGCGGCTGACGGCGGGTCATCCGGCCAAGCGGCTGAATTCGGTCAATCCGCTCGATCCCGGCGACATCCAGCACATTGCCGAGCGCATTGGCCGCGCCAGCCGCCGTTTCGACGCCTATGGCCGGCCATTGACCTTTCGCATATCGCCGCTGTCGGGGCCGGTCCTTTCCAAACATCTCAACGGCGAAGGCTGGAGCACATTCGACGAATCGCTGGTGATGCGGCTGCCGCTCGCCGACGCCCAGCTCGACGCCGCCATGGACCAAATCCCGCTGAAGGACATCAGCCGCTTCATCGGCGCGTCGCTCAAGGTGAGCGGCTCGGATGTGTCGCTGCGGCCGGGCCTGTCGGAGATCATCGGCGCAATCCAGCCGGAAGCCGGGCTGTTCGCGCTCGAAAAGGGTACCGAACCGCTGGCGACGCTGATCTGCGTTCACGATGGCGATCTTGCCGGGCTGTTCGAGGTCGCCACCGACAGATCGGTGCGCAACCAGGGCCACGGCCGCCACCTCATCCTGTCGGCGCTGAAATGGGCACGGCTGCGCGGCGCCCGCGAAGCCTGGCTGCAGGTCGAGGCCGACAATGCGCCGGCGCTGGCGCTTTATCGTTCGCTCGGGTTCGACGAAGTCTATCGTTACCACTATCGCCGGCCACCCGGCGCATGACCGGCGTGAACCCTGTCGGCAAGCGCCTGCTCCTGGTCGCAGCCTGCGCGCTGGTCGATACCGACGGCCGCGTGCTTCTGGCGCAGCGGCCCGAAGGCAAGCAGCTCGCCGGCCTGTGGGAGTTTCCGGGCGGCAAGGTCGAGCCCGGCGAGACGCCGGAGGAATGCCTCATCCGGGAGTTGTACGAGGAGATCGGCATCGAGACCGATATTCCCTGTCTGGCGCCGTTCACCTTCGCCAGCCATTCCTACGATGATTTTCACCTGCTGATGCCGCTGTTCGTCTGCCGTCGCTTCCGCGGCATCGCGCAGCCGAAGGAGGGGCAGGTGCTGAAATGGGTGCGGCCGCGCCAGATGCGCGATTTTCCGATGCCGCCGGCCGACGCGCCGCTGATCCAGTTCCTCATCGATCTTCTGTGATTGTGCTGTCCGAGACTTAGACAACGTTAATGGAAGATTTATCTTGCCGTGAAAAATTGACGGCATGGAAATCGAAGGAAGGCCGTGTTCAGGCCTTCGCCGGAGAGCGGTTGCATGAGCCTCGACAGGGACTGGGATTCGATCCGACCCGACCGCAGCTTTAGCGCTGTCCATGCCGGCATGGGCATATTGCGGATCACGCTTTTGTTCGGCTCGGCCGCTGTGGCGCTGGCCTTGATCGCGACGCCCTTGCTCGACAGCCGGACGCGATCCGCCCGTGACCATTTTGTCGGCGGCCTCGACGGAATGAGCACAGGATCGATTGGGAGCCCAGGATCGCTCGGGAGCACAGGCTCGACCGGAAGCACGGGCTCGATCGGACGGCATGTTACCTACACGCTGCGCAGGAGCGTGCTGCAGCCGCTGCCCAGTTCGATCTGCGTGATACGCGACAATGGCAAGCGCAGCGGCGACTGCTGACATGGTTTAAAGCAGCCGTTTCACCGCCTGTTAAGCCTGTGCCATTAACCTTTCTTAATAGGTTGGCGCTAGGCTTCCGGCAAGCGGGATCGACGGCCATGAGAACATTGCTGCAACGATTTATGAAAGACGAGACCGGCGCGACGGCCATCGAATATGGGCTGATCGTGACCGTGCTGTCGCTTACCATCATAGGCGGCATCGGCCAGGCCGCTGACGCAATGGCGTGGCTGTTCAGCGACAATTCCAGCAAGCTTGTGAACGCTTTCGCGCAGTGATCGCGACCGGCCCGCCGCATCCATAGAAATTCGGTCGACAGAATCCGGTCAACGCCCGCCGGGGTTTTCCAGTATTGTCTTCAGCGATATTTTCGCCGAGCCCGGCTTCAGCGGTTTTTGCTGCGAGGCGTCGGGCGCCCAGCCTGACATCCAGACGATCGGAAAACTCGCCCTGACGCGACCATCGGCATCCGAAAACCGCTCGGCGTAGATTTCGGCGACGCGGGCAAACAGCCTTCGCGTGCCCGGTCGCCTGCTGCGGTCGACGAGCGCGCTGGTCTCGCCCATCCCCCGCAGGTCCGCCATCAGGCCGAACAGGGAATCGTAGCGCACCGTCACCGTCTCGACGTCGGCGACGGGCAAGGCCAGGCCGGCGCGTTGCAAAAGCATGCCGGCGTCGCGCACGTCGGTAAACGGGATGACGCGCGGGCTGGCGCCGCCGTAAAGCTCGGTCTCGGCGGCGAGCAGGCTTTCGCGCAGTTCGGAAAGCGTACCGGCACCGGCAAAAGCGCCGAGGAAAAGACCATCGGGCTTCAGCGCGCGGCGGATCTGCACCAGCATGCCGGGAATGTCGTTCATTGCCTGAAGGGACAAAAGAGACACGGCGAGGTCGAGGCTTTCCGGCTCGAACGGCACGGTTTCCAGTGGCGCCACCAGTCCCGCTGCATTGTCCAGGAACGCCGGGTCCGGCTCCACGCGCACGATGTCCGCCACCTTGCCGCTCGTCGCGAGCACGTCGACCGCCGCCGGCGTCTGGCAAAACAGCACGGCCGCTCTGTCGAATTTACGCTCGACGGCGCCCAGCCGCTCGGCAAGCTCCTCGGCCGCCCGCCGCATCAGGAAATCCGCGCCGGCAGCCGGACGGGCGAGCGCCCGGCGCTTGTGCGCCAGCCAGAGAGAAGTGTCGACTATAGGTTGCAACTGATGGTTCCTGGTTTCCGCTGTCTGATATAGGGTGGCGGATGAGCAACCACGTGGCCGATCCAATGCCAGATATCAAGAGTATCGCTCGAAAGACATTGGACTGGCCGGCGCGCATCCTGTTTCCGCCGGTTTGCGCCGGCTGCCGACGGCATGTCTCGCAGCCTGGCGTGCTGTGCGGCACCTGCTGGCCGAAGCTCAGGCTTCTGGAGCGGCCATGGTGCCCGGTGATGGGCACGCCGTTTATCCATCACATGGGCGAGGGGTTCCTGTCGGCGGAGGCGATCGCCGACCCGCCGCCCTTCGAGCGCGCGCGGGCCGCGGTCGCTTACTCCGGTGTCGCCCGCCAGATGGTGCAAGGATTGAAATACCAGGATCGCACCGATCTGGCGCCGTGGATGGCGCGCTGGATGCTGCGCGCCGGTGCCGAACTGCTCGCTGAAGCCGATGTGGTCGTGCCGGTGCCGCTGCACTGGCGGCGTTTTTTCAGGCGCCAGTTCAACCAGTCGGCGGAACTGGCAAGGGCGGTATCGCAGCTTGGCGGCTTGCCTTTTGCGCCCTCCGCAGTCAGGCGCGTCAAACTCACCCGCCAGCAGGTCGGGCTGGAGCGGCGGGAACGCGAGGAGAATGTGCGTGCTGCATTCAGAGTGCCGGAGAAGGCGGAAATCGAGATCGCCGGCCGCCGGGTGCTCTTGGTCGACGACGTCTATACCACCGGCGCCACTGTCCGCGCGGTCGCCAAGGCGCTGAAGAAGGGCGGTGCCGGGACGGTCGACGTGCTGACCTTTGCGCGCGTGCTGCCGGGGGACTTTCGGGCCGATGAGTCCGCGACTATATAGATTGAAGAAAGGCAGGATTGCTGACCGATGGTCGACGTGACGATCTATACACGGATGATGTGCGGCTATTGCACGGCGGCCAAGCGGCTGCTCGAGCGCAAGGGTGTCGCCTACACCGAGCATGACGCCTCTTTCTCGCCGGAACTGCGCCGGGAAATGATTTCCCGCGCGAATGGCCGCTCGACCTTTCCGCAGATATTCATCGGCGATACGCATGTCGGCGGCTCCGACGATCTCCATGAACTGGAGGCGGAGGGCCGGCTGGACCGTCTGCTCGCCAACGGCTCGACGAATTGAGGACATGACCATGGGTGCTTTCAAGGCGGCGGCGATCCAGATGCGTTCGGGCACCAGTCCCGAGCGCAACGCGGTCGATCTGGAGCGGCTGGTGCGCGAGGCGGCGGGCCAGGGCGCGACCTATATCCAGTCACCGGAAATGACGGGTGCGCTGATCCGCGACAGCCAGGCGCGGGCCGCCTCGTTCACGTCCGAGGACAAGGACATCATCGTCTCGACCTCGCGCAAGCTGGCGAAAGAACTTGGCGTCTTCCTGCATATCGGCTCGACCGCCATCCTGCGCGCCGACGGCAAGCTCGCCAACCGTGCGCTTTTGTTCGGGCCGGATGGCGCGACACTAGCCATCTACGACAAGATCCACATGTTCGACGTCGATCTCGACAATGGCGAAAGCTGGCGCGAATCCGCCGCTTACGAGCCGGGCACCGAGGCCGTCGTCACGGAGATCAGCGGCGCCGGGATCGATGGTGCGAGGCTGGGTTTCGCCGTCTGCTACGATCTGCGGTTTCCGCAGCTCTTCCGCGCCGAGGCGCTGGCCGGCGCCGACGTGCTTTCGGTGCCCGCCGCCTTCACCCGCCAGACCGGCGAGGCGCACTGGCATGTGCTGCTGCGGGCGCGCGCCATCGAGAACGGCGCCTATGTCGTCGCCGCGGCGCAAGGCGGACTGCACGAAGACGGCCGCCAGACCTATGGCCATTCGCTGATCGTCGACCCTTGGGGCCGCATCGTCGCCGAGGCGGCGCATGACGAACCGGCGGTGATCATCGCCGAGATCGACCCGGCGCAGTCGGTCGCCGCGCGCAAGAAGATCCCAAATCTGAAAAATGCACGCGACTTCGCCGTGAACGCCACTTCGGCCGAGGCGCAAAGTCTCAGGGGTGCAGCATCTTGATCCGGTTTTCCCTGATCTGCGAGCACGAGCACGAATTCGAAGGCTGGTTTCGCAGCAACGACGATTTCGACACCCAGAAGAAGCGTGGCTTCGTCGATTGCCCGACCTGCGGCTCCCACAAAGTTGAGAAGGCGTTGATGGCGCCGGCCGTCTCGACCGGGCGCAAGCAGGAGACGATCGCGCTCGCCATGGGCGAGGCCCAGAAGCAGGCGCTGGCGCAATTGAAGGCGATGGCTGAAAAGGTGCGCGAGAACGCCGACTATGTCGGCGACAAATTTGCCGAGGAGGCGCGCAAGATCCATTTCGGCGAAAGCGATCTGCGCGGCATCTATGGCGAGGCGACGCTGGAGGAGGCCAAGAGCCTAGCCGAGGACGGCGTCGAATTCATGCGGATTCCAAGCTTCCCCGACGAGCGGAACTGATTGGCATCCTGACAGACGGGATGGGTTTTTGCCAACCGGCCTTCAGCCGCCAGTTGCAAACATATGCGACTGGCTAAAAGCCACCACACCTTCGTCATCCCAGGGCGGAGCAGGAGCGAAGCGACGCGCGGAGACCCTGGGATCCATGCCGTTACATCGGCCGAAGAATGCAGCGGCTCAGAACGGCGCTTGTATCCGCAACGGTGCGAGCTACCCTTCTACCATGACCGGCTACGCCTACATGACCGCGAGCCAGAAGCGCGGCACGATCTACATCGGTGTGACCAACGACCTCGGCCGCGCTGAAGCGCTGGCCGCGCCTATGGAAGATCGAGCTGATCGAGAAGACCAATCCAGAGTGGTTCGAACTTTTTCGCGGGACCGGGTGGTAGCGTTCGGGTCTGGTCCGCTGGAGCACCTGCCGCGAGGTAACGGCATGGATCCCAGGGTCTGCGCCGCGTCGCTTCGCTCCTTGCTCCGCCCTGGGATGACGAATGGAGGGGTGGTTCGGCTAATCCTAGAGGTTTGCGATTTGCCGCTGAACGGAATGATCGGCGTCCGCTGCCGATCGGCCCCGATCTGTCAAAATCACTGATTTTCACCCCCGGCTCACGCTGCCGATCAACTTCTCAAGCAGGCGAGCAAGCGTCTCTTGTTCGGCGCGCGTCAGGCCGGAAAGTATGTCGTGTTCGTTGGCGACGTGGGCGGCGACCGCCTCATCGACCAATGTCAGGCCTTTTTCGGTCAGCTGCACGACAATTCCGCGCCGGTCGTTGGGATGCGGCCCGCGCATGATCAACCCTGACTTTTCGAGCCGATCGAGCCGGTTGGTCATGGCGCCCGACGTCACCATCGTCGCTTCATAGAGGGCGGTTGGCGTCAGCGCGTAAGGTGATCCGGAACGGCGCAGCGTTGCCAGCACATCGAATTCCCCGGTCTGCAGTCCGAAACTGGCAAACAGCGGAGCGAGGCGTTCTCGTGCTATCAGCGACGAGGCTTCGTTCAACCGTCCAAGCACGGCCATCGGAGAGACATCCAGATCCGGCCGTTCCCGTTTCCACTGCTCGATCGCTTTCGCGGCGCGATCCATCTATCTCACCGTTAAATATCTTGACGTTAAGAATCTTTGCATTATCTTAGCTCAAGACACAGTGCTGACCAAGAGCCGCAAAGACAATAGGGGTTCGTTATGAAATTTCTCTGGGATTCAGCGCTCGGTCTTTTGGTCGTCACCGGCGGCCTGCTCGGCCTGACGCTGCCGTTCGGCAAGATCGCCACGGCGGCCGGCGTTTCGGCCATGGTCTGGGCCCTCGTCATCTCGCTCGGCGCCGGCAGCGTGCTTTTGTGCGCCTTGCTGCTGCGCGGGCAGCGCATCCGGCTCACCCCGCACAGGCTGCGTTATTTCTTCGTCACCGCGGCGGTGTCCTATGCCTTCCCCAATCTCTTGATGTTCTCGGCCATTCCGCATCTCGGCGCCGGCTACACCGGTATCATGTTCACGCTGTCGCCGGTGGTCACGCTGGTGTTTTCGATCCTGCTCAGCGTCCGGCGCCCCAACCTGCTTGGTGTCGTCGGCATTGCCGTCGGCTTCCTTGGTGCTGTCATGGTGGCGGTGACGCGCGGCGAGGCCGGCCAGCCGGCCGAATTTTTCTGGGTGGCGGTGGGGCTGCTCATCCCGGTCAGCCTTGCCGTCGGCAACATCTACCGCACGGTTGACTGGCCCGAAGGGACCGGGCCGATCGAGCTTGCCGTCGGCAGCCATCTGGCATCGGCGGCGCTGCTTCTTTGCGGCATCTTCACGCTGCAGGGCGGCGGTTCGCTCGCCTTGCTCGGCGGCGTGCCGCTGGTGGTCGTCGGGCAGGTCGCGTCAGCCGCGGCGATGTTCGCCTTCTTCTTCCGGCTGCAGGCGGTCGGCGGACCGGTCTATCTCAGCCAGATCGGCTATGTCGCGGCTGCGGTCGGGTTGTTCGCCGGCACGATCTTTCTCGGCGAGCACTATCGATTGCTGACCTGGGCGGGTGCTGCCATCATCATCGCCGGCGTGTTCATCACCACAAAGGCGCAAAGCCAGGCGGGTGAGAAGGTGGCGGTGTGAGAGACTGTTTGGAAACTCTACTCCGTCGGCCATCTGATGGCGTTTTCTGCGCTTCCGATGCTCACGGACCCAAATGTCCGCTCCGCTTCGGTTCTCGAAACCACCACCATATGACTCGCCGGAGCGACTTTCCAAACAGCCTCTGAGAAGCTTCAGGCGGGTGCCTTCTCCGCCAGCACCATGTAGTTGACGTCCATGTCCTTCGACCGCTGCCAGCGGTCGGCGAGCGGATTGTAGGCGACGCCGGTGCGGTCGATGATGGTTAGGCCAGCGCCGGCAAGCGCCTTTTCCAGCTCGTCTGGCCGCACCAGCTTGCCGAACTGGTGGGTGCCGCGCGGCAACCAGCGCAGCACATATTCGGCGCCGATGATGGCCAGGCCCAGCGCCTTCAGCGTGCGGTTGATGGTGGCGACGAACATGATGCCGCCGGGCTTGAGCATCTCGCCGCATTTGGCCACGAACAGGTCGATGTCGGCAACATGCTCAACCACTTCCATGTTGAGGATGACGTCGAATTTCTCGCCGGCGTCAGCCAGATCCTCCGCCGTCGTGGCACGGTAATCCACCGTCACGCCGACCTCCGCCGCATGCAGCCTGGCCACTTCGATGTTGGTAGCGGATGCGTCGGCGCCGACCACTTCGGCGCCAAGCCGCGCCATCGGCTCGCACAACAGTCCGCCGCCGCAGCCGATGTCGAGGAAGCGCAGGCCCTCGAAAGGCCGCGCCGCGCGCGGGTCGCGGCCGAAGCGCGCCGCCACCTGGTCGCGTATATAGGCAAGCCGGATCGGATTGAACTTGTGCAGCGGGCGGAATTTGCCGTTCGGATTCCACCATTCGGCGGCAAGGGCGGAAAAGCGCTCCACTTCTCCGGCATCGATCGTCGATCGTCGGGGCTCTGGCATCGCGTGGTCTCCTCGAACGCTAGGAAGTCGGTCGAGAGCCAGCGAATGTCAAGGCAGCAAATTTCGCCTGTTGCCGTTACGCCTATGCGACAGGCATGCGGGCACGCGCTGCGCTCGTGTGTCGCCTTTGTCGCCAGCTGCAACCGGCGGCACGCCTTGCGAAACCCAAAGCATTTGGCTAAGGAGGCCGCGAATTCAGCGGCCGGCCCAGCCGGGCGCTCCCTTTCCATTTTTTCGGCAGCCGGTCCGGCACCCAGTCAAAGGCATTTCGCTTCCATGGCGCGCATCGTGATGAAATTCGGCGGAACCTCCGTCGCCGACATCGCCCGCATCCGCAATGTGGCGCGCCATGTCAAACGCGAGGTCGATGCCGGCCATGAGGTCGCGGTGGTCGTCTCGGCGATGGCTGGCAAGACCAACGAGCTCGTGCAATGGACGCGCGAAGCCTCGCCTATGCACGATGCACGCGAATATGACGTCGTCGTCGCATCCGGCGAGCAGGTGACCGCCGGCCTGCTGGCGATCGCGCTGCAGAACATGGGCGTCCATGCCCGTTCCTGGCAAGGCTGGCAGATTCCGATCAAGACCGACAATGCGCATGGCGCGGCGCGCATTCTCGACATCGACGGCGCATTCCTGATCAAGCGCTTCGGCGAGGGCCAGGTGGCCGTGGTCGCCGGCTTCCAAGGCATCGGGCCGGACAATCGCATCGCGACGCTCGGCCGCGGCGGCTCCGACACCAGTGCTGTCGCCATCGCGGCGGCGGTCAACGCCGACCGCTGCGACATCTACACCGATGTCGACGGGGTCTACACCACAGACCCGCGCATCGAGCCGAAAGCGCGGCGGCTGGCCAAGATTTCCTTCGAGGAAATGCTTGAAATGGCCTCGCTCGGCGCCAAGGTCCTGCAGGTACGCTCGGTCGAGCTTGCCATGGTGCACAGGGTGCGTACTTTCGTGCGGTCGTCCTTCGACGATCCCGACGCGCCCGGAATGGGGGATTTGCTCAATCCGCCCGGAACGCTTATTTGCGACGAGGAAGAGATCGTGGAACAGCAGGTCGTCACCGGAATTGCCTATGCCAAGGACGAAGCGCAGATTTCATTGCGCCGTGTCGGCGACCGGCCGGGCGTCGCCGCCGGCATTTTCGGGCCGCTGGCCGAGGCGAACATCAATGTCGACATGATCGTCCAGAACATTTCCGAGGACGGCAAGTTCACCGACATGACCTTCACCGTGCCGTCCGGCGATGTCGACAAGGCGCTTGCCGTGCTCGAGCGGCTGAAGACCACGATCGGCTACGACGTCGTGCAGTCGGAAGCCGGCATGTCGAAGGTTTCGGTCATCGGCATCGGCATGAGGAGCCATGCCGGCGTCGCCGCCACCGCCTTCAAGGCGCTGGCCGACAAGGCGATCAACATCCGCGCGATCACGACCTCCGAGATCAAGATTTCGATCCTGATCGACGGTCCCTACACCGAACTTGCGGTTCGCACTTTGCATTCCGTCTACGGTCTGGATAAGCAGTAGCAGACTGCATCGGCCCGAGAATCCGAGTCGATTTCGGAAAGCACGATGCAGCAGATCGAAAGTCTCAGAGCGTCCTTTGGCGTCCAGTTGGACGCACGGCGCTCTAATTGAGTTGTTGCGTGAGCGCCGGCCGCGGGAGAAACTGCGGCGGGCAAAATGTCCATTGGAGAACAAGCCGCGATGCGTGATACGGCCAGTGGCCCGCGCGTTTTGCTGAAACGGCTCCGCGAGCTCATGCAGGAGCCGCTGGAGCCGCAGGAGCGGCTCGACCGTATCGTGCGCGATATCGCCGCCAACATGGTCGCCGAGGTGTGCTCGCTCTATGTGCTGCGCGCCGATTCGGTGCTCGAACTCTATGCCACCGAGGGTCTGAACCCGAACGCCGTCCATCTAGCGCAGCTCAGGCTGGGCGAAGGCCTCGTCGGCACGATCGCGGCCTCAGCACGGCCGCTCAATCTCTCCAACGCACAGGAACATCCAGCCTTCGCCTACCTGCCGGAAACGGGGGAAGAGATCTACAATTCCTTCCTCGGCGTGCCGGTGCTCAGGGCAGGGCGCACGCTTGGTGTGCTGGTCGTCCAGAACAAGACCATGCGCCACTATCGCGACGACGAGGTCGAGGCGCTGGAAACGACAGCGATGGTGATCGCCGAGATGATCGCCACCGGCGACCTTGCCCGGCTGACCCGGCCCGGGCTCGAACTCGACCTGCGCCGCCCGGTGAGCTTTACCGGCCTGTCCTTCAACGAGGGCGTCGGGCTCGGTCATGTCGTGCTGCACGAGCCGCGCATCGTGGTCACCAATCTGTTCAACGAGGACAGCGATGAGGAGATCAAGCGGCTCGATGCATCGCTTGGTTCGCTTAGGCTCTCCATCGACGATATGCTGGAACGCCGCGAAGTCGCTTTCGAGGGCGAGCACCGCCAGGTGCTCGAAGCCTATCGCATGTTCGCCAACGACAGCGGCTGGGTGCGCCGGCTGGAAGAGGCGATCCGCAACGGCCTGACGGCGGAAGCGGCGGTGGAAAAAGTGCAGAGCGACATGCGTGCCCGCATGCTGCACATGACCGATCCGTATTTGCGCGAGCGGATGAGCGATTTCGACGATCTCGCCAATCGGTTGCTGCGCCAGCTGATGGGGCGCGGGCCGGACGATGTCGCGGCCTCGCTGCCGAAGGACGCCATCATCGTCGCCCGCTCGATGGGGGCCGCCGAACTGCTCGATTATCCCAGAGACAAGCTGCGCGGGCTGGTGCTCGAGGACGGCGCGGCGACCAGCCATGTCGTTATCGTGGCGCGGGCCATGGGCATACCGGTCGCGGGCCAGATGAGGGGCGCCGTCTCCATGGCGGAAAACGGCGACGCCATCATTGTCGACGGCGAGGAAGGCGCGATCCATCTGCGCCCTCAGCCCGACCTCGAAGCCGCCTATGCCGAAAAGGTCCGCTTCCGGGCGCGGCGGCAGGAGGTCTACCGCGCACTGCGCAAGAAGCCGTCGGTGACCAAGGACGGCGTCCAGGTCGACCTTTTGATGAATGCGGGCCTGGCCGTCGATCTGCCGCAGCTTGCCGAGGCGGGCGCCGCCGGCATCGGCCTGTTCCGCACCGAGCTGCAATTCATGGTCGCCTCGACCTTTCCTCGCGCGGAAGCCCAGGAACGGCTCTACCGCGACGTGCTCGACGCGGCGCGCGGCAAGCCGGTGACCTTCCGCACCATCGATATCGGCGGCGACAAGGTGCTGCCCTACTTTAAGGACACGATCCAGGAAGAGAACCCGGCGCTCGGATGGCGCGCCATCCGCTTGACGCTCGACCGCCCGGGCCTGCTGCGCACCCAGATCCGCGCGCTTCTGAAGGCCTGCGGTGGGCGTGAACTGAAGCTGATGCTGCCTATGGTGACGGAGCTCGGCGAGATCGCACAGGCGCGCGAAATCATCGATCGTGAGGTGCGGCATCTGTCGCGTTTTGCCCATCATCTGCCGACCAGCCTGAAGCTCGGGGCCATGCTGGAAGTGCCGTCGCTGCTGTTCCAGCTCGACGAACTGATGAAGGCCGTCGATTTCGTCTCGGTCGGCTCGAACGATCTGTTCCAGTTCGTCATGGCGGTCGATCGTGGCAACACGCAGCTCTCCGACCGCTTCGATGCGCTGTCGACGCCATTCCTGCGCGTTCTGAAGCAGATTGCCGACGCCGGGGTCCGCAATCAAACTCCGGTGACCTTGTGCGGCGAGCTGGCCGGCAAGCCGATCTCGGCGATGGCGCTGATCGGCCTTGGCTACCGGTCAATCTCGATGTCGCCGGCTTCGATCGGTCCGGTCAAGGCGATGTTGACGGAACTGCCGCTGGCCGAACTGGAGACGTTCTTCGAGGACAATCTCATGGCGCCGGTCCAGAAAGTGCCGATGCGGGCGCTGCTGCAAGCCTTTGCCGACGACCGCTCAATTCCGCTATAGACTTTCGCCATGATCAACCTGCCCCGCGACCGTATGGATCAAGTCGTCAAGCGTTTCGACATGCTCGAAGCTCAGATGTCGGCCGGACCGGCGGCGGACGCCTATGTCAAGATGGCGTCGGAATATGCCGACATCCAGGAGATGGTGGCAAAAATCAGGGCGCTGCAAACCGCCGAGGATGAACAGGCCGACCTGCAGGCGATGCTCGCCGACAAAAGCACCGATGCCGAAATGCGGGCATTGGCCGAGGCCGATCTGCCCGAGGTCAGGGGACGCATCGAAGCGCTGCAGAAGGACATCCAAATCCTGCTTCTGCCCAAGGATGCCGCCGACGACAAGAATGCCATCCTCGAAATCCGCGCCGGCACCGGCGGCGACGAGGCGGCTCTCTTCGCCGGCGACCTGTTTCGCATGTACGAACGCTACGCCGCGGCACGCGGCTGGCGTTTCGAGACGGTGTCGGCCAGCGAGGGCGAGGTCGGCGGCTACAAGGAAATCATCGCCACCATTTCGGGCAAGGGGGTCTTTGCCCATCTGAAATTCGAGTCCGGTGTGCATCGTGTGCAGCGCGTGCCGGCGACCGAGGCCGGCGGGCGTATCCATACCTCGGCGGCGACGGTTGCTGTGCTGCCCGAAGCGGAAGAGGTCGACATCGACATCAGGGCCGAAGACATCCGCATCGACACGATGCGCGCCTCGGGTTCGGGCGGCCAGCACGTCAATACCACCGATTCGGCGGTGCGCATCACCCATCTGCCGACCGGCATCATGGTGGTGCAGGCGGAGAAGTCGCAGCACCAGAACCGGGCGAAAGCCATGCAGATCCTACGCGCCAGGCTTTACGACCTCGAGCGCAGCAAGGCTGACGAGGAACGCTCCGAATCGCGCAAATCGCAGGTCGGTTCGGGTGATCGCTCGGAGCGCATCCGCACCTATAATTTCCCGCAGGGCCGCGTCACCGACCATCGCATCAATTTGACGCTCTATAAGCTCGACCGGGTGATGATGGGCGAACTCGACGAGATCGTCGACGCGCTGATCGCCGATCATCAGTCGAGGCTGCTTGCCGATATCGGTCTCGATGGCTGACAGTCTGCCCGGGACGCTCGGGCCGCTGCTGAAAGCGGCGCGGGCACGCCTTGCCGCGGCCGCAGTCGTCGATCCGGCGCTGGATGCAAGGCTGATCGTCGAACATCTTTCCGGCACGACCCGCACACAAGCCATCGCCGATCCCGAACGCAGGGTCGATGCCGGCGCGGTTGCCGCGATCGATGCCGCCTTGAGGCGGCGGATCGTCGGTGAGCCGGTGCATCGCATCCTCGGCCATCGCGAGTTCTATGGCTTGCGCCTGTCGCTGTCACCGGAAACGCTGGAGCCGCGGCCAGATACCGAAACGCTGGTCGAAGCGGTGCTGCCCTTCGTGAAGGCGACAGCGGAACGGCAAGGCCAATGCCGCATCCTCGATCTCGGCACCGGCACCGGCGCCATCGCGCTGGCGCTGCTCAGCGCCGTTCCGGCGGCGGTCGCCACCGGTGTCGATATTTCCAAAGGCGCGCTGGCGACCGCCATGCGCAATGCCAGGGAATTGGGGTTAGCCGACCGGTTCCAGGTGCTCAAATCCGACTGGTTCGAAAAAGTTTTTGGCCGATACCATGTAATTGCCGCTAACCCTCCCTATATAGCGTCCATAGACATTCAAAATCTGCAGGACGAAGTCCGCGATTTCGATCCACGCAAAGCCCTTGATGGCGGCGTGGACGGTCTGAGTCCCTACAGGATCATTGCCGCCGAGGCGGCAGGTTTTTTGGAAGCCGAGGGCAGGATTGCAGTCGAGATCGGCCACACCCAACGCAAAGAGGTCACGGGCATATTCGCCGCAGCCGGCTATATGCCGGCGGGGGTATTCCCCGACTTTGGCGGAAACGACAGGGTCCTGATCTTTGAACTGACAAAGCCGTGATGCAGTGCAAAAAAAGCGCTTGGCAATGCCGGGGAATGCGGCTAGGGTCGCCTTAACCGGATGAGACGAAGCAGGCAGTGCTCTTAGCGATTCGGTTTCCTTGGAAATAGCTGCCTTCTTGCGCAAACGACGCCCAAGCTTCGTGCGGGAATCGTCCGGCAAGTGATGTAACCGGAACAGGATGACACGTGGCGCCAACGCAATCGATGCGGGCGAACGCCGGTGAAGAGACGAAACGGCTGGCTGCATGAGCGCCTCCGTTCGTGAAAAAGTTTTCGAAAATTTCAAAATGAAGAGAGTCGAATGAGGCCACAACAGCAGAACAGGCGCATGCGCGGTCGCAACAACAATGGCGGCGGCAATAACAACAACAACAACCGCAAGGGCCCAAATCCCCTGACGCGCAACTACGAGAGCAACGGTCCGGATGTGAAGATCCGCGGATCGGCTCAGCAGATCGCCGAAAAATACGCAACCCTTGCCCGTGACGCGCAAAGCTCCGGCGACCGTGTGATGGCGGAAAACTATCTCCAGCACGCCGAACACTACAATCGCATCATCGCTGCCGCGCAGGCGCAGCTACCGATCCAGAGCGCTCAGCAGAACCGCGACGATTTCGACGATGACGGCGACGAAGATCGCGACGAGTTCGACAATGCCGGCAACAGCAATGTCGGTGAAACTGCAGCTCCGGTGGTCAACCATGGTGCCGGCCCGCAGCCGGTCATCGACAGCACGCCGGCCGAGTTGGCGTTCAACCAGGAAAACGGCCGCGACAGTCGCGATAACCGTGGGCGCGATAATGATGGACGCGAGAGTGGTGGGCGCGACAACAATGGCGGCCGCCATCGCGACCGTCGTCCTAATGGCGGCTACGGCCAGCACGGCCAGCGCGGCGAGCAGGGCGGACAGCGCGACGATCAAAACCGGCGCGGCGAGACACCAGTACAGAACGAGACGCCCGTACAGGCGGAAGCTGTGTCTCCGGTCGAGCCTGTTTCTGTGGCCGAACCCGCGCCGCAGTTCGAAAACTTTTCGCCGGCGGCTCTCGCTGCCCAGGCCGAGATGAACGAAGCAGCCGCCGAAAGCGGCGTTGCCCGCCGCCCCAGGCGTCCGCGCCGTCCGCGCGTCAATGCTGATCAGGTGGATGGCGGTAACGACAATGCTGGCGCCGATAACCTGAATGCAGCTCCGGCGGAAGACGCCGGTGGCGAGCCCGCTATCATCGACGTCAACAACTGATCGAGCAAGGCTTCAGACATTCTTGGACGGCGGAGAGAAATCTCCGCCGTTTTTGTTTTGCGCGCCCGGGCAATATTATGCATTTCACCATTATCGGGACGTCTTGAGGGTCCGTGGCTTGCGCCCCATATCTCGCGTGAACAGGACCCGGCTCGAACGGGCGGGTCCGTCACCGCAATCTGATCCGGTGCCGCAAAGCGGGCCGGTGACGGAAGGAGACAGAGATGAACCTTGAAAAATATTCCGAGCGCGTGCGCGGCTTCATCCAGTCCGCGCAGACCTTGGCGCTCTCGCGTAACCACCAGCAGTTCACCCCCGAGCATATATTGAAAGTGCTTGTCGACGACGATGAGGGCTTGGCCGCGTCGTTGATCGAGCGCGCCGGCGGCAGCGTCCGCGACGTCAAGCTTGGCGTCGAGACGGCACTTGAGGCAATGCCCAAGGTGGAAGGCGGCAACGGCCAGCTCTATCTGGCGCAGCCGCTGGCAAAGGTGTTTTCGACCGCCGAGGAACTGGCCAAGAAGGCCGGCGACAGCTTCGTCACGGTCGAGCGGCTGCTGACGGCGCTGGCGGTCGAGAAATCCGCCAAGACCACCGACATCCTGACCAAGGCCGGCGTGACGCCACAGGCGCTGAACCAGGTGATCAACGACGTCCGCAAGGGTCGTACCGCCGATTCGGCGAGCGCCGAGCAGGGCTATGATGCGCTGAGGAAGTACGCGCGCGACCTCACCGCAGACGGCCGTGCCGGCAAGCTCGACCCGGTCATCGGCCGCGACGACGAGATCCGCCGCACCATCCAGGTGCTGTCGCGCCGCACCAAGAAC
This sequence comes from Mesorhizobium sp. M1312, assembly GCF_040318115.1. NCBI lineage: Bacteria > Pseudomonadati > Pseudomonadota > Alphaproteobacteria > Hyphomicrobiales > Phyllobacteriaceae > Mesorhizobium > Mesorhizobium sp. M1312. The sequence goes on along the minus strand of NZ_JAMYLQ010000048.1, from coordinate 8,299 downwards.
AATCCGGTGCTGATCGGTGAGCCCGGCGTCGGCAAGACGGCGATCGCCGAAGGGCTGGCGTTGCGCATCGTCAACGGCGACGTGCCGGAATCGCTCAAGGACAAGCAGTTGATGGCGCTCGATATGGGGTCGCTGATCGCCGGTGCCAAATATCGCGGTGAATTCGAGGAGCGGCTGAAGGCGGTCCTTGCGGAAGTTACCGCTGCCGCCGGCGGCATCATCCTGTTCATCGATGAGATGCACACGCTGGTCGGCGCCGGCAAGGCGGATGGCGCCATGGATGCGTCGAACCTGTTGAAGCCGGCGCTGGCACGCGGCGAACTGCACTGCGTCGGCGCGACGACGCTCGATGAATACCGGAAGCATGTCGAGAAGGACGCCGCCCTTGCCCGCCGCTTCCAACCGGTCTTCGTCAATGAGCCGACGGTGGAAGACACGGTCTCCATCCTGCGCGGCCTGAAGGAAAAATACGAGCAGCACCACAAGGTGCGCATCTCGGATTCGGCGCTGGTCGCTGCAGCGTCGCTGTCCAACCGCTATATCGCCGACCGCTTCCTGCCGGACAAGGCGATCGACCTTGTCGACGAGGCCGCGTCGCGGCTCCGGATGCAGGTCGATTCGAAGCCCGAAGCGCTGGACGAGATCGACCGCCGCATCATGCAGCTCAAGATCGAGCGTGAGGCATTGAAGGTCGAGAAGGACGACGCGTCGAAGGACCGGCTCGCCCGCCTCGAAAAGGATCTTTCCGCTCTGGAAGAGGAATCGACCGAACTGACCTCCAAGTGGCAGGCCGAGAAGCAGAAGCTCGGGCTCGCCGCCGACCTGAAGAAACAGCTCGACGAGGCGCGCAACGAGCTCGCCATTGCCCAGCGCAAGGGTGAATTCCAGCGCGCCGGCGAACTTGCCTACGGCAAGATTCCGGAACTGGAAAAGAAGCTGAAGGCAGCCGAAGCCCAGGACGGCAAGGTCGGCATTGTCGAAGAGGTGGTCACCCCCGATCACGTCGCCCATATCGTGTCGCGCTGGACCGGCATTCCGGTTGATAAGATGCTGCAAGGCGAGCGTGACAAGCTGCTGCGCATGGAAGACGAGATCGGCAAGCGCGTCGTCGGCCAGGGCGAGGCGGTGCAGGCCGTGTCGAAAGCCGTTCGCCGTGCCCGCGCCGGCCTGCAGGACCCGAACCGGCCGATCGGCTCGTTCATGTTCCTCGGACCGACGGGCGTCGGCAAGACCGAGCTAACCAAGGCGCTGGCCAGCTTCCTGTTCGACGACGAAAGCGCCATGGTGCGCATCGACATGTCGGAATTCATGGAGAAACACTCGGTCGCCCGGCTTATCGGCGCGCCTCCCGGCTATGTCGGCTATGAGGAAGGCGGCGCGCTGACCGAAGCGGTGCGGCGCCGGCCCTATCAAGTCGTGCTGTTCGACGAGATCGAGAAGGCGCATCCGGACGTGTTCAACGTGCTGCTGCAGGTGCTCGACGACGGCCGCCTGACCGACGGGCAAGGCCGCACGGTCGATTTCCGCAACACGCTGATCATCATGACGTCGAACCTCGGCGCCGAATATCTGGTCAATCTCGGCGAGAACCAGGACGTCGATGCCGTCCGCGACGAGGTGATGAGCGTCGTCAGGGCGTCGTTCCGGCCGGAGTTCCTCAACCGCGTCGACGAGGTGATCCTGTTCCACCGTCTGCGCCGGCAGGATATGGGCCGCATCGTCGAGATCCAGCTCAAACGGCTGGAAAACCTGCTCCTCGATCGCAAGATCACGCTTTCGCTGGACCAGGAGGCGATCGACTGGCTGGCGGCCAAGGGCTACGATCCGGCCTATGGCGCGCGGCCGCTGAAGCGGGTGATGCAAAAGGAACTGCAGGACCCACTGGCGGAGAAGATCCTGCTCGGCGACATCCTCGACAGTTCGACCGTCAAGGTCACCGCAGGTTCCGACCGGTTGAACTTCCGGTCGAAGCCGACGGTCGTGGCGACCGAAGCGGCGGCCTGATTCGAGGCCGCCACAAAATTAAACACTAAACGGCGGGGCGCAGATGACGCTGGATGATTACAACAGCTTCTGCGCCTCGCTGCCGTCGACGAGCCATGTCGTCCAGTGGGGCGGCGCCCACGTCTGGAAGATCGGAGCCAAGGTCTTTGCGATCGGCGGTTGGAGCGAGGGCAAGGAGCCGTTCGTCACCTTCAAATGCTCCGACATCGCCTATGACATCCTGAAGGAACAGCCCGGCCTTCGGCCCGCGCCCTATCTTGCCTCACGCGGCATGAAATGGATCCAGCGCCAGACAAGCCAAAGCATGGACGATGACGCGCTGAAGGACTATCTGCGCGAAAGCCACCGCCTTGTCGTGCTCAAGCTGACGAAGCAGGCGCGCAAGGAATTGGGACTCGCCACCAGCTAATTATGTTGCTCCCACCGCCAGAAATCCGCCATCTTCATGCCCGGTTCATGTTGGAACCTTATGCTCGGTAACTGATTTGCTGGCGAAGGGGTTCGCCTGCCGCATAGGCCCGAAAATCGAATTCGATTTTCGGAAAGCATGATGCGGAGATTTTTAAGTGTTAGAGCGTCCTTGCGTCCGGAAGGGGCGCGCGGCGCTCTAAAGAGACAACGCCGGGCGGCGGCAATTACGGACCGGAGAATTTGGCCAACATGTTCCGCACGATCTTCACCCTTTCGGCGCTCGCCGCCGGGCTGCTTTCTTCGAGCGCAATGGCCGCGCCGACGGAAGACATCGCGCCGCGATCTGCCCGTGCGGCCGATGCCGGTGGTGTGCTGGTCGCCCAGAACGGCGATTTCGACGTCTATTACGACGCCAGAGGAAACCGCGTCATCGTCGATGCGGAAACCGGCCAGGTCCTCGCCATCCAACCGCCGCAGACCAGGTTCGACCGCCGCGCGCTCCGCCGCGAGCGCTTGCGCAATCTCGGGCCGGTCGAGGATGATCGCTATTATCTCGACGACCCGGAAGACGCGGCGCGCTTGCGCCGCAGGCAATTGGAGGAGGAAGGCCTGATCGTTGCCCCGCCGGTCGATGAATACGATCCCTACAGCGACAATTCGGTGGAAGCTTTTCCCGAAGCACCGCGCGATGACGGCAGCTATGGCAACGATTTTCCGGAAGCGCCTCAGCCGATAAAGCCGCGCACCGTCAAGCGCCAGCCACTCGACGAGGCTTCGATCGAACCGGTCGAGCCGATGGCGCCGGGCGACCAGGCGGCACTACCGCCAAAGATCGGCGGCAAGACCGTCACTGATCCGTCACTTTCACTCGGTGCACGCCAGGATGTTGCTGCGTTGCAAGTGCTGCTCGACCGCGCTGGCGCTTCGCCCGGCGTCGTCGACGGGCGCTTCGGCTCGAATGTCGACAAGGCGCTCGCCGCCTATAATGAGATCACCGGCAGCAATCTGCGGTCGACCGATGTGGTCGGCATCCAGGCAGCCCTTGAGCAATCCGGCGGCGATTCCTTCGCCTCCTACAGCATCACGCCCGAGGATGCGGCCGGTCCCTATGTCGCCTCGGTGCCGGAAGACTACGGCCAGAAGGCGCAGCTCGACCGGCTGAGCTACACCTCCGTCACCGAAGCGCTGGCTGAACGGTTCCACATGGACGAGAATTACCTGAAGGCGCTCAATCCGGAAGCCAATTTCAACCGTCCCGGCACGATCATCAAGGTCGCCAATTTCGGCAGGCTTGTGGCGGAGCCGGTGGCAAGCATCATCGCCGACAAGGGCAAGAAGCAAGTCCGCGCCTATGACGCATCGGGCAAGCTAATCGCGGCCTATCCAGCCACCATCGGCTCGGCGGACACGCCTTCGCCCACCGGCACGCATGCGGTGTCGCGGGTCGCGTTAGATCCGAACTACACCTATAACCCGAACATCAATTTCAAGCAGGGCGAAAACAACAAGATCCTGACCATCCCGCCGGGCCCGAACGGCCCCGTCGGCTCGGTCTGGATTGCCCTGGACAAGCCGACCTACGGCATTCACGGCACACCCGACCCCTCCAAGATCGGCAAGACCGAAAGTCATGGCTGCGTGCGGCTGACCAATTGGGACGCGCGCGAACTGGCAAAAATCGTGTCGCCGGGCGTCACGGTGGAATTCATCGACTGAGCGCCATCGTTAAAGAGCCGTGGTCGGTGCCATAAAGGTCACGATCCTGTTCTGGGTTCAACGACAGCAACCCTCTGGCCGGTTGTTGCCGGCAGCTCGGAGGTCTAAGCAGGCTGCATGAAGTCTCCAAGCGAAGCCGCTGCCATCTCCCTGACCGGCTCTCTTCGAGCCGATACGTTTTGCCCGCAATCGCGGCGCAGGTTCGTGCTCATCGCGGCGATCCTGGCTTCCGCGCTCGGCTTCATCGACGGTTCGATCCTGGCCATCGCCACGCCGGCGATCCGCGTCGATCTTGGCGCCAGTTTCGCCGAGGCGCAGTGGATTTCAAATTCCTATGCGCTGACGCTTTCGGCACTCATCCTTGTCGGCGGCGCCGCCGGCGACCGTTTTGGCCTGCGGCATGCTTTCGTGGCAGGCATCGCGCTGTTCATTGTCGCCTCGCTTGCCTGCGCGGTGGCGCCGAACCCGCCGGTGCTCATTGCGTTTCGCGCCATTCAGGGCATCGGTGCCGCCATCATGGTGCCGGGCAGCCTCGCCATTATCGCCAAGGCCTATCCGAAGAAGGAGCGCGGCAGGGCGATCGGCATCTGGGCGGCGGCCTCGGCGCTGACGACAGCGCTTGGCCCGGTGCTGGGCGGCGTTGTCTTGTCGGCCTTCGGCGACAGCATCTGGCGGGCGATCTTCGCGATCAATCTGCCGCTCGGACTTGTCTCGATCTACCTTCTGCTCGCCAAGGTCCCGGCCGACGCACCGACGGAAAAGCGCAGCCTCGATCTCGGCGGCGCTGCCCTCGCCACCTTGGCGTTCGGGATGCTTGCCTACGGCTTGACTTCGATGAGCAGCGAAGGCGAGGGGCAAATGTCCGGCCCGAGCATCGCCGCCGGCGCGGTGCTGCTCGTCGTGTTCATTGTCTTCGAGCGCCGGCAGCGCGAACCGATGATCGATCTCTCGCTGTTTCGGGTCGGCGCTTTCGCCGGCGCCAATGTGGCGACCTTCTTCCTCTATTTCGCACTGTCGGCCAACCTGTTTTATCTGCCGATGCTGCTCATCGCCGGATGGGGGCTGAGCGCCGCCGAGGTCGGCTTCATCTTCCTGCCGCTGTCGGTCTTGATCGCGCTGTTGTCGGGGCCGGTCGGCCAGTGGTCCGACCGGATCGGTCCGCGGTTTCCGATCGCCAGCGGCAGTCTCGTCGTCGCTGCCGCCTTTGCCGGGCTTGCCTTGCTGGCCTATACCGGTATCCACAGTTTTTGGTGGGGAGTGTTTCCGCTGATGGCGCTGATGGGGCTCGGCATGGCGCTGGTCGTGTCGCCGCTGTCGACGGCAGTGATGACGGCGGTCGAGGACAAGGATACGGGTGCTGCTTCGGGAATCAACAATGCCGTCTCGCGCATTGGCGGCCTGATCGCAGTGGCGGCGATGGGGTCATTGGCGGCCTGGGTCTATGCGGCAGCGCTGAACACCGGTGCCGCATCCGGCATTCCGGGTTTCGGCGAACCGGCGCCCGCGGGCCTGGCGCCGGATCTCGATGCAGCAAGGCTTGCCGCCAGCGACGCAGCGTTCGCGGCCGTCGCGTTGGCGACCGCGCTGCTTTGCCTGCTCTCGGCGATCGTGGCGTGGACAACTGTTTCCGGTGAGCGACTGCCATGGCCGCGTGGATCTGAGACTTCGCAGAGCTGAGGAGCCCGGAAGGCTCCAAGATCAGCTCAGCCTTCGATCTTGGCGCTCGCCACCTTCAGCGAATCACTGTCTTCCTGCTTGAGCAGATCATCGATGCGCCCGCGCTCGCGCTTGAAGGCGACGAGGTCGTCGCCCTTCAGCACCTTGCCGACCGGCAGGCGAACGCGCATCGGATCGACCTTGGTGCCGTTGACGATCAGCTCGTAGTGGAGATGCGGACCGGTGGCGAGGCCGGTCTGGCCGAGAAAGCCGATGGTCTGGCCTTGGCGGACGCGCACGCCCGGCGCGATGCCTTTGGCAAAAGCGCTCTGGTGATTGTAGGAGGTCTCGTAGCCATTGGCGTGGCGGATGATGATCTGTTTGCCATAGCCGCCGGCCCAGCCGGCCTTCTCGACGACACCGTTGCCGGCGGCGATGATCGGCGTGCCGATGGAGGCTGACCAATCGACGCCGGTGTGCATGCGCACATAGCCGAGGATCGGATGCCTGCGGGCACCGAAGCCGGAGCGGAATTTCCCTGCGGGCAGGGGATTGCGCAGCAGGAATTGCTGAGCACTGCGGCCGTCCTCGTCGAAATAGTCGGTGCTGCCGTCCTGCATCTGAAACCGGTAGAAATTGCGCGTCGTGCCGCCGAAGGTCGCCGAGACATAGAGCAGCTCGGATTCGTTGGATGCCTGGTCGTCGCCGTCCGGCTGCGAGAACAGCACCTCGATGCGGTCCGACGGATTGAGCCGCGACTGGAAATCGACACCGGACGCCAGGAGCTTGATCAGCCGCTTGGTCATCGCCTTGGACATGCCGTAGGAGTAGGCGGCGCGATAGATGCCATCATAGACGTTCGGCAGATTGCCGCGCACCACCACCGGCGGCGAATCGTCGAACGCGGTCAGCAATTCGGGATTGGGCTCCGGCTCCTGCGCCGGCACATACTGGCCGTGATCATCGAGCGCTATGGTGACGATATGCTGGGCCCTGTCGTAGATGCCGGTCCGAACGACCTTGGCGGCGTCGCCATGGATCTCGAGGCCAACGCGCAGCACGGTTCCCGCCTTAAGCGCTGTCGCATTCAGCAATTTGGCGATCGTCTCGGCCATGCCGATGGCGTCCTCGCCGGTATAGCCCGAATCGGCGAAGGCCTCGACGATGTTGCGGTCTCTGGTGAAGGGGATGATCTCCTCGGCGAAGGCCGGCGCCTGATCATCAGGGGCAGCACGCGGCGACACCGAGACGTTTTCCGGGACGATCCTGACGTCGTAGGAGCCGGCCATGCTCTCGGCGAATGCATCGCCGAATCGCTGCGGGTCGACATAATGCAGCGACGCGACCTGCACGGCGCCGTCGCTCAGACCCGTGCCGGCCTGGCGCACCACCTTTTCCACCTCGTCGGCGGACAAGTCACTCTTTTCGTCGAAGGCCGCCGACTCGATCGGGAAATCGACCGTCTTCAGGCTCATCTCGCTTTCGACCTTGGCGCCATAGATCTGGCCGGCGGCGGCGGTCGCCGGCTGACCGACATTGCCGTCGCGGTCGTCGCCAAACACCTGCATCGGGTTGAAAGGCGGATAGGCGCGGCTGGTCGCGTGCCCGGCGGCAAGCGCCATCTTGATCTGCACGAAAGGCATGGTGTGGATGACGTCGCGGTCGCCGACCTTGGTCACCATCGACACTTCCATGCGCCGTCGGTCCTTGGCCTTGGCGATCTGGCGCGGCGCTACCAGCCTGGTGGTCTTGGCGATCTCGCCGGAATCATCGCCTCTTGCAAGGCTGATCAGTTCGGCGATCTCGGGCGGGGTTGCCAATTGCTGACGGCCGTCAAGGGCCGCGAACAGCGCCACGCCCATCAGCACGCTCGACGTCACGCCCGTAAGAAAAGTGCCCGACAGCCAGCGTGCCGAAACCTCGCGCCGGTCAGGCGGGCCACTGCGACCGTCCGCAATCAGCGGCGGCTCGTTGCCGAGTTCGGCTATGACATTTTCCGTATCTGGCATCCAGAAAGGCTGCTTCTTCCCCGGGCGGGACGGCTTGTCGCTTTTGTTGTGGCCATGACATTTGCCTGTCACGGCGGGCGAAGTCAACGAAGCGCCTGGCTTCGGGCGAGATCCCCAGTCATACTTCTCTCTTAGTGACTCTCTTACAGTCTTTTATAAGGGCGCCGCGCCGGTCGTGCATGCGCCTGCTCGTTGGCCTTGGTGTCAAACCGCAATACGGCGGCAATAGGGCTCCGTGGTGGTAGTCGGCTTTGTTATCCCCATGCCGCCGCGGAAGTCGGCTACCGAAAGTCGGCGCCGCAATCTTTCGTCGCAAAAAATTCAAAAAAGACCGAAATCGTTGTTGACACTTTGGACGCCTGCCGACTATATACGCCTCACCAACGAGGGCGGCGCGCCGCTGGCGACGAAGCAGTTTGCTTCTAGATCTGCCCTCTGCGAAATTCAAGAGAGCCGCGTGAGCGACACTCGAACGGCCCCGAGCCACAAGCGTACGGGCCACG
>NZ_JAMYLQ010000047.1:0-28143 GCF_040318115.1 Mesorhizobium sp. M1312 | reverse complement strand
CCCGGGCCGGGGGGGGTCTCCGCCACCAAGCCCTTCCCCAAACCACCCGGGCCCAAAATCCCCCACCCCGGTCCCCCCCCGGCCGGGCCCGTTGGCGTCCGCGGGCCGCCGCCGACGGCATAAAGAGGCTCAGCCTGGAACTCGGCGGGAATGCGCCTTTCATCGTGTTCGATGACGCAGATCTCGATCTCGCCGTCGAAGGGGCGGTAAACTCCAAATTTCGCAATGGCGGCCAGACTTGCGTCTGTGCCAACCGCATTCTCGTGCAGGCCGGCATCTATGAGGCGTTTGCTGCGAAGCTCGCCAGCCGAGTTGCAGAGATGAAGGTCGGTCCGGGCACGGAGGAGGGCGTCGTCATCGGGCCGATGATCAATGGTGCCGCCATCGAGAAGATCGAGCGGCATGTCGCCGATGCTTTGGAGAAAGGCGCCCGGATAATTGCCCGGAGCGAAGCAGTGCCGGAAGGCAAGCAATACGCCCGGCCTATTCTGCTCGGCGACGCCACGACCGAAATGCTCCTGGCGTCGGAAGAGACGTTCGGCCCTGTGGCTCCGCTCTTCCGCTTCGAGACGGAGGAGGAAGCGATCGCGATCGCCAACGGAACGCCCTTCGGCCTTGCCGCCTATTTCTACACGGAAAACCTCAAGCGGTCGTGGCGTGTAGCCGAGGCGCTGGAGTTCGGCATGGTCGGGCTCAACACCGGCCTGATCTCGACAGAGGTCGCGCCTTTCGGCGGCGTGAAGCAGTCGGGGCTTGGGCGCGAAGGATCGCAACTGGGGATTGAGGAATATCTGGAGGTCAAGACGCTTCACGTCGGCGGGTTGAATTAAGGCTTTTCCGGAATCTCAAGAGCGAGACCGGCAATGGGAAAGGGGCGGTCGAACCGCCCCTTTCTCATTCGATACTTCGGATGCCGCGATGGCCGGAGGCCCGCCGGCCTCAAGCAACTTCCCGAACGGGCTCCAGTCCGACGGCGGCGGCCAGACCTCCGATATCCTTGATCTCGGTATATTCGTAGAAGGGATTCGCGGGCTCGTGGCCGCGATTCACCCAGACCTTGCTCTTGATACCGAGATCATAGGCCGTCATGAGATCGTAGCGGAATGAGGACGACACATGAGTAATGTCCTCAGGGCCGCAGCCGAGCTTGTCGAACATATATTCGAAGCCCTTCATCAAAGGCTTGTAGGCGCCGGTCTCCTCGGCCGTGATGACCATGTGGAAAGGTGCGCCGAGCTTCTCCACGTTCGACATGATCAGGCTGTTCATGGCGTTCGACAGGATCACCAAAGGGATTTCCTTGGCGACCTTGGCCAGTCCCGCCGGGACATCCGGGTGCGGACCCCATGTCGGCACTTCCTCATAGATGCGCTGGGCATCCTCGGGCCGGAATGCGACGCCGTTGCGCTTGCAGGTCCGTTCCACGGAATTGTGCACGACATCGAGGTAGGGCTTCCAGGCGCCAAGAACCTCGTCGAGGCGATAGGCGGCGAAGTCCTTGATGAACTGCGTCAACGCGGCAGGCGAAAGCTGCGAGCCGTAGACGCGGCTCGCAGCACCGGCCATATCGAAATTGGTGAGCGTGCCGTAGCAGTCGAAGGTGATGTATTTCGGTCTGAACGTCGACATGGCGACCATCCTCCTAGTTTTCCTCGGCACAGCGTGCCTGTACCGCAATCACCATAGTCGGCGACATGGAAGACTAACGGCCGCATTCGCCGCAACCTGAAGCAGATCGTTTCGTATTGCATCGCCGGATTGGCAGAGAGTTGCGCCAGGTGTCCTTTCGAGCTTTGGGAGCGCGGCCTGTCGGCCATGGCTCGGCAGAAGATGCGGCGCGAGCGGCGAAGGATAGTGAAAACGCGTCGCGCATGGCTGCCGGTCGGGAGGAACTGCTGTCTTTGGTGGTCTACCGTGAGCACTTGAAGACGAAGGCCGGAAATTCATCATGACCGTACAACAGATCATCCTTGAAGAGATGACACCGGGGCACCTGGAAGGTGCTGTCGAACTGTCTCGCCAAGTTGAATGGCCGCATCGCCGCGAGGATTGGGAACTGGTCCAGTCGGTCAGCCGGGGGATCGTCGCTCTGGAAGAAGAACGCGTGGTGGCGACCATCATGATGACCCCCTACGGCGACGATGCCGCCGCCATCAACATGGTGATCGTCGATGCGGCCAGGCGCGGCCGCGGGCTCGGCCGCAAGATGATGGTAGAGGCGCTTGCCAAGGCGGGTGAGCGCACCTGTCGCCTCACGGCGACACGGGAAGGCCTGCCGCTCTATGAGAAGCTGGGCTTCGTCACGACTGGCGAGATCGTACAGCATCAGGGCGAGGCATTGCCTGTTTCCCCGCCGGCCCGTGTATCCTGGGCCGAGAGCGGCGATCTTGCCCGCCTCGGGGTGCTGGATCGCGAGGCATTTGGCCATGACCGTTCGGCGCTGATGAAGCTGCTTCCCGAGCACGCGAAATTCGCTGTCATTCGCGATGAAGGCGATACCCAGGCCTTTTCCGCCATCCGGCCATTCGGCCGGGGGCTGGTCATCGGGCCGGTGGTGGCGAGAAACGGTGCCGAGGCCAAAGCCCTGATCGACTTTCTGCTCGCCCATCATCAGGGCAAGTTCGTCCGTGTCGATACCGACGTTTCGACGGATCTTGCTGAATGGCTCACCGGGCGCGGGCTCGCGCACGTCGGCGGCGGGATCACGATGCGACGCTCTATGGCCACGCACAAAGAAAGCAAGCCCGCGCATCACCGCACATATGCGTTGGTCAGTCAGGCACTCGGTTGAATCGGAGGAAGAAATGCTGGCAAACTCACTGATCGAACTCGATCGCGCGCATCTGGTTCACCCGTTTTCATGCTATCGGAGCCACGAGGAGATGGGCGTTCGGGTGCTCAAATCCGCCAAGGGCGCAACGGTCACCGATGCAAGCGGGAAAACCTTGCTGGACGGATTCGCCGGTCTATGGTGTGTGAACGTCGGATATGGCCAGGAAAGTGTCGTTGAAGCAGCCGCAAAGCAGCTAAGAGAGCTTCCCTATGCGACGGGATATTTCGGGCTGGGATCCGAGGCTGCCATTCGCCTTGCTGCCAGGCTTGCCGAACTGGCGCCCGGCGATTTGAACCATGTCTATTTCACGCTTGGCGGCTCCGACGCAATCGACAGCACGATCCGTTTCATTCGGTACTACTACCATGCCAAGGGTACGCCGCAAAAGGACCAGTTCATCTCGGTCGAGTATGGCTACCACGGATCCTCGACGGCAGGGTCCGGTCTGACCGCGATCCCCGCTTTCCATGCGGGCTTCGGCGTGCCTTACGACTGGCAGCACAAGATTCCCTCGCACTACGTCTATCGCAATCCGGTCGGTTCCGATCCGCAGACGATTATCGACGCATCGGTCGCGGCCCTGCGCGCCAAGATCGCGGAACTCGGCGCGGACCGCGTTGCGGCCTTCTACGCCGAACCCATTCAGGGTTCGGGCGGTGTCCTCATTCCACCGACAGGCTGGCTGAAGGCCCTGCACGCCGTGTGCAAGGAACACGACATTCTGTTCGTTGCCGACGAAGTCATCACTGCCTTTGGCCGCACCGGCCCGCTCTTCGCCTGTGACGAGGACGATGTGGTGCCGGATTTCATAACCACGGCGAAGGGACTGACCTCGGGCTACGTGCCGATGGGCGCAGTCTTCATGTCGGACCATGTCTACAATACGATCGCGGATGGAGCCGGCAAAGCGCCTGTCGGCCATGGCTACACCTATTCAGCCCATCCCGTCAGCGCGGCGGTGGGGCTGGAATGCCTGCGTCTCTACGAAGAGGGCTTGCTCGAGAACGGGCGGAAGGCCGGGAAGCGGTTGATGGAAGGCCTTCGCTCGCTCGCCGACCACCCGCTGGTTGGCGATATTCGCGGTCGCGGCATGCTGGCCGCGGTCGAGTTGGTCACTGACAAGGAGCGCAAGACGCCGCTGCCGGCGGCAGCCGATCCGGGTCGCCGTATTTTCGACCGCGCATGGGCGAACGGCCTCATCATCCGCGCCTTCAACAGCGGCATCCTGGGCTATGCGCCGCCGCTCTGCTGCACGGAGGACGATATCGATGGAATCCTCGAACGCACGCGGATGACGCTGGACCAAACCCTCGAAGACAAGGACGTGCGGGCGGCGATGAAAAGATGATCGTCCAGACTGCCGCCGCATGCCCGGGGCAGCGTCTTCCTCATCTGTCGAATATGGCGTCGAGCGGCAAATGAGATTTCACGATAGGGGATTTGAGCACAACGAAGCTGAAATATTTGTCGATGCCGATGTCCATTTCGACAAGGCGCTCCATGACCGTCTGGTATTCTGTGATTCCCGCTGTGACAAACTTCACCAGGTAGTCGTAGCCGCCTGAAACAAGATGGCATTCGATGACGGAATCGATCTTCTCGACGGTGGCAAGAAACCGCGCGAAGTCGTTCTGCCGATGGTTCCTGAGCGTGATCTCGGTGAAGACCGTCAACGTCTGCCCGAGCTTGGAGACGTCGATCTGGGCGGAATAACCGGTGATGAAGCCTTCTGCCTGAAGCTTCTTGACCCGCATCAGGCAGGGGCTCGGCGACAGATACACCAGTTCGGCAAGCTCGACGTTGGATATGCGCCCGTTCTTTTGCAGCTCGGAGAGAATTTTGATGTCGATCTTGTCGAGCTTCATCAAAAACCTGTCACACGTTCGAACCGCGGATCGTCCGGCAAACGGCGTCCGTTACTTCCTGCGTGGTCGCGGTGCCACCAATGTCCGGCGTCAGCACGCCTTCACTCGTCACCGTTTCCACGGCGCGCATCAACCGGGCAGCCGCGTCGTTCTCGCCCAGATGGTCGAGCATCTGGGCGGCGGTCCAGAAGGTGGCGACAGGGTTGGCAATACCCTTGCCGGCGATGTCGAACGCCGAGCCGTGAATTGGCTCGAACATCGAGGGGTAGCGCCGCTCGGGATCAATATTGGCGGTCGGTGCTACGCCGAGACTGCCCGCAAGCGCGCCTGCAAGGTCCGACAATATGTCGGCGTGAAGGTTGGTGGCGACGATCGTATCGAGGCTCCGTGGTTTCAGCGTCATACGCGCCGTCATAGCATCAACCAGCATCTTGTCCCACGTGACATCAGGGAATTCCCGTGCCACCTCGGCGGCGATTTCGTCCCACATTACCATGCCGTGACGCTGCGCGTTGGATTTCGTGACAACTGTCAGGAGCTTTCGCGGCCGTGACTGCGCCAGCCGGAATGCATAGCGCATGATGCGGGTGACGCCGACGCGCGTGAAGATCGCGACCTCGGTTCCGACTTCCTCGGGGAGGCCGCGATGGGTGCGGCCGCCGTTGCCCGAATACTCACCTTCGGAATTCTCCCGCACGATCACCCAATCCAGATCGCCCGGGCCAACGCCCGCCAGCGGAGAAGCAATGCCCGGCAGTATCCTGGTCGGCCGCACGTTCGCGTACTGATCAAAGCCCTGGCAAATCGGCAGCCGGAGGCCCCAGAGCGTGATGTCGTCGGGCACATCGGGAGCGCCGACCGCGCCAAAGAAGATAGCGTCGAAACGCTTCAGTTGCGCCACCCCATCTTCGGGCATCATCCGACCATGGCCCTTGTAGTAGTCTGAGCCCCAGTCGAAGTGCTGGACGCGCAGCTTGAAGTCGCCGCAGCGCTCTTCAAGTGTCTCAAGCGCCTGGAGACCAGCGGCAATGACCTCTGGCCCGATCCCGTCGGCTGGAATGGCGGCAATCTCATATTCGCGCATCGTCACTTCCCCGTTGTTTTCAGTGCTGGCCGCTCGCGGCCTCAATCTCGTGTTCGACCGGTTGGACGTTGGCAAATCGGTCTTCTCAGAATTCAGCGACCTTGCCCCACGCAGCGGTCTTCAGACGCTCCGGCCTATAAGGACGTGGATCGACAATAGGCTCGCTGCCCGTGATGATGTCGGCGATCATATGCCCGGCGCCGGGGCCGATCCCGAAGCCGTGACCGCTGAATCCCGCCGCCAGGATGAAGCCCGGAATCCCCTCGATTTCACCGACTGCGGGAATGCCGTCGGGCGTGCTGTCGATATAACCCGCCCATGCATCGGAGATCGCGACGCGTTTGAGTTCGGGCATCAATTCGCAGGCTCGTCGATATGTCAGCCGAATCTGCCTCATGTCAGGTTTGGGATCGAGAATCCGATTCCGTTCCATTGGTGTCACGTCGTCAAGGTCCCATTTCCTCAGGCTTTCATGACCTTGACGCCAGCCCTCGAACGCTCCCGGGGCCAGACTGCGCCAGCGGCGGGCGAACATGGGCACGAACTCGCGGCTGAACCTGAGCTGCTGCGGCGTTGGATCGACTCGCGCCCGCCCGCTGATCGCCAGCGTGTATCCACCGTTGCCGCGCCGCGTCAGCGAGACGCGCGCGGTATGCAGGGCATCCGGCAGGCCATTTGCGCCCGGCGCTACGGCTAGAATGGACTGACGCACGGCAGCTTGCGGGAAACGAATACCAAGCTGGCTGCAGAAGGAAGACGCCCACGCGCCTCCGGCCATGACCACGGTCGTTGTCCGGATGGTTCCCGCTTCTGTAACGACGCCGCTGACCCGGCCGGCGCTCAACTCCAGCCCGCGCGCCGCGCAATGCTGATGTACGGAGCCGCCAGCCGCCATGATCCCAAGCGCGGCTACAGGTACCGCCCTCGAGGTGTCTGCCGTTCCGTCAGTTGGCGAGAACACGCCACCTTTCCATTTGCGGCCGGTCGCCTTGCCCCGTTCGGTGGCTTTTTCCGCGCTCAGCATATGCGTCGTAATACCGACCGTCCTTGCAAAATCGCGCCACTTTGCCCAACCTGCGAGTTCATCGTCGTTCTGCGAGAGATAGAGCAGCCCGCAACGGCGAAAGCCGGTGTCTTCGCCAGTCTCCTGCGCCACTTTTTCCCAGAGATCGAGGCTCTTGGTTGCCATCGGCAACTCGCGCGCGTCACGGTTCTGCTGGCGGCACCAGCCCCAGTTGCGGCTGGACTGTTCGGCGGCAACGCGCCCCTTCTCCAGCAGGGCAACGCTGACGCCGCGGCGTGCGAGATAGTATGCCGTGAATACGCCTACCACACCGCCGCCGATGACGACGACGTCCGCCGCGCGAGGCAGGGATGGGATGGAATTGATGTGCATGAGCGGCGCGGGCATGAAACGGGACTCCGGTAATTTGAAGCATCCTAACCTGCCGCCTGCAGAGGCAGGCTGCGAAGTTTGTGCCTGGACGGAATATCGTGCGGCCAGCGGCCCCTAGGACGGGCAATTGTTGCGCGAAAAGCTCGCTGTCACCGGGGCAAGCAGGAGTACACTTCATACAGTCGCGTCATCCAAGGCATGGCTATTCAGGGCGCGGCGCACAGTTGCCGACCCTGATCGGCAGTGCCTTAGCCGAAATTGCGATGGGCCGCACGGACACCGATCCGCTCGACCGCATCCTGGCACACGGTGCCGATGCACGCCGGAAGCCCTGGTTCCTGCCCGTCGTGGGGGCGTATAACCGCATGAAGGATATGGTTGCCCGATCATGTCGCGGACGCCGAACAGCTGCAGAGTGAAATGCCGAACTGGACGTTCTTTTCAGAAGTTCCTGCCGCGCGAGGGCCAAGTTTCGATGACTCTGCGGAAACAAAACAGTCAAACTGGCTGAAAGAACGGAGCAACCCTTCCTTATGGCAGGCAAGCCCAGAGGGCTTCCGATAGGCAGGGCTTACGCCTTCGGAGAGTTCTCCAAGAAAAGGGAACAGTGTCCGGTACACGGACCGGATTTCATCAAGGGAGCCGCCAGGATGAGCAGAATCCGTTTCTCGCAGCCTCAGGGCGCGAAGCGCCGAGATGGCCAGACGACGGCCGCTACGGTGAGGCGCTTCTGCTCAAAGGGCGATGATGCGGTCCGCAACAGCGTGGATCCGCTCGGTTGAAAGGGGAGGTGATCGCGATGGTCGCAAGTATCCAGGCTGTAGCCCCCCACGAAGTGGCGCTTTCGATACGCGACCTCACGGTGAATTTGCCGCAAGGCATGGAACGGACCCATGCCGTCGAGAACATCTCCTTTGATCTGAAGCGCGGCCAGATCCTGTGCATCATCGGCGAATCCGGATCCGGAAAGTCTGTCACAGCCAATGCGATCATGGGGCTTCTGCCCAAGGTGATCCGCGTCTCCTCGGGCGCCATCCAGCTGGACGGGATGAACATCATAGGCCTGTCGCCCGACAAGCTGCGCAGCTTACGCGGCCGGGTTGTCTCGATGATTTTCCAGGATCCGCTCTCGGCACTCAACCCGCTGATGACGGTGGGCGCGCAGATCGACGAAGTCATGGCGGCGCATGGCGTCGGCACTCCGAAATCCCGTCGCGGCCGCGCTATCGAGTTGCTGACTGAGGTGGGACTGCCCGACCCGGAACTCATGTACCACCAGTATCCGTTCCGCCTCTCCGGCGGGCAGCGGCAGCGGGTGATGATCGCCATGGCGCTGGCACTCGAGCCCACGATCCTGATCGCGGATGAACCGACGACCGCGCTCGACGTGACCACCCAAGCGCAGATTCTGGAGCTGATCCGCGACATTCAGCGACGCAAGGGAATGAGCGTCATGTTCATCACCCATGACTTCGGGGTGGTGGCCGAGATCGCAGACAGTGTCGTCGTAATGGAGAAGGGCCACATCGTCGAACAGGGTAGCGCTCAACAGGTCCTGAAGTCGCCTGGCCATCCCTACACCCGGCGCCTTATCGCAGCCGTCCCGCGCCTGACCGGCGAGGACCGCGTTCCTCTGGAGACGGCCAACAAAGCGCCGATCCTGAAGGTCGAAGGCCTGGTTAAGACCTACCGCAGCGGCAATCCCCTGTTCGGCGCGCAGCGCGTCGTGCCCGCGGTCAACGAGGTCTCGTTCGATCTGGCGCCCGGGCGCACGCTGGGCGTTGTCGGCGAAAGCGGTTCCGGCAAATCGTCGCTGGGCCGCCTTCTGATCAAGCTGCTGGACAGCGACGGCGGCGGGATTCTGTTCGAGGGCCGCGACATCGCCAGGCTTTCTGAAGCCGAGTTCCGCCCACTGCGACCCCGAATCCAGATGATCTTCCAAGATCCCTTCGCCTCGCTCAACCCGCGCTCGACTGTTGGTCACATCCTGACCGTTGGCCCAATCGCGCACGGGACGCCCTATGCCCAGGCGCGCGAAGAGGCGAAGGCGCTTCTGGCTCATGTCGGGCTCGATGCCGGCGCCTTTGGCCGCTATCCGCATGAATTTTCCGGTGGGCAGCGCCAGCGCATCGGCATCGCTCGGGCACTGATGTTCAAGCCGAAGTTGCTGATCGCCGATGAGGCTGTGTCGGCGCTCGACGTGTCGATCCAGGCCCAGATCCTGCAGCTGCTGGACCAAATCCAGCGGGAGACCGGCGTGTCGATGATCTTCATCACCCACGATCTGCGCGTCGCCAGCCAGATCTGCGACGAAATCGCGGTGATGCAGAAAGGGCGGATCGTGGAACGCGGACCGCCCTCGCAAATCTTCCTCGACCCGCAATCAGCCTACACGCGTGAGCTGGTGGCGGCGATTCCTGGAGAGCAGCCGGGATCTACCCGTCCGGTTGCAGCAAATGGGTAAGAGCCACGGCGGATACCGCCAGAACAAGGGGAATTCCAATGACTGAACGCTCAAACACCAAATCAAACTACTCGCGGCGCGATGCCCTGCGATTGATGGCGATAGGCGGGGCTGCAGGCCTCATTGCGCCCAATCTGTTGGGCAAACCCGCCTTCGCCCAGAACCCTCCAGCGAGCCCAACCGGCCGCGTCATCGTCGGATTTTCGCAGGAACCCACCGTCTTCAATCCACTGATGCCGCATACCGAGTGCGACGACGCTGTGCATTTCTCAGTGTTTGATGCACTCGTTCGAATGGACTCTAAGGGCGTTCTTCAGCCCAATCTTGTGGTCGAAGTGCCAAGCCAAAAAAACGGCGGCATCTCGGAGGATGGTCTTAAGTGGCGCCTCCGCCTGCGCGATGACGTCCGCTGGCACGACGGCAAGCCCTTCACGGCCGAGGACGTGAAGTTCACGCTTGAGCTCATCACCAATCCGAAATTCCGCGCGTGGCGCACGGCCGGTCATTCGCTGGTGCGCGACATCAAGGTGGTCTCGCCGACCGAACTCACCTGGCGGATGGAGGAGGCTTTCGCCCCTTACCTGTCGTTTCTCGCCGAAACCTTCATGGTGCCCAAGCATATCCTCGAAAAAGAGGCCGACCCCAACGCCGCCGCCTTCAATCAGGCGCCTGTCGGCACTGGCGCATTCAAGTGGGCGCAGCGCATCGCCGGCGATCACATCGAACTCGTCGCGAACACGGACTATGCAGGGGAGGGCCCCTATTTGGAGCGGCTCGTCTTCAAATACATCCCCGACATGACAGTGCTCTACACCCAGTTCAAGAGCGGCGACATTGATCTTGTCGACCAGGCATTCATAACCGCCGACCACTATGAGGAAGCCAGCAAACTGTCGGATCGCGCGGTCATGTTGGAGCGCGGCGCATCGGTCGAGTCGATCTATCTCAATCTTGAGAAGCCGCAGTTCAAGGACCCGGCGGTCCGCCAGGCGCTCTACGCCGCAATAGATAGGAAAGCGATCCTCGAAGGACTTTATTACGGGGTCCACACCCCCACCGAGACGTTCATGCCGCAGAATTCCTACTACTACAATCCGAACCTGCCGGCGCAGGAGTTCAACATCGAGCGCGCGCGCCAGATCCTCGACGAGGCCGGCTGGGTACCCGGAGCCGATGGAATACGGGTGAAGGACGGGGTGCGTCTGTCGTTCGCCAACTCCACCACCTCCGGCAACCACCTGCGCGAGCAGACGCAGCAGTTCCTGCAGCAGACATTCGCCGAGATCGGGGTGGAGATGACTATTTCGAACCTGCCGGCCGCCGTCATGTGGGGCGATTTCTGGCTCAAATCGCAGTTCGAGTCAGCGATCTCCGGTGTAACCAATGTCATCGCGGGCGACCCCGACGTTTCCAACCGCCTGCACACCAAGGCGATCGTCGCGAAGGGCGGAAAGGGCTCGAACACAGGCCAATACTCCAACCCGGAGGTCGATGCGCTGCTCGAGAAGGGCACCCGCACCTTCGACCGGGAAGAGCGGCGCGCCATCTATCTGCGTGTGCAGGAAATCGTCCGTCAGGATCTGCCGTTCCTGCCTCTGTTTGCCTACGCCAATGTGTTCGGCCGCAAGGAAGGTCTGGAGGGTTTCGAGGCAAATTCCAACGCCCGCGTCGCATCCTGGCATGCCGCCGGATGGCATTGGAAGGGCTGACATATACGCGGCCGCCGCCTTGCGGCGGCGGCCAATCATCGGCGCTGTCTTGAAAGAGGAGAGTTGAATGCGCGGCTTTCTGCTCAACCGGCTCTCGCAGAGCCTCATCCTGCTCCTGATCGTGTCGGTCATCGGGTTCGTCGTCCTGAACCTGCTACCGGGGGGGCCACTGGCGCAATTCGGGCTCGATCCCGGCATGACGCAGGACGATCTCGATCGCTTGAAAGTGCAATTGGGGCTGAATCGGCCGCTGTGGATTCAATACCTCGACTGGGCCTGGCGGCTTCTCCAGGGCGACTGGGGCCACTCCTTCCGCGACGGTGCGACGGTGCTGGCAGTGATTGGCCGGCACGTGTTTGCCACGCTGCTGCTGATGGGGACTTCCACCGCGATCGCAATCGCCATCGGCACCTGGATCGGCATCCGCGGCGCCACGCACCGCTATTCGCTGTTCGACCATGTGGCGACGGTCGGCGCCATGGTCGCGCTGTCAATCCCGACCTTCTGGTTCGGGCTCGTCGGCATCTACATCTTCTCCCTACAGCTGGGCTGGCTGCCTGCAGGCAACATGTACACGATCGGCGACGGTTCGGTCCTGAATTACCTGCATCACCTGATCCTGCCAAGCATCGTGCTGTCGCTGGTGCATGTCGCGATCTGGAGCCGCTACATGCGCACGGCGACGCTCGACGCCATCAGCCAGGATTTTGTCAAGACCGCCCGCGCCAAGGGCCTGAGCGAGCGCCGAGTCATAATGAAGCACGTCGTCGGCAATGCGCTTTTGCCGATGATCACACTGGCCGGGGTGCAGCTTCCCAGCATCCTGACCGGCGCGCTGGTGACGGAGACAGTGTTTACCTGGCCGGGGATGGGTCGACTGTTCCTGGACAGCCTCGGCTACAGCGACTACCCGGTCGTGATGGGACTGCTGATGTTCTCGGCCATCCTCGTCATTCTGGGCAACCTGATCGCAGATATTGCTGTGGCGATCGTCGACCCGCGCATTCGTCTGGGTTGAGCGCGTAACCTCACGCCCAACAGGAGGCACCCGAAATGACCGCTCTCGCCGCAAATGCAGGACCAAGCCGCTGGTGGCGCAGCCGCACCGTGCGCCGTTTCACCAGCCATCATCTGGCGTTGCTGGGGGTGGCGATGATCACCCTTCTCACGCTGGCATGCGTCTTCGGCCCTCATCTCCTGCCCTATGATTCCCTATACATCGATTTGCGCGCCCGCTTTTCACCGCCGCTGACCGGCGACCACTATCTCGGGACCGATCCTTTGGGGCGGGACGTGGCGGCGCGACTGTTCATGGCGGGGAGGACCTCACTGCTGGTGGCTTTCTTTGCCATGCTGCTGTCGACGCTGATCGGAACGCTCGTCGGCGTGATCGCGGGCTACCGCGGCGGCTGGATCGGTGCAGCGCTGATGCGCACGGTCGACGGCTTCCTGTCATTCCCCTCCATCTTCCTGCTGCTGGCCTTGGCCGCGGCACTGAAGCCGAGCCCTGCTATGGTCACCGTCATCGTCGCTGTCACCAGCTGGATGGAGGTAGCCCGAATTGTCGAGGCCGAGGTGCGGTCATTGCGCGAGCGCGAGTTTGTGCTGGCCGGGCGCATGCTGGGGCTGAGCGGCACGCATATCATGTTCCGCGAAATCCTGCCAAACGCCATGGGTCCGATCATCGTGGCCGCTACGCTGACAGTGGCGCGCGCGATCCTGCTGGAAGCCTACATCAGTTTCCTGGGCTATGGCATTCAGCCGCCGCTGCCCAGCTGGGGCAACATGCTCGAGGGCGCCCAGCAGTATCTGGACAGTGCGCCTTGGCTGGCGATCATTCCCGGCGCCGCCATCACCATGGCCGTGACAAGCTTCAATTTCATCGGCGACGGGTTGCGTGACGCGCTCGACGTACGGGACGACCGTGTCTGATCTCGTCGACAAACGCGGCCCGCTCCTTCACCCGAAAACCCAGCGAGAAGTGACTCACGTGCACGAGTTGAAAGTCTCCGACAAGAACACGCCCTATTGGTGGGAAGCGGCGCCCGTCATGCCGCTGCCGCGGCAGCCCCTCGCAAAGAAGCTTGACGTGGCAATTGTCGGCGCCGGTTATGCCGGGCTTTCGGCCGGGCTTGCGCTGGCGCGCGAAGGACGCTCGGTCGCAGCCTTTGATGCGATGAATCCGGGCGAGGGTGCTTCCACGCGCAACGGCGGAATTACGAGCGGGAGTATCCGGCCGGACTATGCCACGATCACACGGCGCTTCGGTGAAGAGAAGGCAATGGCGATCGAGGCCGAGGGCAAGGTCGCACGCGAATTCCTCTACGACTTCATAGAGACCGAAGGGCTCGACTGCGACTTCCGGCTGGTTGGCCAATTCAAAGGCGCTTTCGGATATGAACAGTATGGGAAGATGGCGCGCGGCGCCGAGACACTAGCGAAGAAACTGGGGATCGAGTCCTACGCCGTTCCGCATGCCGAGCAGCGAAATTATATCGGCACAGATTTCTACCGTGGCGGAACCGTTCGAATGGACATTGGCGGGCTGCACCCCGCCAAGTTCCATGCTGAGCTCCTGCGGGTGGCCCTTGCTTCCGGTCTGACGGTGCATTCGAACACGCCCGTGACGTCGATCGAGAGGAATGGTTCGGGCTTCCGCGTCTCGACTTCGGCAGGGACGGTGGATGCACGGCAGGTTCTGGTCTGTACTGACGGTTATACCGACGGCGCCGCTCCCTTCCTGCGCCGCCGGCTGGTTCCGGTTCGCAGCCGGATCATCGTGACCGAGGAACTTCCGCCCGATGTCATGGCGCGACTGATGCCGAAGCTGATGACGATCACCGAAAACCGGCAACTCGGTTTCTATTATCGTCCCTCGCCCGACGGAAAACGCATTCTGCTGGGGGGCCGTGACAGTTCTCGCGTCGGCGATCCGGCGGCGCCGAAACTTCTCCTACGCAAGGGCTTGGTGAACCTTTTCCCGGAGTTGGAGAACGTGCGCCTTTCGCATTGCTGGTTCGGCAACGTGGCGATGAACCGCGACATGCTGCCCCGCATCTTCGAGAAGGACGGCGCGGTCTATGCAACTGGCTTCTGCGGTTCGGGCGTGGTCTGGGCGCCATGGATTGGCACGCGTGCGGCCCACAAGCTGATGGGTCATGGCGAGCAGTCGCGCACGGCGTTCGACTTTCGAGCGCCTTCGGCCATCCCGCTCTATCGCGGCAATCCGTGGTTCATGCCGGCGATTATCCAGGGCTATCGGTTGCAGGACCGTATCGCCTTCTGGCGCGCCAGCCGCTGATACGACTGCAGAATCGCGCAGGACACGTTGTTGCCGGAGAGCACTTCAGTACCGCGGCAAAATCCGTCGGGTCGGCACTTGTCGGTGCGAAGCTGATCAGCGGTGAGACGCGTTTGCGCGGATCAGCGCGTCGGCCATGTAGAGATCCTGTAGCGAGATACCAGAACTGTCGAAGACCGTGATTTCCTTGTCAAAGCGGCGTCCGGGCGCGCGCTTTTCAATGACGTCGCCGATTGATGTTACCGCGAGCACGCCGGCGTCGATCTGGTCGCGCAAATGTTGGAACTCGCCGATCTGGACGGACTGAGAAAGCAGATCACAAAACAGACGTGCCCTGGGAAATAATTCGCTCGGCAATTCGCGCTTGCCCGGAGCATCCGACCCCATGCTGACGATATGGGTTCCGGGTCCCACCCAAGCGGCGTCGAACAGCGGTTCGCGTGAGGGTGTCGCCGTCACCACGATGTCGGCCGCGCGCACGGCTTCTTCGGGCAAGGCAGCGCGCGCCTCCAGGCCCCTTTCGCCGATCTGATCGACAAGAGCGTCGCGTCGCGGCGAAGGCCGGGCCACGACCAGCACGGTTTCGATTGGGCGGATGCGTGCCAGCGCCGTCACTTCGAAGTCCGCTTGGCTGCCGGCGCCGAATATCGCCAGAACCTTGGCTTGCTTCCGCGCAAGAAGATCGGCCGCTACCGCGTCGGCGGCGGCCGTCCTGTAGGCGTTGACCTGCCCGGCCTCGATTACGGCGCCGAGCCGACCTGTATGCTGATCGAGCAGCACGATGGTGGAGTTGTGGCGGGGAAGGCCACGTGTCGGGTTGCCCGACCAGAAGGAGCCAATTTTCACTCCGGTCAGGTCGTCCGACGAACCGGATTTGATTGAGAAAGTATTGGTCGCCTCCCGCGTGCGCCCTAGAACAGCGGGAAAGACCCTGCTCTGCCGCGATGCCGCTGCCACGAGAGCTTTCCGCGCCGCCTCGAAAGCAAGTTCATGCGTGACGAGGGCGGCTGACTCTTCTTCATTGATGTAGATCATCCAAATCCCTCTTGAGCATCGAGCGCTTCGTCGCCGCAGGGTGTTCCAGTCTATGGCGTTGGCCAGGCCTGAGATTGCATCCGATGCGGACGGCGTGGAGGTCACGCCCGTGCGAAGTCAGCCATGGCGGACGGCGCAAGGCGCCAGATATTCCTCGCCCGATTTGCGCGATTTGGCATGCTGAGGAACTGCTTAAAACAAATAATCCCGCTGATTTGAATGGGTAAAACAGCAGCGAAATCTGTCCGCCGGACGCGACTCTAAGGTCCGACGTCAATTTCGACCTCGGACAAGAGACAACGTTGCACTTATGGCCCTCGAACGTGAGAGAGACACCGTCAGCGCCCCGGTTGAGCTGATGAAATTCGAGACCCGCCATGTGCCGGGCGCGCTGAAGCTGTCGCAGGAGATGGGCTGGCCTTATCGCCAGGAGGACTGGGAATTTGCCGTGACGGTCGGCAATGGCCTGGTCCTCGAGCGGGCAGGAGAGGTGATTGGCACTGCCATGTCCTGGAATTACGGACAGGCCTATGCCACTGCCGGGATGATCATAGTCACTGGCTCCGCACAAGGCGGTGGCAACGGCTCCCGGCTCTTTTATGGGTTGCTTCAGGCCACGGACGGTCGCAACGTGCTGCTCAATTCGACGGAAGTGGGGCTCGCGCTCTATAAGCGGCGCGGCTTTACCGCCTGGGGCAGGGTACTTCAGCTTCAGGGCCCGCGGAGCGTCGCCGTGACGCAGAGTGCGCGCAACGACGTTCGCCAGGCGACGGTCTCCGACCTCGCGGCGATCCAGGCCTTCGACGAACGGGCTATGGGCATGCCCCGGCCGTCGATGGTGGCTACACTCGCTGACGTGGGCAAGGTCGTCGTTATCGAGCGCGCGGGACGGGTTGCAGGCTATGCCATCGCCAGGAAGTTCGGGCGCGGCTATGTCGTCGGCCCCTGTGCGGCCGAAAGCGTGGAGGACGCGCGGCTTTTGATCCTGGCGCAGCTTTCCAGACTTCACGATCAATTCGTTCGCATCGACGTCTATGCCGAAGATGGATTGGGCGACTGGCTCGAGAGCCTCGGCCTCGAGCGAGCCGGCGGTGCGACCGCAATGGTCAAAGGGCAACGACCCGTTTCCGACGGGTCGGCCCATATGTATGCCTTGGCGAACCAATCGTTCTTTTAGGAAACGAGATGATGGACAAGATGGCGGCAAACCTGTCAGTGAGCGAGACGGCCAGAACGATCGACACCCTCATCACACCGTCGCTGCTTCTGGACCGCGGACGGCTTGAGCGCAACACCCAGCGTCTCGCCGAGCACGCCAGAAGACTTGGCGTGGTGCTGCGCCCGCACATGAAGACGGCCAAGAGCATCGACGTCGCCCGACACGTGTTCCCCCGCGAACCCGGCCCGATCACGGTCTCGACCATCGCCGAGGCGGGATATTTCGCAGGCCACGGATTTCGCGACATCACCTATGCGGTCGGCATGTCGACGGCTTCGGCCATCCGCGCCATGGAGCTATGTCGCCGCACGGGCGTCGATCTGAAGCTGCTGCTCGATACTGTGGAGCAGGCTGATGCTTTGGCGGACGTGCGCGAGGCCACCGGCGTGACGCCGTCCCTGTTCATCGAACTGGACTGCGACGACCATCGCGGTGGATTGAAGTCGGACGATCCCAAGCTGCTTGAGGTGGCCAACAGGGTCGTCGCAGCGGGTGCCAACCTCGTCGGCGTCCTCGCCCATGCGGGCGAGTCCTATAGCTTGAGCACGCCCCGTGCGTTGGTGAATGCAGCCGAGAAGGAGCGTTTGGCCACGGTGCGCGCTGCCGAAATTCTGCGCGCTCACGGCCATGCATGCCCAATTGTCAGCCTCGGCTCGACGCCGACGGCGCACTTCGCCGAGAATCTGGAAGGCGTCACGGAGTTGCGCGCCGGGGTCTACATGTTCTTCGATTTCGTCCAGCACGGGGTGGGGGTCTGTGCCATCGACGACATCGCGATTTCCGTGTTGGCCACCGTGATCGGCGCCAAGCTGGAAAAAGGATGGGTGCTGGTCGATGCGGGGTGGATGGCGCTTTCGCGCGACCGTGGAACCGCGAACCAGCAATTCGACCAGGGTTACGGTGTGGTCTGTGACGAAAAGGGGCGGGTGCTCGAAGATGTGATCGTGGCTCAGGCCAGCCAGGAACACGGTATCCTCGCCATTCGTGCCGGTTCTGGAAAGTCCATGCCCGAGTTGCCGCTGGGGTCCCGGGTCCGGATTCTACCCAACCATGCCTGCGCGATGGCCGCCCAGCATGACTTCTACAGCGTCATCAACGGGGACAGCCCCATGATTGAAGCGCGTTGGGAGCGGATGCGCGGCTGGTAGACGCGCGCAACTACGGCTCGAATGTCGCTCCACTCAAATCAACACTGGTGGTCAAGAAATGAAGTTTACATCTTATTGGCTGGATACGTCTCAGCCGTTCAATGAGGGCACGTCCAAACCCCTCGAAGGCCACTACGATGTAGCGATTGTGGGCGGTGGCCTGACTGGATCCTCCGCCGCGCTGGCTCTCGCCAAGAAGGGCGGCCGGGTTGCCCTGCTTGAGGCCGAAACAATCGGCAACGCCGCGTCTGGCCGCAATGGCGGCATGTGCAACAACGGCTTCGCTCAGAACTATGCGGTCATGGCCGGCAAGTACGGCAAGGACGCCGCGAACGCGCTCTACAAGGCCTTCGACGCTGGCGTCGATATGGTCGAGCGGCTGGTGCAGGAAGAAAAGATCGACTGCAGCTTCTCCCGCGTCGGCAAACTCAAGCTTGCTGCCAAGCCTGAGCACTACGGCATGCTGGCGCGCAGCCAGGAACTCTTGGCGGCCAATGTCGATCCCGGAACGAGGATGATCGCGCGCGCCGACCTGCGGAACGAGGTCGGAACCGAGCGCTACCACGGCGGGCTGCTGTTTCCCAAGAGCGCCAGCATGCATGTCGGCCGGTTCGTCCGCGGCCTTGCGACCGCCGCAGTGCGGCGCGGTGCAGAGGTCTATGAATATGCTCCTGTCATGGCTCTGCGCAAGGTCGCCGCCGGGCATGAGGTCGAGACCCCGCGGGGCAAGATCGTCGCGCGTCAGGTCCTGCTGGCGAGCGGCATTTCCCAGGTCGGTCCGCTCGGATGGTTCCGCCGCCGCATCGTGCCGGTCGGTGCCTTCCTGATCGTGACGGAACCGCTGTCGCCTGCGCAGCTTGAGCGCCTCATGCCGACCCGACGCAATGTCGTCGACACGCGCAATCTCGTTGTCTATTGGCGGCTCACGCCAGACAATCGCATGTTATTCGGTGGGCGGGCCCGGTTTGCAGTATCCAATCCGCAGTCCGACGAGAAGAGCGGTCAAATCCTGAAAACGGCGATGGTCGACGTCTATCCGGAACTGGCCGACATCCGCATCGATTACTGCTGGGGCGGCATGGTCGACATGACCCGCGACCGCCTGCCGCGCGCCGGGGAGCGCAACGGAATCTACTACTCCATGGGCTATAGCGGGCACGGCACCCATATGTCGACGCTGATGGGCAGCATCATGGCCGACGTTATGGACGGCCGCCCCGAGCTCAATCCGTGGAACGATTTCAACTGGCCAGCGATCCCCGGTTATTTCGGTCGTCCCTGGTTCCTGCCGATTCTCGGTGCCTATTATCGCATGAAGGACCTTGTACGGTGATGACGCCCCTCGAACACCTGTCTCGCAACAGCCGCGTGGACAAGTTCTTCATCGACGGTCAATGGGTCGAGCCGAGTGGCACCGCGAAGGGCGTCGTCGTGAATCCCGCCACAGAAGAGGTCGTAAGCCAGTTTCCGCTCGGAAATAGCGAGGACGTGGACGCAGCCGTTGCCGCGGCCCGCCGGGCATTCGTCACCTGGAGCCGTACCACGCCAGAAGACCGCGCGGGTCTGCTCGATCGCCTGCAGGCGCTGCTCGAAGCGCGCCGTGAACTGCTTGCGCAATGCCTGACCCTCGAGATGGGCGCGGTGATCGGCTATGCGCGCACCGCGCAGGTGCCGCTCGCGATCGCCCATGTAAAGGTTGCCCGCGATGTCCTGACAGACTTCCCCTTCGTCGAACAGCGCGGCCACACTGCCGTCGCCCACGAACCGATCGGTGTCTGCGCCCTGATCACGCCGTGGAACTGGCCACTCTACCAGATCACCGCCAAGGTTGCGCCAGCGCTCGCCGCAGGCTGCACGGTCGTGCTGAAGCCGAGCGAGCTTTCTCCTTTGGACGCCCTTCTGTTCGCCGAGGCGATCGAGGAAGCCGGCTTCCCTGCCGGTGTCTTCAACCTCGTCAATGGTGACGGCCCATGCGTCGGTGGGGGTCTCGCGTCTCATGCGGATGTCGACATGATCTCCATTACCGGCTCCACCCGTGCCGGCATCGCGGTGGCCCAGGCCGCCGCGCCGACGGTCAAGCGCGTCGCGCAGGAGCTCGGCGGCAAGTCGCCGAATGTGATCCTGCCCGACGCCGATCTCGATCGCGCCGTTTCGCTGGGCATAGCCGCTGCCTTCCGCAATCTCGGCCAGTCATGCAGTGCGCCGACGCGCATGATCGTGCCGCGCGCGCGGCTGTCCGAGATCGAGTCAATTGCCCAGCGGGCCGCAGATGAGATCGTGGTCGGCGATCCTCTCTCGGAGGCCCCCACCCATGGTGCAATCGCCAACCGCGCCCAGTTCGACCGGATCCAGACAATGATCGGCGTCGGCGTTTCGGAAGGCGCGAAGCTTCTCACCGGCGGACTGGGCCGTCCGGACGGCCTAGATGTCGGGCTCTACGTCAAACCGACGATTTTTTCCAACGTGCTCACGAGCATGCGCATTGCCCAGGAAGAGGTCTTCGGGCCAGTTCTCTGCATCATCCCCTACGACACAGTCGAGGAGGCCGTCACTATCGCCAACGATACGGTCTACGGCCTGGGGGCCCATGTGCAGGGCGAGGATATGGACGACGTCAGGGACGTCGCCTCGCGGATTCGCGCCGGTCAGGTTCATCTCAACTACCCGGCCTGGGATCCGCACGCCCCGTTTGGCGGTTTCAAGCAGTCCGGAAACGGACGCGAATATGGCATCGAAGGCATGTTGGAGTATCTCGAGGTCAAATCCATCCTCGGCTATTTCTAGGCGACATCTTCGCCACGCGCAGAGGGCGCAGGTGGCGCCATCCATGCCAGTAGGCCGGGCGGATCATTAACCAGTTGAAGTGAAGACTGCGCGGCTCGCTGCACCTGTCGCCGAGCTCAGGCGGCAACCAGCAGGACATGGTGGTCGGGCGCGAGGTCGATAAGCGAGGAAAAGGCGTGCATGTCGGCTCAAGAAGCGAAATCTATCATCAGTTGCGCGCGCTCATCGCTCTAAACGCCGTTTCACGTTTTCAACTCCAAGTACGGGACTTGTCAGAACTGGAAGACTGTGGGCCGTGCACGAGCCATCGAGGCCTGCGCAAACACGACCACATCGACCTTCTGCGACAGCTCTTCGAGAGCTAGGCGGATTTGCGCGTCATGGGCTTCGACGTCCCCGCCGGCGAGGCGCTGAAACGCTCCCTCTACAAGCACATCGTCGATCGCTACATCCTTGCCCGCCTCGCATGCCTTGCGCTTCAGCAGATCCACGGTCGGCACCAGCGTTGTGGACAAGGTCGCCAGGACACCTATGCGGTTTCCATGCTCGACAGCGGCTTTGGCCATGCCTTCATCAATACGCAACAGCGGCATAGGGCAAAGCGGCGCAATGGCATCGACTGCCGGTCCGAGAGTTGGAAATACGGTTGGCATAGCGACCGCGGACGCCGTGCTGACGATCCTCAGCGTGACCAGATCCCCCAGAAAGCGCTTGCCATGAGCCAGCGCCTCCGAGCCGGGCTGGAGAAAATCGCGCAGCAGCCTTACGGAGTTCGTGCCATCCGAAACGCCGGTCTGTTCTTTGGCATCGATATAGGGCCTGAGGCACCCCGGCGGCAAGCCGGCGGGCAATGGCGCTGGACGTCGTGAACGCAATGCGGGACGACGGCGTCCTTGTCAGCACGACTGGGGCCAACGAGGATTCGCTTAAAGTGCGCCCGCCGCTCGTTTGCCAGGCCGAGCACGTCGACCTCTTCCTTGCAGCCATGGAGCGGGCGCTCATCAAGGTCGCAGGCTAGGCCGCATACCTGCGAGCAGGTGGCCAGGTCCTAGTTCAATTGCCAGGCTAAAATCCCCTTTAGCGGGCCGCGTTGGGTGGTCAGCTTTCATCATGACCGCATGGCTGAGCGATGAAAGCAGCACACTGACCTGCTGCACCTTAGGATATAAGCAGGAGGGCCGGCGAAGGCCCGAAGCTCCTGCTTCTGCCAGCGCTCAGCTTGATCTCGACCCGGTTCGAGATGCGGCCGCTGCAGGAGCGGCTCGCCTGCGCGCTTCTCGACCGTTGCAATCGATTGGCCCGGCTTCGGCGATCTGCTGCGGCCAAGGATCGACCGGCGGCCCTATAACGGCTGCCTTGGAATCCCATCCTGTGGGTCCGGGCCCTGCGCTCGATGTCGAGATCGTCTCGACGGAAAGTGGATCGCAGCCGTCTCGGAATGGATCTGGGGATTCATGCCGTCCGCTCCGTACCCAGCCGAATGGCCGCCTTTCGCGGCTATATCCCCAGAAGCGGGCTGACTGCTTTCGGCCCGAGGCTGCCAGGCAGCAATGCGCCGATGTGTGCCGTTTGCGCTGATAGGGGGTGGCGTACCATCGTGTGATGCCAAGCCGGTGTGTGAGCAAATGCGGGCAACCTTAGCAAGTGGAACAATCCGACAGCCGGTGAGTTTCCAAGATGAAGGGCGATCTGTTTCGGAGGAAGACTAGGATGAAACGCGTCCTTGCCCAAACCGCTGTACGGCTGATGCTGGGCGGCGTAACTGCCTGCCTGCTCACCGTCGTCGAGATTCCCAACCCTGTTGCGCCATTGTCGCTTGTGTCCGAGGCGAGGGCTGCCACCGACGTTTCCATTTCGATCAGCACATTCTACGACGACCTGTCTTCCCATGGTGATTGGGTCTCGTACCAGGGAGCGACCGTCTTCGTCCCAGTTGATGTACCTGACGATTGGCGTCCGTATACCCTTGGACACTGGGTCTATACCGAACAGTATGGCTGGCTCTGGGTGTCCGACGAGCCGTTCGGCTGGGCGACCTACCATTACGGCCGGTGGGGCTATGCCGACGACATCGGCTGGTACTGGGTTCCCGGCACTCGTTGGGCGCCAGCATGGGTGAGCTGGCGGCGTGACAGGGAGCACATCATCTGGGCCCCGCTGCCGCCGCGCCGCGATCCGGATTTGATTTCAATCGAGGTGACGTTCGACACCACGCCGGATTTTTACTGGGTCGTGGTCCCCACCCGCGAATTCCTTGTTGAGGACATTTCTGTCGTCGTTATCCGTGATGAGCCGGAGTTTGTGCGCATTGTCGAAGCGGCCGAGCCGGCCGGCGACGTGACGGTCCAGAACAACGTGGTGATCAACAAAGTCATTGATGTTGATGTGATCGAGAAGGAGACGAACCAGCAGGTGACTGTCGTCGAGGTCAGCGAGACCGAGACGCCCGATGAGGCCGGCAAATTAGAAAACAATACGGTCACGGTCTTTGAAGGTGAAGTGAAAGCCGATCCCGATGCCAAACCAGCTGAGCTCAAAGACATTGAGGAGGTGAAGCAGGTTCAGGCAGGCCGGAAATCGAAGCCGACCGAAGGTGCAGCAACGACCGAACAGGCGCCGGCGACCGAAGATGAGGTTAAGCCGGAAGAGACCGCCAAGCCTGAGAAGTCGACGACCGAGGAGCAACCGGCCGCCGAGCAGAAGCAGGCCGAGCCGGAAGAGACCGCCAAACCTGAGAAACCGAAGGTCAAGAAGCAGCCCGCGGCGAAGCAGCAGCAGGTTGAGCCGGAACAGGCGGCCAAGCCTGAGAAGCGGAAGGCCAAGGAGCAGCCCGCCGCCGAGCAGCAGCAGGTTGAGCCGGAACAGGCGGCCAAGCCTGAGAAGCGGAAGGCCAAGGAGCAGCCCGCCACCGAGCAGCAGCAGGCCGAACCGGAACAGGCGGCCGAGCCTGAGAAGCGGAAGGCCAAGGAGCAGCCCGCTGCCGAGCAGCAGGCCGAGCCGGAACAGGCGGCCAAGCCTGAGAAGCGGAAGGCCAAGGAGCAGTCTGCCGCCGAGCAGCAGCAGGCCGAGCCGGAACAGGCGGCCAAGCCTGAGAAGCGGAAGGCCGAGGAGCAGCCCGCCGCCGAGCAGCAGCAGGCCGAGCCGGAACAGGCGGCCAAGCCCAAACCACAGAAGCAAGAAAACAAAGCGTGCGATCCGCAGACTGGCGCGAACTGCTAGGTGTGCGGGTACAGACTACGGCACCGCGGTCGTTCCACCGCGGTGCCCGCTGAACGGCAACGCGCGCCAAAGCTGCGAACCCTCGCCATGCGGACGATCGCGTCCTTGACGGCTCGGTGCGCCGGCTGAACGGCAATCGGCGGTGATTGGGCAGCCATTTCGCGGAATATCGCGCCATCCAACGTTCTCCGGCGCGCCCACCAGTCCGGAGCATCCATTGCGAGCCCCTCCTCGGAGGGGTCTAAACCATCTCGCCGTTGGTACCCCGAACCTGTCTTCAAGAGCGTTGGTGGTAGTTCTCGCGAAGGTCAACTTCTAGCGTTCACCTCAAGCACCCCGAAAGACCGCTATTGGGGCACTTGCCGACATCGCTCAGTTTCGAGGACCTGTGGTTTGCCTCGCTTGACAGAGCACTCTCGCGACCGCAAGGTCTCGTGATGCAGACGATTGGTTGGAATAGAATTGCGCGTGGTGCGGCCGTCGGGGCAATCCTGCTGATGATTGGTACAAATGTGCCTGGGTCGGCGCGTGCCGACGGCTCGCTCCTTCTCACAAGCCCGTCTCAGCCAGCCAATGTCGGCGACGCGATGCTGGCGGCCGCCAGTTATCATGATTCCGGCGCATATGATCGCGACCTTGCCGCCGTGGCGAAGCAGGCTGGCGATTGGGTCGCCAAGCGCGCAATGGAGGTGCCTCGCCCCGCACTGGTGCTCGATATCGACGAGACGGCTTTGGCCAACTGGGAAGTGATCACACGTGACAATTTCGGCCGCCCGATCGGCGGGGCCTGCGACATCGCAATCGACGGTCCCTGTGGCTGGGCCGCCTGGGACCAGCTCGCGAAGGATCCGGCCATCGACCCTGTGCTGCAGGTCTTCCGGCAGGCGCGAACGGCGAAAGTCGCAGTATTCTTCATCACCGGACGTCCGGAGGACCAGCGTCAGGCGACCGAACAGAACCTGCAATCGGCGGGCTATGCCGGCTATGAGCAACTTTATATGGTCCAGCCGGGAGCCAAATATGGTTCCGCCGCTGATTTCAAGGCACCCATAAGAGCCGAAATCGAAAAGGCCGGCTACACGATCATTGCCAATGTCGGTGACCAGCCATCCGACCTGTTTGGGGGACACGCCGAGAAGCTGTTCCTGCTGCCGAATCCGTTCTACAGGGTTCGCTGACGGCCTGTACTGCGCAAGCCGGGACGCTAGGCTCCTTGCCGTGCAACCATCTGCGCTGCCCAACGAAATGCACGCTAACCTTCGCAGCATCACTGGGCAAGATCCAGAATTGGCGCATTGTGCCGTTTCGGAAGGCAGCAGATAATCGGCGATTAGATCGGTAGGCGGGCTGCATTATCACTGGGTGCGTTCCGGGCCTGAACAGCACGGAGCTAATTCGCAGAATTTTGCCGTAGCAGAAGTTTCGGCGGATCGCCTGGAAAGGCAAATCATCGACTTCAAAGGGCAGGGCGCCGGCAATGCCTCCTCCAGCTTCAACCTGCTTAGACGTTCTGGGTGACGCTATGGCCGAGACCGTAGTCGTCATCCACTCGCCTTGTAGCATCCCACCCGAAGGCCGCGCTGGCTGAGTTCCGCCGCGTCCTGAAGCTCGGCGGGCGGCAGGTGTGAGACTCCGATCCCCGAGCACGCTGCAAAGGCATCTTGTCGGACTGAGGGGCTGCCATCTGACGCGCGAGCCAGCGTGGCTGATCGCGGACGCCGGTTTCACTATCGAGCGCTAAGAAAGAAGGCGGTTTCCCGCGCGACTCCGGCAGCTCGGAATCCACACCGCGCGGGAAGCGCTCCCCGGCGCTGAAACAAACGAAACACTTCGCGTTCGGCGCGGAAAAACGCCTGAAACAGGGATGGTTTAAATGCAATGGCAACCGCTGCATCCCGCGGCGCCAATCAATGGAGTGTTGCAATGTCGATAATGCGAGCAGCTTACCGCTCTTTCCGGGACTACCGGGTTCACCGTATGGCGGAACGGACTCTGGCGGCAATGGACGATGCCTTCCTGAGGGATATCGGGATCAGCCGGTCCGAAATTGGTTTGGTGGTCCGCGGCTTGAAGCGCGGCCAAGAAGACAAGGCGGGCTGAACCATGAAGCTTTCATTTAGGCTCCCGCTACTGGCCTGTGCGAGCGCGGCCGCCCTTCTGGCGGCGCCCGCCGCCAATGCCCATGAAACCGGCGTTCCGCATCGCCAGGCCAAGGCGGCGGTTGCAGAGGATTCGACAAGCGTCCCGCTGTTCGAAAACCTCGGCAGTCATTCCTACCCTGTCACCACCGCCAACCCGCTGGCGCAGGCCTATTTCGATCAGGGCCTGCGCTGGGCGTGGGCGTTCAACCACGCCGAAGCGCAGCGCGCTTTCAGGGCCGCGCAGAAGCTGGACCCGACCTGCGCCATGTGTTTTTGGGGCGAGGCCTACGTGCTCGGCCCCAACATCAACGCCGGCATGGGTCAGGAGGCGGCCGCCAACGCCGCCGAGGCCGTAGCGCAGGCGCGCAAGCTAGCGCACCTCGCCTCCAGCCGGGAAAAGGATCTTATCGCCGCGCTCTCCAAGCGCTACAGCGCCGATACTTCGGCCGATCAGGGCGCCCTGAACCAGGCCTATGCTGCGGCGATGG
Organism: Mesorhizobium sp. M1312; assembly: GCF_040318115.1. Lineage (NCBI taxonomy): Bacteria > Pseudomonadati > Pseudomonadota > Alphaproteobacteria > Hyphomicrobiales > Phyllobacteriaceae > Mesorhizobium > Mesorhizobium sp. M1312. Next base: position 1,457 of record NZ_JAMYLQ010000047.1, on the reverse strand, counting down.
CGGAACTGGCAGACCGCCATCCGCAGGACGACGAGATCGCCACGCTCTACGCTGACGCGCTTATGAACCTGACGCCTTGGGACTACTGGCTTGACGGCGGAGCAACGCCAAAGCCGGACACGGTCAAGCTTGTGGCTTCGTTGGAGCGGGTGCTGGCGCGCAATCCGGATCATGCCGGGGCGATCCATCTCTATATCCACGCTGTCGAAGCGTCCACGACGCCGGAAAGGGCCGAAGCCCATGCCGACCGGCTTGCCGCCCTCATGCCCGGCGCCGGACACATCGTGCACATGCCAGCGCACATCTATCACCAGGTCGGCCGGTGGATCGACAGCCTAGAGATCAACCGCGAAGCGGTGGCAGCGGACGAGGCCTATTTCGAGCGCGTCGGCATAGCGCCGGAGAGCACGCCCGGTGTCTACACGGACGGCTATTATCCGCACAACCTGCATTTCCTGATGACCTCCGCACAGATGGCGGGCGACGTCGAGGCAATCGCCGAGGCGGCCAAAAAGCTCGAATCGCTGGTCTCCGACACCATGGCCAGAAAGGTGGCCGGCCTGCAGCCGATTAAGGCGGCTCCCTATTTCGCGCACGCCCAGTACAGCGATCCCGAGGTCATACTCGCGCTGCCGCTGCCGGCAAACGCCTTGCCTTATGTCGAGGCAACCTGGCGATATGCGCGGGGCGTCGCCTTCGCCGCAAACGGTGTGAGCGAGGCGGCGCGCGCCGAGACCGCCGCAATCCGCAAGCTCGCTACCGAGACCGATTTTTCCACGGAGACGGCGGGAGGACTTCCGGCGCCGGATTTGCTGGAATTGAGCGCGCTGATCGTGGAGGCCCGCGTTGCCCAGAACCAGGGCAACTTGCGGGAAGCGCGCAATAAGCTTGAGGCGGCGGTCGCGATCGAGGATGGCCTTGCCTATATGGAACCGGCCTACTGGTATTATCCGATCCGACAGACCCTCGGCGCGGTCTACATGGCCATGGGCGAGCACGAGGCGGCCGCGGCAGCTTTCGAGCACGTCCTGGGGCAGACTCCAAACAACGCCTGGGCGTTGTGGGGCCTGCGCGAGGTTTTCCGCAGGACCGACAGGACAGCGGACGCCGAAGACATGGATGCGCGCTTCAAGGCCGCCTGGGTGGGGGCGCCGGACTTTTTCGGCATCGAACGGCTCTGACCCGCGCTCAAGGTGCCGGCGTCGTTGTCGGCTCAGGAAACGTGTCGCAGCCTCGCAACCCCGGCTGCGACACACAAGCCAGGTGCCGAGAAGGCCGGCTTGGCCTGCACGCCAGCCCTTCAGCGCCCGCACGTGATAGTGGACGCCCAGGGCAACGCAGCTGGATGCCGAAATCAGAAGTTTGAGCGGGGCTAGAGCGGGATGAATTGAGTCTGAATCGAAAGGGGATTCCCTAAGGCGAGCAAATCTGATTCAACCTGCTGGCTGGGTCAGGAG
>NZ_JAMYLQ010000046.1:0-35607 GCF_040318115.1 Mesorhizobium sp. M1312 | reverse complement strand
GTCATAGGGCTACTCCTAGTGCTTGCACTAGGACTTGCAGCCTTCAGCCTACCTCAGCAAGGCGGCCGTCACCGTGGGGATACGGGGAACCTGTAGTAGAGCCAGACTGCATGGGCGATGATCTGCGGCGGGAAACGATGGCGCTTGTAGCTGACGGTCGCGGTGTTCATGACATCGGTCTATGCCGCAAATCCCTGAACGCGAGTTAAGTTGATAACGCCGTATGGGGTAGTGCCGCACGTACGGATCTGGCCGGGGGGGCGATCGGTAACCATCGTCCCTACCGGGACCGGACGAGTAACCGCGCTACGGCGCGCGCGCGCCCATGACGAGACCACCTGTCCTGAGCGGCGAGGCTGGCAGGGAATCATTCTGGTATAACGCCCAATTATACCAGATGATATCTTTTTCCGCCTACAACAGCATGAGATCCGAACGTAAGCTTATCCCTCGTTCCGACCGTGGCGGTCGAAGGGTGCTGCTAAACAATCATTTCACCGGGAGGTTTGGATGAAATTCTTCAATAGAAAGGGTAAGGCCCTGCCCAAGTCGCTGGAGGCTCTTGCTGAAGAGACAAAACAGGGCAAAATGGATCGTCGCGAGTTCCTGGCGCTCGCTTCGATCTTCGGAGCGTCGACAGCGGTAGCGTACTCAATGCTCGGCGCCATGCCGTCCGCACATGCAGAAGAGGTGGGAAAAAAAGGGGGCAAATTGCGGATCTCCATGCTCGTCTATGGTGCGAAGGATCCTCGCGTCGCCGACTCTCCCGAACTAGGCAACATTCTCCGCCAGTTCTTGGAACCTTTGGTCAGATATACAAAGGAATACACATTTGAGCCCGCTCTGTTGGAGAGCTGGGAGGTAAACGACACGGCGACTGAATACGTGCTGCACGTGCGCAAGGGCGTTAAGTGGCATAACGGTGACGATTTCACCGCTGATGACGTGGTGTTCAACCTGCGCCGCTGGTGCGAAAGGGACGTGCCAGGGAACTCAATGGCAGGGCGAATGGCGCGGCTCGTCGACGATAAGACAGGCAAAGCGAGGGAAGGCGCCATTTCGAAGCTTGACGATTACACCGTCAAACTCACTCTGCCGAAGCCTGATATTACGATCATCGCTGGATTCGCTGACTATCCAGGTTTGATCGTTCATCGCGATTTTGACAAGAATGGGTCCGAGATCCAGACCCACCCGGTGGGCACCGGACCATTCGAATTGGTTTCGTGGGATGTCGGCCAGCAAGCCACGTTCAAGCGCCGGGGCAATGGAAACTGGTGGGGCGGGGAAGTCCTCTTGGACGAGGTCCACATCACTGACTACGGGACCGATCCGTCGGCTCTTGCCAGCGCCTTCGAGTCGGAAGAGGTGGACGCCAACTATCAAACTTATCCAACTCAGATCAAAGAATATGAATCTCTGGGTTTGGTGACCTATCAAGCGAACACGGCAACCACTGTTATTTGCCGCACTAAGGTCACACACAAACCCTACGACGATCAGCGCGTGCGCAATGCATTGCAACTCGCGGTCGACAACAACGCTGTGCTGCAGATCGCATATAACGGTCTCGGAACCGTTGGTGCAAACTACCACGTCGCGCCGCTGCACCCAGAGTATTATCCGATTCCAGAAAAGAAGCGTGACGTTGGAGCTGCCAAGCGCTTGATGGACGAAGCTGGTCAAATGGGTTTTGAGCACGAGATCATCAGTCCCGACTCGGACTGGATCAAGGATGCGGGTGATACGATCGCCGCGCAGCTCCGCGAGGCAGGCTTCAAGGTGAAGCGGACCGTGCTGCCTGCAAGCACCTTCTACAACGATTGGTCGAAGTACCCAATGTCCGCTACCAACTGGAACCATCGACCGCTAGGGGTTCAGGTTCTGGAACTTGGCTATCGCAGCGGTGCAGCGTGGAACGAGACGTCTTGGTCTAATCCCGAGTTCGATCAGAAACTGGACGCGGCCCTGGCCGTGCCCGACCCGGCCAAGCGCAAGGAGATCATGAAAGATCTGGAAACGCTTCTGCAGGATTCCGGCATCCTCATTCAGCCTTACTGGCTCTCGGTCTTTCGACATTCAAGAAAGAACGTCAAGGGCTTCGGAATGCACCCGACGTTTGACATCGAATTGGGCAAGGTCTGGCTCACCGACGCTTGAGAACAGCAGTTCACGGACAATCAAATGGCCTGTTCCGGGCCATTTGATTGCGCGAGGATGGCGCCTTCAGCCGTCCGTCCCAATTGGCGCCTCGTCGAGCCACTGAAATCGGACTTGCCAGTTCTCAAAAGCATCGTTGAGTCGCTTGAGGTCGACCGAAGCTCAAAGTTGCATACATCTAAGGAGATATGGGCCGTGAGGTAAGTTGTACTTATACCTATCGGGTTTCTTTTCCCCCGTCAGCAGCCTGCTCAGTTTGTCTTAATTAGCCGCTCCCAAGAAACTCGGATTTTTTACCATGTCATCATTCTCCATCCACAAGCCCAAAATTGATCCTACGAGAGGAGCTAACGCGGTTAAGCCGGATGGCAGCGCCGACTACAATGATCGCGTGGAGATAGGTCCAACTGATCTGGCTTTTGCCGAATGGGCAGATCGGGGTCTCACAGCGCCCAATCTGGAGCGGATGCGGAAGAGGCGCCTCGACCGAATTGTGCAGCAACTGCGTCAAAGGGATTACGCGGGCGTTTTGTGCTTTGATCCTATCAACATCCGATATGCAACCGACACGTCAAATATGCAGATTTGGATTATGCACAATCCCTCGCGCGCAGCATTCATCTCCGCCAACGGTTATGTCGTGCTCTGGGATTTCCACCGCTGCGGTCATCTGTCGAACTATCTGCCGTTGATCAACGAGACTCGTGAAGGAGGCGCTGGCTTCTTCTACTTCGTGGCAGGCGATGAGGAAGAAGCGGTAGCCAAGAAATTTGCGGGTGAGCTCGACGAATTGTTGCGGCGTTCGGGCGGAAAGAACCGTCGGTTGGCAGTTGATAGAATTGAAGTCCCAGGTTTGCGGGCTCTGGATGCCGTCGGGATCGAAGTATGCAACGGCATGCAGCTCATGGAGCATGCTCGAGCGATTAAGGGTGTGGACGAGATCAATGCGATGCGCTGCTCGCTAGCAACTTGCGAGATTGCCGTCGCTAAGATGCGTGAACAGTTGCAGCCGGGAATAGCAGAAACTGAACTGTGGGCCGTCCTCCATGCCGAGAACATTGCGCGCGGCGGCGAGTGGATCGAAACCCGTATCCTTAGCTCTGGCCCTCGCACAAATCCCTGGATGCAGGAGGCGGGCCCGCGTCGCATAGAGTCGGGCGACCTCCTTGCATTTGATACCGACATGGTGGGCCCCTACGGCATGTGTGCCGATATCTCTCGGACTTGGTTCTGCGGAGACGGCCAGCCAAGTGACGAGCAGCGTCGGCTGCACGCAATAGCCTACGAGCACGTCATGACGAACATGGCTCTATTGAAGCCCGGCGTGTCATTCACCGAGATCACGGAGCGCAGTCATAGGCTCCCTGCCGAGTTCGTTCCACAACGCTATGGGGTTATGATTCATGGAATTGGTCTCTGCGACGAGTATCCAGCGATCGCTTACCCTGAGGATTTCGTGCCGGGGGCGTTCGATTACGTTCTCGAACCAGGCATGACATTGTGCGTTGAAGCCTATGTCGGCGCCGTCGGTGGACGCGACGGAGTGAAGTTGGAAGAACAGGTTCTCGTTACAGAGACAGGCGTTGAGAATCTGACGAAGTGTCCTTTTGACACTGCGCTGATGGCGTAGGGCAGCGGAATCCTTTCTAATTGGAGCGGATTTGCAAGATGACGTTGATCCAGCATTCTGAGAACCTCTGGGAATTTCGGGATTCGTGCAACGTCTTCATATTGAAAAGCGGGACGGAGTGCCTGCTCATCGATTCTGGCACGGGCGAGGTCCTACAGCATCTGGCCGGAATCGGAATCGAGCGAGTTGCCTGGGTACTCCACACCCATCACCATAGAGATCAATGTTGGGGCAGCCCGTTAATTCGTAAAGCAGGCGCGAAGCTTGCCGTTCCGGAATTTGAACGTCACCTGTTTGATGACGTGGAAGCTTACTGGCAGACTCGGGGTATATACGACCATTATAACAGCAGTAATACGTTCTTTTCACTCGGAGAGAATGTAGGGGTCGATGCAGTTCTTGAGGATTACGAAACCTTTGCCTGGAAAGACTACGAGTTTCTGGTTCTTCCGGCAAAGGGTCATACGTACGGTATGATTTGCCTTGTCGTTGAGGTCGACGGCGTTAAGGTCGCCTTCACGGGCGATCTGATGTTGAGTGGTGGCAAGCTCTATCAATTACACGCGATGGAATATGCTTACGGCGATCTCGTTGGCGTTGAATTCACAATGCAATCGATACTCGCTCTGAAACGAGAGAAGCCCGAGATAGCTTTCCCATCGCATGGTCAGCCTATCAATGACGTGGATGCCGATATCGCGCGGCTGGAGTCCCGGCTCACTGAACTTGCTAATGTGGGTAGGCTATTTACATCTGGCTGGAATACCGGCTTCCCCGACTGGAAAACCATTAGAGAAAGCAAGTTGGAGCAGATTTCGGAGCATTTGCTCTGGGCTGGTCCGTATACTTGTTCGAATTTTTACGTCGTCCTCAGTGGTAGCGGGCACGCTATGCTGATTGACTACGGCGCCTCTTCTCCCGGGCACATCCACTTCGGCCTAGATCACGAGGGCATACGCGCCCTGCGGTTTGTCGAACACCATATCGATCAACTGCGAAATGATTTCAGTGTTGAGCACATTGACCTCGTTGTCCCTACGCACATTCACGACGACCACATATGCGGAATACCGTTCCTTCAGCGTAAGTTCGGAACCCAGTGCTGGGCGTTGGACCGCGTCGCCGAAGTGATCGGCAATCCGGCCGCTTGGGCGAGCACACCTTGCTGTTTCAACAAACCTATCAGTGTCAGCAGGGTGCTTCGGGACGGCGAAGCTTTCCATTGGAGAGGGCACGATTTCGAGATCTACTTCGCGCCAGGCCAAACCGAATTTCATTCAATGATCTTGGGCAAAATAGATAGCAAGCGTGTTCTCTTTAGCGGGACAATGTCGCTCTCTGCAATCCGGAGACTAGCGAGATCAATCACGAAATTCCGGTTCAACTCACCGTAATGCGCAACAGCTTCCAGTTGGAGATGCACCGTCGTTGCGCTGAGGTAATGCAATCAGTCGCGCCAGATATCCTCTGTCCCGGCCATGGGGACCTGATCCCGATGGATCAAGCTCGGATAGCCGAATACGCAGAGTATATAAAACGGAAAGACGACGCGTTCCGGGAAGTGGTACATGAACCCGCGGATCACTTCATTGATCTGTTTTGGGCCCGAATGCTCCCGTACGTTGCGGAGGTGCGCGCTGGCAGCGAGATCACATACACAGTCAAAGTTCGCAACAATATGGAACGCAGCGCCGTGTACAGCGCGCGCCTTTTACCAGCGCCGGGTTGGAACTCCGACGGCCAGTATGGGAGCGTGGAGCTAGGCCCGACAGAACTGGGAGAAGTTGTGCTCTCGACTGTGGCGCCGGCTCATTTGGATCCTAGACGGAAGCTAGTCACAGCTGAGATTTTGATTGATGGTGTCTCACAGGGGCCGATCTGCGAGGCTCTCGTTTCAGTTACCCCCGGCGAAGATGGCTTGGAGAAAGACTTTGCGCCGGTCGGTTAGTCCCTACTTGCTTGAGAACTTTGACATGCTGGATGTGGCTGGGATCCTGCCCGTTACTTCGCGTGGCGTCCGGAGGAGCTGACGTGTTGGCTTAGCAATGGAAAGGGAAGCACAGAGCGCAGTGGGACGGCGGACTGCGGAAGCCAAAGCAGCCTCGCACTAATACCGGTGTCGTCACTGGCATACTATGGTTAAAGGCAGCTGTTCGCGCAGCATGTGCTGTCTGACTTGCAGCAAATGTCGCTGTAGTCGGGCGAGCTCGGGCACCGGGCCGACAATGCGTCATATCCACATTCCTAGAGAAAAAATCCCGTCAACCTCGTGCTCCGAGTCACCGTCCTTGCTGTTTTTTAGCTGAAAGGTTGTAAGTGGATGTTCCCCATTTCGACGACACGTGCCACGCTCGCCGCCCTGACTTTCTTGGTCGCAACGATGCCGGCCCATCTCGGCAGCGGCACGAGCTTTTCATTCACGGCCGGATTCATGCATCCCCTTTCGGGTCTTGACCATATGACCGCTGTGGTCGCCGTGGGTCTTTGGGTTGCATTGAAAGGCGGCAGAGCGGTGTGGGTATGCCGCTCGCTTTTGTAGTGATGATGCTGGTCGGTGGCGGCCTTGGCATGCTGCACCTCTGGGTGCCACTCATTGAGCCCGGCGTATTGGTCTCCATCGTAGCGTTCGGGCTGCTGGTCGCGCTGGCGGTTGACTTGCCGATATCGGCGGGCATCGCCATCATAGCGTTCTTCGCGCTATTTCACGGTCATGCGCATGGCGCCGAAGCGCCGGAGAATGCTTGCGGCCTAGAATATATGGCGGGCTTTGCCGTCGCGACGGCATTTCTCCATGGGGTCGGCATCGCGACGGCTCTCGGATTTGGACTGCGCTGCCGTGAACCGACACCGTCTAAATCTGTCATGCCATTGGGGTCCGACGCGGTCGAGCATTTTCAGTAGCTTGGCCAGCGGCAGGAGCCGAACGACGCGCCAGCTAAGCAACTCCGACCGAGTTCCATAAGATACATTTGCCAATCTTCCCCTGTAGACGCAAAGTTAGATTGTCCCGCTTTTGCAAAGTAGGAATGTCGCTTCCGGCTTTGCTGGATGCCATTCTCCCGGGCGCTGCTTTTGAGGGAGACAGCCAGATTGGTTTTGATGAGCGAACGCGAGCTTCAACGCATCGAGGTGCTGTCGAGAGCCGCTGATCGGCGGATGACGCCCATCGCAGCGGCACATGTACTTGGTCGGCCGTGAACAATGGGAGGGATCAGGCTTTGAGTTCTTTCGGCTGACTTTGAGAGGCGGCGAGGAGAAGCCACAAAAGAGCCTTCAGCCACCTGAGCAGGAGGGAGAAGTTGTAGCCGGCGGCGGCCAGGATGGCGTTGACGGCGTCGCCCTGCTTGCCGGCGAGATAGTTGCGGCCCATCCGGTGCTCAGCCTTGATGTGGCCGATCACGGGCTCGATCGCGGAGCGGCGGCGCATCTGGCGCTTGATGGCTGGGGTGACACGGCGTTTCTGGCCGCTGGTGAAGACCCTGAACTTGTGGCTCTCCGGTGCGTTGTGGCCGCGATAGCCGGCGTCGGCGAGAACGCGGCTGATCGCGTTGCCGATGGTCTTTTCCATGTCAGGGATGATCGCTGCGAGCGTGTGGCCGTCATAGGGATTGCCGGGCAGCGCTTTTGCATGCAGGGCGAACTGGCCACCCTTTGAGCGCTTCAGCGTGGTGGCCACCGACACCTTCACCCCGAACTCGTAGGGCGCATGCGCCTTGCCCTTACCGATGCACTCGACTTCGTGCGCATGCAGGCTGTAGATTTTGCGGCCGCGCTGGCGCTGACGCTGCTCGAGAACGGTGGAGGCCTGGTAGAGCGACCATTTGAAGAGCGCGTCCAGTTCCGCATCGCCGGCGATCTGGCGGGAGATGTCGCGAATGGTCCGCCCGAGATAGGTCTTGAGCCTGCGCAGCGCCTTGTTGGCCCGCTTGAACTGCTTGGCGTGCGCATAGCGCTGCTGCTTGATCAGCGCCAGCTTGCCGACCCGCACATAGGTCTGGCGCAAATCCAGCCCCGCCCGTTTGGCCAGCCGCACCAGCCGTTCGCGGGCCCGGTGGATGAGCTTGGCGTCGGTCGGGAACATCACGTTCTTCGGCTGCACGGTCGTGTCCACGATCACTTGGCGCGTGTCGGTCGGCTTCATCGCCCCGGTCTTGACCGCAATGCTGAGGCTTTCCTGCAAAAGCGCGACGATCCGCTCCTCGCCCATGCGGCTGCGCCAGCGCGTCATCGACGAGCGGTCGAAGGGCAGGTCGTGGCGGAAGAACTCCTCGCCGCACAGATACTGGAAGTAGGGGTTTTCCACCCAGCGCTCGCACAGCACCTCGTCTGACAGGTTGAAGGTGTGCTTGAGGATCGCCAGCCCCGCCATCAGCCGGGTCGGCAGCGGCGGCATGCCGGGACCGTCCGAATAGACCGCACCGAAACGCTCCTTCAGCACCGGCCAGTCGATCGCCTGCGCCAGGCGCACCAGCTCGTGCTTCATGTTGATGATCTGATCGAGCCTGGAGCGGAAAAGATCCTGCTCTCCCGTCTCGCGCTTCTCGCGTGGCCTGGACACTGCGTCCCCCTCGATTCGCCGCCGCCGACCGAGTGAATCACGCTCCGCAGCACAAGGGAATCGCAAAATCGAATTGCAAGAAAACAGTGCCCAAACACCGCAAATCCTGCAATTTCAAAGCCGACCTCCGCCCTAATCAGGATGCCAGATCAACGGTTTGCGGATAGTTCACGGCCGACTACTTGGCTTGACCAGGCGCCAGGTGCAGAGGCTTTTGAAGGCACTTCAGGTCGACGGAGCTTCGGGACTACGCCACAAAGCGCGGCCGGCGTTCGAACCATCAGATTATCGACGGCATTCGGGATTTCACTGTAAGCGATGCGCCAAGGCAGCTCTTTCGGCGTCGTGGCCGCTTGAGCTTGTTCAAATCATATCAAAGTCGAGTATTCGTCGTCGACGAAGAAACGCGTCAGCCGCTCGGACGGCCCTGTCTTTTCTCGGATGGTTACGGGCCTCTATCTGACCATGGACGCGCCCTCGCGATTGTCGACAAGCTTATGCATACTGCACTCCGTATTCGCCAAGACCACGTGGTTGCTGGAGAGGGATACCCATGAACGATACATGTCGACAACGGCTCTTACTTTCGAAGTCACGCATTCCAGCGCGCTTGCCGGGACAAAGGCACAAAGCTCGATTGGCGGCCGCCGGGCACTCCCCATTTCGGCGGCCACATAGAACGGTTGATCGGCACGCAGATGGGCGCGGTTCAGCTGCTTCCGGGATCGACCTCCAGCAACATCGAGGAACGGCGCGAGTATGATGCCAAACGCCATGCCGCGCTGACACTCCGAGAGCTTGAGCGCTACATCGCATTCGAGATCGTCGGGCAATACCATCATGCTATCCGAAGCCGTCCGCACACCCTGGACGGCGTCAACAAGGCCGATAACGCGGTCTGTCATGGTCAACCTACTATCAAGGCCAAGCCGCGTTCGAACGCGAGGGCATAGCCGGCCTGCTGCCGTGCACCCGAGGGCAAACGGCCCACAGCTCATCGACGAGGTTTACACTTCATCGACCGGAACCCATGCAGCAGGCGCCTCGCTGCATGGCTTAGCGGCCCCGCGCCGCACTCCAGTCGCGAGAAGTGTCTCTTGATATAAGTTTCGCTTATGTCGAACCGTGTCTTTTGGGGGTTCCCTACGCATTTCCCACCTCATATTGTTAGCAGAACATCAAGGTCCAGTCTCAGCTCAAGGAACGAAGCTGGTCTGTGGCAAAGTGGGATTGCATCATGTCGGAACTCTCCCCTGCAACACGCCGCCGCGGCGGGCGTTCATCGCTCGTGGCCTCTCGAGCGGCCGAAAAGACGCCGCGTCTATCGACCATTCGCTACGGGATTAAGCCGGTTGAGGCCCTTAGTCCCGACCAGCTTGAGCGAATTCACCAGGCATCGCTGGCGATTCTTCGCGAAATTGGAATTGATTTCCGTGATGAAACCGCGCTCCGGCAGTGGCGGGAAGCGGGAGCTGATGTCCAGGGTCAGCGGGTCCACCTCGAGCCGGAAATGGTGATGGACCTAATTGCCAAGGCACCTCGTAGCTTCGAACTGCGATCCCGTGACCTTGACCGGCGAGTTACAATCTCACCGGACACGTTGACCTTCGGCACCATGCAGGGGGCCCCCAATGTTCGGGACTTAAATGGCGTGAGACGGTCTTCGACGATCAAAGACCTCAAGGATTTAAACCGGATGACGCAAATGTTGCCGGGCTTCCACGTGGCCGGCGGCTTTACATGCGAACCTACGGATATCGCCGTTCCATGGCGGCACCTTCACATCAACCGTTCCAGCCTCGTCGAGACGGATCTTCCGTACTTCGGTTTGACTACCGGGCAGGAGCGCTCTGAAGACTCGATCGCTATGGCTCGCATCGCTCATGGCGCCGAATTCATGAAGTCCAACGCCGTTATGATTGGTCAGATATCAGGCAACTCTCCCCTCGTTTGGGACGCGACCATGCTCGAAGGATTACGCGTCTATGCTGAGGCTAACCAAGTTGTCCTGCTCTCTCCCTTCGTCCTTGGCGCCGCTAACACACCCGCAGATGTTGCCGCGACTGCCGCCCAGGTAAATGCCGAGGCGCTCGCGGGGCTGGCCTATACGCAACTCACGGCCCCTGGTGCCAAGATGATCTACGGACAGTACTCAGTGTCGGTTTCCATGCGCAGTGGAGCTCCCATGTCGGGTATGCCCGAGGTAACACTCCTGAACGTGGTGATTGGCCAACTGGCGAGGCGATACGGCATCCCATGGAGAACGACCGCCTCGCAGTCCTCGGCGAAAACCTTCGATGCCCAGTCAGGATACGAATCCGCCATCGCCTACATGTCGGGTGCTACGGCAACGTCAAACCTCTTCCTGCACGCCGGTGGGTGGGATGAAGCCGGTATGGTTTGTTGCCTGGCCAAGTTCGTGGCGGACGCCGAGCAAAATCTCCTGATTGCGAAGTATGCGCAAGGGATATCGTTCGACTACTTCGATGAGGCCCTGGAAGCCGTCCGTCGGGTCGGGCCGGGTGGACACTATCTCGGCGATTCATTCACACTCAAGCGCTTCAAGGACGCGTTCATCGCGCCAGAGATCCTCGATTACTTGAGCCATGAGCAGTGGAAAGCTAAAGGATCCAAGGACATGGCCCAGCGCTGCCGCGAGAAGGCAAAGGCGATTATCGAAGGCTATGAACCGCCGCCGATGGATGCTGCGGTCCGCGAAGAATTGGACGCGTTCGTTGCGAAGCGTCACGAGGAGATTTCGCCCAGCCTAGCCTGATCCTGTGCGAAAGTGAGAGGTGTCCAGTTAAGTAGGTTTGCCGCCTGATTTCGACCTCCCAAGCTTTCGGGCGTGCGCCTGCCGGCACCCGCAGGACGGGTGCCGGCAGTTGAATAATACAGCTTATATCGGGGAATAGAGCATGTCCGACGAAGAGATCATCCTTTCCGAACTTTCCGACGAGGAACTTGTGCAGCAGATGCACGACGACCTTTATGACGGGCTGAAGGAAGAGATCGAAGCTGGCACCAACATCCTTCTTGAGCGCGGCTGGGTGCCGTACAACGTGCTGACAGAAGCGCTGGTCGAAGGCATGCGCATCGTCGGCGAGGACTTTCGCGACGGCATCCTCTTTGTGCCCGAAGTGCTTCTGTCCGCCAACGCGATGAAGGCCGGTATGGCGATCCTGCGTCCACTGCTGGCCGCCACCGGCGCGCCCAAGCAGGGCAAGATGGTTATTGGCACCGTGAAGGGCGACATCCACGACATCGGCAAGAACCTCGTCGGCATGATGATGGAAGGCGCCGGCTTTGAAATCATCGACCTTGGCATCAACAATTCCGTTGAAAAGTATATGACGGCCATCGAGGAGCATCAGCCCGACATCATCGGCATGTCGGCGCTGCTCACCACCACCATGCCTTACATGAAGGTCGTCATCGACACGATGAAGGAAAAGGGCATCCGAGACGATTATGTCGTGCTGGTCGGCGGCGCGCCGCTCAATGAGGAATTCGGCAAGGCCGTCGGCGCCGACGCCTATTGCCGCGACGCCGCGGTCGCGGTCGAGACCGCCAAGGACTTCATAAAGCGCAAACACAACGTTCGTAGTGTGTAGCCTTTCGGCCACGAGTTCCTAATCGATATGAACCAATGAACGTGCATTCAAAAGTCGTAACGGCGGACGTCGGCTCCATCGCCATTGAAGCTGTTGGCGATAAAAAACCACTTAGTCTCGCTATTCTCGTCTTGCCGGGCTTCTCGCATCTGGCGCTCGGGGCGTATATCGAGCCCTTGCGCGTTGCAAATTTGCTGGCGGAAAGGGAGCTCTTTTGCTGGAGAGTGCTCAGTCTCGATGGCAAGTCAGTCTCAAGTTCGAGCGGACTCTCGGTTGGGGCCACGGCCGACATTGGCGATTTCGTGACAGGCGACCACAGATATGACCAGGCCGTCATCGTTGCAGGCGATCCTCTCGACCCCCGCCAATTGCCGAAGGTCAATTCGCTCCTACGCAACATTGCCCGCCGGAACGTCAGGATAACTGCCATCGGCACCGCGGCCTGGCTCCTTGCGCAGGCAGGTCTGCTGACGGATACGCGCTGCACTATCCATTGGTCACGCTTGGCGGCATTTTCCGAAACTTTCAAGGAATCAGACATCTGCAATGCCTTGTTTGTGATGGATGGACAATTTTCTACGTGTGCCGGTGAACTCGCTGCGTTTGATCTCGCCCTCGATTTGGTGGCCGGTCATGCGGGTGCAGGCATCTGTCGAGAGGTATGCCGCTACGCCACCGCGGTGGATCGCCGCTCTGGTTGCGACCGACAAACTACCCCGGCCGGTCTCGCGTTTGCTGGAGTGAACGGGAAACTAAAAGCAGCGCTCCACCTTATGGAGGAAAACATAGAGTACCCGCTGACTCTCACGACGTTGGGTAAGCTGTGCAAGATCTCCAAACGCCAACTCGAACGACTGTTTCTGGCCCACGTCGGAACTTCGCCGTCGAGGCACTACAAGCGAGTTCGGCTCGAACACGCTCGACGACTTGTCGATGGGACCAGCCTAAGCCTCGTGGAAGTAGCAATCGCCTGCGGGTTTCAGTCGGCGTCGCATTTCTCCAAGTGCTTCAGGGAAATTCATGGACTTGCGCCCAGCGATTGCAGAGGCCGGTTCCGCACGAGCTAACGCATCGACTATGGTCGCAGCTCCTCAGACTGGGCCAAGACCCAGTCGACAAGCTTTTTCGTTTTTTCGCTCTGGCCAAGCCTGTCATTCGCGACCAGGAAAAAGGCCCGATCCGTTCTGATTTCATCCGGAAGAGGGCGGATAAGATTTCTGTTCTTAAGGTGATATTGGTTGGTGAACGACCAGCCGAGCGCTATGCCTTCGCCTGATAGAGCCGCCTGAAATGCCAGCTGATAATCGTTGAAGACTATGTCGGTTCGAACCTGACTCGAATCTCCCCCCGCAAGCTCGATCCATTCAGACCAACCCATGCGTTTACGATATGCGTCAGAAGAGTGGATTAGTTGATGATGAGTGAGATCGTCCACGCAGCGCAATTGCGGATGTGAAGCCAAGTAGGTCGGAGAGCACACGGGAAAGATAATTTCGTCTGATATGAACCAAGCGTTGCTATGACTGAAATCCCGCCGACGCACCCATACCGTCACGTCAATCTCATGGTCGGGCTCCACATCCCGGTCTGTTGCCACGACCTTAATCCTTATATCAGGATGCTCCTGCTGGAAGTGATAAAGCTGCGGTGCCAACCAATGCGCAGCAAGCGACATCGACGCCGCAAAGCTTATATACTTCGTGCCTCGCTCTGAAATTCTCTCAAAGGCTTGCTCGATTCTGCGGAAGCCAGCCCGCACTTCGTCGTAAAGCACTGACCCGGCTTCGGTTAGCCTTACACCGCGATTGTCTCGCACGAAGAGCTCAACTCTGCAGTGCTTTTCGAGCGTCTTTATGGATAGCGACACACTCGGCTGAGTTACATTCAACTCCACGGCCGCGCGCTTGAAGCTGAGGTTGCGGGCGGCAGCTTCGAACACGAAAAGAGAATGCGTAGATGGAACGAGTGCCCGGAGCTTTGACATAAGCCATGCCTATATCAGACATTTTCTTTTCGGTCTACCAGCCGCAGGGCACAGCGTGCTTTATACGCCCAGTACTAACGTATGGCGGAGCCGGGCGCGAGACAGCACGACCCGCCTTGAAGGCGGGGACCGCAGTGACTTCATCAAAGAGCCCGACAAACAAACGGATCGTTGTACAGGCCCCGCACTCGGACCCGACCACTTCCGGTTGGTATGCTACTTCGGGTCCCGATCTGGATCTGGCGCCGCAGCGCGGCGATATTTCGTGCGACTGTCTTGTGATCGGTGCCGGGTGGATGGGCCTGCACGCTGCTCGCCGATATGCTGAACTCGAACCCCAATCCTCTGTGGTGCTGGTCGACGCCGGACGCATCGGGAACAACGCATCCGGTCGCTGCATGGGCTTTGTGATCGACTTGGCCCATAATCCACGCAAGCGCGATTTTCTCGAAGACATCAAGGGGAACAACGAGGAGCTCTTCGTCAACTTAGAGGGGATTGCGTATATTCGAAGCGCAGTCGAAGAGCATGGAGTGTTTTGCGACTGGGATCCTCAAGGAAAATATCATTCCGCGGCCACTGATCATGGGGTCAAGGACTTGCATAATTTCGCGGCCGCGCTCGACAGCTTGGGCCAGAACTATAGCTGGGTCGAGAAGCCGGAGATGCAAGCTATGACCGGCAGCAAGCACTATATCAAAGCGCTCCACCATCCCGGTACGATCCTCTTGCAGCCGGCTAAGTACCTGAAGAATGCCACGCGTCAATTACCCGCCAACGTGACGGTGCATGAGAATACGCCGATTACTGCAGTAGAGTTCGGGAACTCCAGACATATCTGCGAAACGCCAAATGGCAAGATTACCGCCGCAAAGGTCATTATTTGCACGGCGGGCTATCTCACAAGGTTCGGGTTTTTCGACAACCGAGCTATACCGCTATACACCTTCGCTAGCATGACGAGGCAGCTCACTGCAGCCGAGCTCGCTCAGATCGGCAACCGGCAGACATATGGCCTAATCCCAGCCAATAGCTTTGGAACTACCGTTCGACGCACTGCCGACAACCGCCTGTTCCTCAGAAACGTGTACGCATATGCGACCAATTTCAAAACTTCGACGCAGGACGTAATGAGGGCTCGGATCCACCAACAGGTTGCGTTCGATCGTCGCTGGCCCGCGCTTTCTTCCATTGGCTTCGAGGCCAGTTGGGGCGGCCTGCTGACCCTCGCTCAGAACGGTGGGATGGTTTTCGGTGAGTTGACGACGAACGTCTTTGGCGCAGCATTCTGTAACGGAACAGGCGTGGCCAGGGGCGCGGCCTTCGGGAAAGCGGTCGCGGAGTTGGCTGCCGGACAAAGCTCGCCGGTGATCGACATTCTTCAGAAGAGGGCTGTACCGAGCAGGCCCTATCCAAAACTTGTCACAGCATTGGGCGTTCGTTTTTTGACAGCGTTGCGCTTCAAGCAGGCAGGCGCGGAGGTCTAAGTTCAACATAGAGACGAATGACGGCTGAGCTCAAAGATATCTGCAAACCTCATTCGAAGACGGTGGCGCCGTCGATTGTCGCATCTTCGAAGCTCGCCGTAGATCCAGGAGTGAAGGACATGGCCAACCTAATAGGTATCAACCTTGCGATGCAGACCCCTTTCCATAAGGGCGGGTCGATCGATTTTAGCCGCTGGGACAAGCTGCTTGACCAGTACCTGGAAACCGGAATGCACGGTTTCGTGCTGAGTTCCGGGACCGGGCAACATGCCTATCTGACTGAGGACGAGTGCAACAAGTTGTTCGAAGCCGGCGTTAAGCGCATCAATGGACGTGCATCGGTCACGGCGCAGACCTCGGCGCTCAACCTGCAAGAGGTGATCCGTCGCTCCAAGGCCGCGCAGGATGCCGGTGTAGATGCGTTGATGATCCTGCCGCCCTTTTTCGAGGGGCCTAAGCATGATGATGGCATTTTCGCTTTCTACGAAGCGATCTGCAAGGAAGTGTCCATCGACGTCATCGGCTACAACATTCCCGCAGCGACGGGGATCGAACTCACTCCCAAGCTCTACACTCGGCTGCTGCAGTTGGACAATTTCAACTTCATCAAGGACAGCTCTGGCGATCTGTGCAAGCAGCAGGCGCTAGTGGCATGCGGCGGCAACATCCTCAACGGCGCCGATCCAAACGCACCGTTCTCCTTCATGTTGGGCACGGCAGGCACGATCTGGGGTTGCGCTAACATCTTCCCGCGCGAGGCGGTTCGGCTCTTTGAGCTCATCGACGGCGGCCACCACGCAGAAGGCTTGAAGCTGTGGCAGTCAATGTTCCCGATCGTCGCCTACTGCTGGCAGAACGACTACATCCCTGCAGTGAAGGCCGCCGCACGTCAGATGGGCTTCGACGGCGGCACCGTGCGCGCTCCTGTCTGCGAAGTCGGGGCGGAAGAGGAAGCCAAGATTGCTGCGGCCCTTAAGCCCTTGCAATTGGAGAAGGCGGCGTAGTCCCGCCGCGCCAGCAAGATCTCCGGAAGGCGGACCATGAATATTCTAGAAGCACGCTTGCGCAATGATCTCGCCGCCGCGTTCCGCTGGACAGCGCGCCTTGGCCTCCATGAGGCGACGGCGAACCATTTTTCGGTCGCGCTCGACCAGCAGGGCGATCGATTTCTCATGAATCCCAACATGGTGCATTTCTCGCAGATCAAAGCGCGCGATTTGCTTTTGCTGAGTTCGGCCGCCGACGAGGAACCGGCCGGTCCGGGGGCCCTCGACCGCACCGCATGGGAACTGCATTCCTATCTTCACCGCAATATCCCGCGCGCCCAGTGCATCCTGCACACCCACATGCCCTACGCAACCGCCTGGAGTTGCCTGGAAGACCCGGAAATCTTGCCGATCTGCCAGAACACGGCGCGGTTTTACGGCAATGTGGCATACGACAAGGACTATGGCGGCATGTTCGTCGACCCTGAGGAGCCGGCGCGCGTCGCCGAGCTTCTGGGCGAAAAAGACGTGATGCTCCTTGGCGGCGACGGAGTCATGGTCGTGGGCCCGAGCGTCGCGCACGCCTTCGACGCGCTCTATCATCTGGAGCGTGCTTGCATGAACCTCGTGCTCGCCCTCTCGACCGGCAAGCCAGTCAAGCGCCTGCCGCACGAAGTCGCCGAAAAGACAGCGCGCCAGTGGCGCGACTATCCCGGCTTCTCCGAAGGGCACTTCCGCGCCCTTGTCGGGATCCTCGACAAGGAAGACCCAGACTATCGGTTGAAGCCCATCGCCGCCTGAACATTGGAATAAACATGACAAGCTTCACTCGTGACGACGCGCTTGCGATTGCTCGTGCGCTTAAACTGCCCTCCCGTCCTTTCATCGGCGGCGACTACCGTCAAACCAGGGACGGCAGAGCCTTCAAGAGCGTCAATCCAGCTACCGGCGAGGTTCTTGCGGAAATCGACGGGTGCGGTCCGTCCGATGTGGATTCTGCTGTCGCTGCTGCCAAGGCCGCGTTCGATTCCGGCGTGTGGTCGCACAAGCACCCCTCGGAGCGCAAGGCGGTGCTGGCGCGATTTGCTCAATTGATCAACGACAACCTTCGGGTACTCGCTGTCCTGGAAAGCCTCGACTCCGGCAAGCCGATTACTGACTGCTTGACGGTGGACGTGCCATGCACGGCAGCCACGATCGCCTGGCACGCCGAGGCGCAGGACAAGCTGTTTTCGCGAGCGGCTCCCACAGATAACAACGCGCTCGGCCTGATTGTCCGCGAGCCGCTGGGTGTGGTCGGGCTCGTGCTTCCGTGGAACTTCCCGATGCTGATGGCTGGCTGGAAGCTGGGCCCGGCATTGGCGACCGGCAATTCTGTGGTGCTGAAGCCGTCGCAGATGACCACGCTGACCGCATTGCGCATGGCCGAACTTGCCATCGAAGCAGGGGTGCCCGCAGGCGTGTTGAACGTCGTCACCGGGTCGGGGAATGTTGGCGAGTCGCTCGGGTTGCACCGCGACGTGCGCATCATTTCGTTCACCGGGTCCACCGAGGTTGGACGCAAGTTCCTGGACTATTCGCAGCGTTCGAACCTCAAGAGGATTGTCCTGGAGTTGGGCGGGAAAAATCCGGCAGTGGTGCTGGCCGACGCTCCGAGCCTTGATTTCGTGGCCGAACAACAGGCTTTCTCGATCCTGACCAATATGGGCCAGAACTGTGCCTCGAACAGCCGCCTGATCGTGCACAAGGCGGTCAAGGACGAACTGGTCGAAAAGATCGTCGCGGTCTGCAGGAACTGGAAGCTGGGCGATCCCCTGGAGCCGACCACCCAACTCGGTCCCGTCGTCGGCGAAGGTCATTGCAACAACATCAAAAAATATCTCGAGAAGGGGCGCGCGGAGGGCGCACGGCTGGCTTGCGGCGGCAATCAAGTCGATCGCCCGGGCTATTTCATCGAGGCGACGGTGTTCGACCGCGTCACGCAGGAAATGACGATCTATCGCGAGGAGATCTTCGGTCCGGTGCTGACGATCGTGGAAGCGCGGGACGACGATCACGCGATCGAACTGGCCAACGACACCGAGTACGGCCTGACGGCCTCGCTCTACACGACCGACCTTGGCAAGGCTCATAACCTTGCTCGCAAGATCAACGCCGGCACGGTGTCGGTGAACTGCTACTCCGAAGGTGACATGTCGACCCCGTTCGGAGGCTTCAAGCAATCAGGCTTCGGCGGCCGAGACAATGGCCTGGAGGCGCATGAGCAGTACACGGAAGTCAAGACCGTCTGGATGAACCTGGCGGCTCCGGCTCGAACCTGAGGGCAGGGTGATGAAATCGGTCCGAGTTATCGAAGGCAACCCTCAGTTCGTGCCGCAAGAGGTCGAGCGGCCGACGCTGCCGGCTGGCGCCGTGCGTGTCCGGATTCAGGCTGCGTTCCTGCCGCCCTATTTCGAGCACCTCCCTTCCGGCAACTGGCGGACTCCTCCACGCCCATTCACGCCCGGCCAATGCGCCATCGGCGTGGTCGAAGAAACGGCTGATCCGGACAGCCCCTTGCGTCGCGGCCAGTCCGTCTATTCCGACATGTATATCGAAGGCCCTGGCGCCGAGGCGGACCATGGGTTCATTGGCTGCTTCGGACTGACGCCTGCTGCCAGCCGGCATTTGGCGAAATGGCCGAACGGAACCTTCGCCGAAGAGTTCGTCGGGCCGGAACATTGCTTCACGCCGGTTCCCGACGGCATCAATGCGGCACCCGAAATCCTGTGCCGGCCGGGGTGGTTTGCAACCGCATTGGCTGGCTTCCGGCGGGGCGGCTTCCGGCCCGGCATGGTCGTTGCAATCAACGGTGCCGCGGGGTTGCTGGGCACATCCGCTGCTCTTGTCGCGTTGGCTATCGGCGTGGCCGAGGTTCGACTTGTCGGCCGCCGGACTGCGGTTCTTGACGAGGTGGCCGCGCTGGACTGGCGCATCGTGGTGGAGGGGGCGGATGATCAAACACCGCTGGACCTCGTGCTCGACTGCGCGGGCGGTGACAGCGCAGCTAAATCTGTATCCCTGTCGGAGCGTTTGCGTCGCTTGGGGAGCATCACTTTTGTCGGCGCCCTGACCGCCCGCGCGGCCTTCGACACGAGTATTCTGATGCGCAACAGCAATAGCGTGGTTGGCTCTTTCTGGTTTCCCCATGAGACTGCCGCGGACGTACTGGCACTGATCGCCTCACGCGCGATCGATCTATCGGCTTTCCGTGCCGAATGCTTCGGAACCGATCAAATCCAGGCAGCGATGAAGCACAGCGTCCAACATTCGGGCGGACTGGCTCATGTCGCGCTTAAACCGTGAATGAGAGCAAGCATGTCCAGTCTTCCTGAAGAAGTCCAGGTCGTCATCATCGGTGGTGGCATCGGCGGCGCGTCAATCGCTTATCATTTGGCGAAGCGCGGAGTTTCCGACGTTTTGCTGTTGGAACGTGACCGGCTGACATGCGGCACGACATGGCATGCCGCCGGCTTGGTCGGCACGCTCTGGCCGACCAAGAACATGACTCAGCTCGGCGCCTATTCGCACCGTTTGTATCAAGAGCTTGAGGCCGAAACCGGCCAGGGGACGGGATACAAGCGCAATGGGTCAGTCTCGCTCGCGCAGACCGAAGCGCGTCTCGAGGAATTGACCCGTACGGCCGAAATGGCGCGCGTATTTGGTGTCGAAGTGGAAGTTGTCGGGCCCAAGACTTTGGGAGAGCTCTACCCCGGTATCGTGACCAGCGATCTGGTCGGTGGCCTCCATCTGCCAAAAGACGGTCAAACCAATCCCATCGACGTCACCATGGCGCTGGTCAAGGGCGCGCGCATGAATGGCGCCACGGTTCGTGAGGGAGTCACCGTCACGAAGATTCTGACCGACGGCGACAAGGTGACTGGCGTTGAAACCAGCCAAGGCACAGTTCGCGCCAGGAAGGTTGTTCTCACCGGAGGTATGTGGTCGCGCGACCTGGCCAAGCAGGTTGGGGTGGTGCTGCCGCTGTTTGCCTGCGAGCACTACTACGTGGTGACCGAGCCGGTTCCCGGATTGCCGAGCAAGTTGCCCATCATGCGGGATCTCGACCACGGCGTCTATTTCAAGGAAGACGCCGGCAAGCTGCTGATCGGCTTCTTCGAGGACAACGCGAACCCGCTGCCGATGTCCAAGGTGCCTGCCGATTTCAGCTTCGGCGAATTGCCCTACGAGTTCGACCATTTCGAGAAATATCTCGAAAGGGCCATGATCAGGTATCCCGTGCTGGAAAAGATCGGCATCTCGACCTTTTTCAACGGTCCTGAGAGCTTCACCACCGACAATCAGCACCTGATGGGGGAAGCGCCCCTTTTGAAGAACTTCTTTGTCGCGTGCGGTTTCAACAGCCGCGGCATCGGCGGTGCAGGCGGGATCGGCAAGGTGATGGCCGAGTGGATCGACCTTGGCTATCCGCCGATGGACGTTTGGGAAAGCGACTGCCGCCGCGCTATGCCCTTCCAGGGCGACGAGACCTATCTCGAGAACCGGGTGGCGGAAGCGCTCGAGCGCTCCTACGCGATGCACTGGCCCTATTATCAATACCGATCCAGTCGTGGCATCCGCAAATCGCCCTTTTATTATCGCCTCGTCGAGATTGGCGCGGTGCATGGCGAGGTCGCCGGCTGGGAGCGGCCGAACTGGTATGCCCCGAAGGGCGTCAAGCCCGAGTATGAATATAGCTACGGACGGCAGAACTGGTTTTCCTATTCCGCCGAGGAGCACAAGAACGTTCGTGAGAACGTCGGCTTCTACGACCTGACGTCGCTGGCCAAGTTCAAGGTCACGGGCTCCGATGCCGAACACCTGCTCCAGCGTCTGTGCTGTGCCGACGTGGCCGTACCGGCCGGGAAGCTCGTCTACACCCAGTGGCTGAACGAGCGCGGCGGCATTGAAGCCGATCTCACAGTCGTAAAACTCAATGACGACGAGTTCATGATTACGACCGCGTGCGTAAGCCATGTGAAGGATTGGTCTTGGCTCAATAGCCACGTCGAAGCCGGAAGCGACGTCAAGATTGAAGACGTGACGGACGCGTTTGGGGTCATCGCGCTGCAGGGGCCGAATGCGAGGGCCGTCTTGCAGTCACTCTCCGACCAAGATCTTTCGAATGAAAATTTCGCATTCGGCAGCGGCCGTTGGATGAACGCAGGAGGCGTTCGGCTGTGGGCGCAGCGCATCTCCTATGTCGGCGAAGTTGGTTGGGAGATCTACATTCCTGCCGCGGACGCATTGACGTTCCTCGACGCTCTCTTGGAAACCGGCAAAGGCTTTGGACTGCGCCCCGTCGGCATGCACGCGGTGGATGCGTTGCGCTTGGAAAAGAGCTTCCGTCACTGGGGCCACGACATCGTCTACGAGGACAACCTCATTGACGCCGGCCTGGCCTTCACGGCGAAGCCCAACAAGAACGTGCCCTTCATCGGGCGCGACGCATTCCTGGAACAGAAGGCGGCGGGCATCGGCAAAAAGCGGATGGTATCCTTCCTTCTGGAAAGTCCGGAGCCGCTGCTCTTCCACAATGAGCCCATTCTTATGAACGGCAAGCCGGTGGGTTACCTGACATCTGGAAATTACGCCCATCATCTCGGGGCGGCGATCGGCATGGGATACGTCGGCGCCGACGAGCCGGTGACGGCCGAATTTATCGCCGGCGGCAAGTTCGCGATCCAGGTCAATGGCCGCGCCCAGCCTGCGAAGGCCAGCCTGAAACCGTTCTACGACGCCGCAGCCGAGCGCATGCGAGCCTGATCGGGCGCAAGCTCGGCACTGTATCTGAGAAACCAATCGCAAAGTAGGACAACTTCGATGAAGAACCCATTCTCCCTTGACGGAAAGGTCATTCTGATCACCGGGTCGACGCGCGGTCTCGGCTGGGCCGCCGCTCAAGCCGCCGCCGAGGCCGGCGCAACCGTAGTGCTTCATGGACGCAACGAAGCCGCTGGAAAAGCGCGCAAACAGGAACTGGAGGGAAGGGGCCTCAAGGCTGACTACCTCGCCTTCGAAATGGCTGACCGCGAGGCAATTGCCGCTGCGGTCCCGACCATCATCGAACGACATGGCAGCATCTGGGGCCTCGTCAACAACGCCGGCATGCTGTTGCACAACACCATCTGGGAAGAGACCGCCGAAATCTATGAACAGATCATGTCGGTCCACATGGTCGCCCCATTCCTGCTGACCAAGGCGGCCGCCGCCGAAATGAAGAAATCGGACGCTGCCGACCGTGGCCGCATCGTCAACATTTCGTCCATCGCATTCTCCAGCCCGCGCGCCGGCATTTGCAATTACACCGCGGCGAAGGGAGCGATTGTTGGCTTCACTCGCGCGGCCTCGGCCGAACTGGGAGCCCATGGCATTCGCGTGAATGCGATCGCACCCGGATATTTCGTGACCGACATCAACAAGGAGCGCCTGCAGGACGAGGCCTTCGCAAACAAGATCAAGGTGCGCACGCCGGCGGCGCGTTGGGGGGATCCGTCTGAACTGGGCGGGCCCACCGTGTTTCTGCTGTCGGGCGCGTCCTCCTACGTCAACGGCC
The DNA here is from genome assembly GCF_040318115.1 of Mesorhizobium sp. M1312. Classification (NCBI taxonomy): domain Bacteria; kingdom Pseudomonadati; phylum Pseudomonadota; class Alphaproteobacteria; order Hyphomicrobiales; family Phyllobacteriaceae; genus Mesorhizobium; species Mesorhizobium sp. M1312. The sequence goes on along the minus strand of NZ_JAMYLQ010000046.1, from coordinate 12,593 downwards.
AACTGCTGTTCGTGGATGGCGGCATGAGCCACTTCCTCCACAGCGTCTAAGGGGAGAATCGTTATGTCAGGGCGTCTTGAAGGCAAGAGCGTATTGGTTACCGGCGCAGGTTCGATGGGGCCCGGCTGGGGCAACGGCAAGGCTGCGGCGGTGCTTTTTGCCCGTGAGGGTGCCAAGGTTCTTGCGGTCGACTTGAATAAGGCTGCCGCCGAGGAGACCGCGGAAATCATCCGTGGCGAAGGTGGTCGGGTGGAAGTCTTCGCGGGAAACGTGACCGACGAGGGCTCGGTGAAAAGTATGGTTGCGGCCTGCGTCGACGCGTTCGGCGGCCTCGACGTGCTTCATAACAACGTCGGCATCCTCAAGGCCGGCAGCCCCCTCGACACCACGGTGGAAGATTGGGATCGCATCCTGAACATCAACACGAAGGCGTTCTTCCTGCCCTGCAAGCATGCGTTGCCGCAAATGCTGAAGCAGGGCGCGGGATCGATCATCAATATCTCGTCGATCTCTGGCTTCCGCAATTTGGGCGCCCCATACATCGCCTACAACACCTCAAAGGGCTCCGTGGTGTCGTTCACACGAAACCTGGCCGCGACTTACGCCGCTCAGGGTGTGCGGGCGAACTCCATCCTTCCGGGTGTCATCGACACCCCAATGGCGCGCGATGCCACCATCCAGACTAGCGGAAAGTCCGAGGCCGAGATTGATTTCGACGCCGTGGCCAAGACGCGTGCCGCTCGCATTCCGATGAAGCGGACTGGCACTGCTTGGGATATCGCCAAAGCCGCGCTTTTCCTTGCAAGTGATGACTCGGCCTACATCACTGGCTCAGAGATCTACGTGGACGGAGGGCTGAATTGCACCGCCTAATCTAGCGCAAGCTAGGACAAGCATCTGGCCAAGTAACTAAACCAACGACCAAGCAAAGGATGGGAACTCGTTGTCTTTCGACAACGGGGGAGCCGAGTTGCGTCCAAAAATGATCAAGATCAGAAACCCGGAACAAATCCTCTCACATGGCCGTGCGGCATCGCGCAAGCTCGTGCTTGAGATTGCGGATCGAACATTGGCGCGGCTCGATAGCTATCGAAGGATCAAAAGCATCTCGCGCATGGAGGGCTCTCTCCTCCATGTCGGCGCGAGAACCTGGGACCTGTCGAAGAAGCGCAACGTCTATCTCTTCGGTGCCGGAAAGGCCTGCAACCACATGGCGATGGCGCTGGATGAGATCCTCGGCGACTACCTGACGGAGGGTTTGGCGATCGTGAAGGTCGCCGAGGACACCGACGTGTTCCGCAAGACCAAGGTCTTTGTTGGCGGCCATCCTCTTCCGAACGAGGAGGGCTACCGGGCCTCGAAGATGATGATCGATCTCGTCCAGAAGTCAGGGCCGGAGGATCTGTTCATCGTCGTCATCAGCGGCGGCAGTTCCGCGCTCATGTCCTGCCCGATTGAGGGTATTTCTCTGCAGGACGAGATCGATGCCACAGATGTGCTGCTGAAGTCCGGCGCCGGCATCTACGAGATCAATGCGGTGCGTCGTCATATCTCGGCAATGAATGGCGGGATGCTGGCGAAACGCATTCGAGACGTTGGGGCTGAGCTGATCGGTTTTGGCATCTCGGACGCAGTTGGCTCACCCGCCACTGGCGACATCGGCAAGCCATACGCCGCTTACAAGAGCACGCCGATTGGGCCCGACACGACAACGCTGGACGATGCGCGCGCCACGATCATCAATCGCGACCTCGGTGAGCGTTTGCCGCGATCGATAGTCAACTATCTGATGAACGCCGGGCCCGAAGGCGAGACGCCGAAAGCCTTTCCTGACAATACGTATTTCCTGCTTAACACGCTGCCGGACAGCTGCATCTACGCCAAGCAGATCTGTGACGAGATGGGCATACCGGCTCTGATCGTGTCGTCATTTCTGGAAGGGGAAAGCCGCGATGCCGGAACCTTCTTTGCTTCGATGGCGCGTGAAATCCAGACTTACGGCAATCCCATCAAACCGCCTTGCGTGCTGCTGAGTTCAGGCGAGGTGACCACCTTCATCCCCGACAGCAGCGTGATCAGGGGCCGTGGTGGCCCGGGCCAAGAGATGGCCGCAAGCTTCGCGATCGCCGCTGCCAGAGCGCCAGGCGCATGCCTGCTTTCCATCGACACCGAAGGCACCGACGGCACGACCAAGGTGGCGGGCGGCATCACCGACAGCACCAGCTTCCAGTCCGCCTCGGACAAAGGGACCAGCCTGTTTCGCGCTCTGCGCGAGCACAGCTGCTTCGAGGCGCTCGATGCCATCGGCGATATCGTCTTCACCGGCAATACGGGCACGAACCTGTGCGACCTGAACATCGTCTATGTACCCGAGATAAGCGGGTAGGTGCCGGGATGCAGGACAGGATCGTCTCAGTCAGGGCGCAGCAGATCATAGACTGCAAGTGTCGGCCTGCCATCGAGGTCGAAGTGCGCACGGAGAGCGGCGCAATCGGAAGAGGCGCGGCGCCGACCGGCATCTCAGTCGGAATGCACGAAGCGTATGTGCTGCGCGACGGCGACCCGACCACCTACAACGGGTTGAGCGTCCACAAGGCCGTGGCCGCTGCTGTCGATATCATCGGTCCGGCCCTGAAGGGCATGAACGTCTTCGATCAGCGTGCAATCGACAACATGATGATTACCCTCGACGGCACGCCTGAGAAGAAGGTTCTTGGCGGCAACACCATCTACTCGGTTTCGATTGCGACGTTCCGCGCCGCGGCGGCCTCGCTGAGGGTCCCACTCTATGCGCACGTAGCGGGCGGAGACATCCGGACCGTGCCGGTCCCATGCTTCAACGTCATAAACGGCGGGCGCTACGAGCACCTGACTCAGTCGTTCAACGAGTTCCTGATCGTGCCATACGGCACGGACAGCGTCGATTTCGCGATCGAGATGGCGGTCACCGTTTTTCAGAAGCTTGCGCATGTCCTCACCGACCATCTCGGCCACAAGCCGCAGGTGGCATCTTCCTATGGCTATGCCGCGCCCTCCGATGACCCGGAGGTGATCCTTGCTCTGATGCAGCGCGCGATCGAGGCCTGCGGCTACAGCGGCAGGATCGCTTTCGCCCTCGACTGTGCCTCCAGCGAGATGTTCGACAAGGCAACCGGCAAATACTTGCTGAAGGGCAGGCGCGTCACTTCGGAAGAGCTCATCAGCTATGCCAAGAGCCTCACTCAAAAATTTAACCTCGTCTTCATCGAGGACCTGCTCGACGAGAACGATTGGGAAGGCCATCGGAAGGCGGTTCGGACGCTCGATCGAACGATTGTTCTAGGTGACGATCTGACCGTCACGAACATCGACTTCCTCAGGCGCGCCCACGACCTCAAAGCGGTCGACGGCTTCATCTTGAAGCCGAACCAGGTCGGCACGATCACCGAGGCGCTCGACGCCTACCGCTTTGCCGCAGACCACAGCATGCTCGCCGTACCCTCCGGACGCTCCGGCGGCGTGGTTGACGACGTGGTCATGGATTTCTCCGTAGGGCTTCAGGTGCCGTTGCAGAAGAACGGCGCGCCACGGTCCGGCGAGCGAATCGAAAAACTGAACTTTCTGATGCGTGCCAATGCGGCGAGCCCAGGCTGCCGCCTCTATGACATCTCGAAACTGGTCAAATTTTAATCGCTCGAAAGGGGCTTCTTCAATGTATCCTAAGATCGACTTCCTCTTTCTCTCCGAGCCTGACACGATTGAAGCTGGTGTATTGGACGCCTCTCGCTGCGTGGACGTCTGCGAGGAGACTTTCAGCCTCCTCGGCAAGGGCGACTACCTGATGGGGGGCGCCAACCACAACAATCACGGCATGAACATCGTTTTTCCCAAGGAAACGAAGTTCCCTAACATGCCGGTGGCCGGGCCGGACCGCCGATTTGCCGCCATGCCTGGGTATCTGGGCGGCCGCTTCGACGTCTGCGGCAACAAATGGTACGGCTCGAACCACGCCAATGCGGAAAAGGGTCTGCCGCGTTCAATCCTGACCATGATGCTGAACGACAAGGACACCGGCGCGCCGCTCGCGCTGATGTCGGCCAATCTGCTTAGCGCGGCGAGAACAGGCGCCGTACCGGGCGTGGCCGCCAGGCATCTGGCAAACAGGCATGCCAAGAGTATTTCGGTGATCGGCTGTGGCCCGATCAACAAAGCCTGTGTCGCGGCGATCATGACCCAGCTGCGCTCGATCGAGAGGGCTGTCTGTTTCGATCTCTTCCTCGACAAGGCCAAGGAATTTGCCGGCTGGATCAGCAAAGAGTATGGGATCGAGGCCGTTGGCGTGGATGAACCTGAGGCCGGTTTCCGCAACGCAGATGTGATCACCGTCGCGGCATCGCGCCTCAAGCCGCTTCATTTCAAGGATGAATGGATCAAAGAGGGCGCCACGATCCTGATTTCAGGACCTGCCCACGCCGACGAGAGCTTCTGGACGAGCGCCCGCATCATCTATGATCATACTCCACTGCACGAAGCCTATGTGGAAGACGCCGTCGTTTCCGGCAATAAGGATGCCTACTACGGTGGCGTTATAGGTGGGCCATTCTACCGATTGATCGACGCCGGCAAGCTTCCCGCGCTGAAGGATTCAATTGGTTTTGGCGATGTCGTCAATGGCGATAAGCCAGGCCGCCAGGGTGCAACGGACCGTGTGGTTTTCATCGCCTGTGGCATGGCGGTTTTCGACATCAGCTGGGGCTACGAAATTTACAAGACAGCCAAGCAGAAGGGCATTGGGACGCATCTACTCCTGTGGGACAAACCTTATATGGGTTGACTACCACAAGAATTTCTCACCGTCTGTGGGCACATCACAGCGGCGCATTGGCGTTCCACCTCGGAAAGACAGTCGCCATCAGCCCTGACGAAATTGGCATTTGCAAGCCGATCGCTGAAATAATCCGTATCATGGAGGAACATGTCGAGGACTTCATCCGCCTGCGCGAGGCACCGTAAAATTAACCGACGGCTGATGAAGATGTGCGTACATGGGCCATGTCAGAAGTTGCTCGTGATACGCTCTATCGTCGCCACCGCTTTCCCGCCGAGATCATTGCGCACGCGGTATGGCTCTACTTTCGCTTTCCGCTCAGCCTGCGCATGGTTGAGGACATGCTGGCAGCCCGCGGCATAATCGTCACGCACCAGACCATTCGAAGCTGGGCGGAGAAATTCGGACGGCATTTCGCCCGGGAGATCAGGCGACGGTCAGCCGGCTGCCTGGGCGACAAATGGCATCTCGACGAATGTGTGGTGGCCATCAATGGCAAGACGCAGTGGCTCTGGCGTGCCGTCGATCAGGACGGCTTCGTCCTCGAAGTGCTGGTGCAAAGCCGCCGAAATGCCAAGGCGGCAAAGCGTCTGATGCGCAAGTTGCTGAAGGCTCAAGGGCAGACACCACGGGTCATGATCACCGACAAGCTCCGGTCCTATGATGCCGCCAGGCGCGACCTCATGCCCGGTGTCGAACACCGGTCGCACAAAGGCCTCAATAATCGAGCGGAAAATTCGCACCAGCCGACCCGACGACGGGAAAGGACCATGAAACGCTTCAAGTCGGCACGCCAGCTTCAGCGGTTCGTTTCCATCCATGATCCCATTGCCAACCTGTTCCACTTTCCCCGCAATACGCTGTCATCGGCTCTACATCGAGACCTGCGTAACGCTGCCATGCAAATCTGGAACAAAATCGCGTGTGTCGCCGCAGCGTGACAGCCGTCCCGGCCAGCTATCGCTGCATCAATCCGCTGCTGACGAAGAGGAGGCCATCGCCAAGAAATTCGCGGGGCAGATTGATGAACTCATACGCCGTTTTGGCGGCAAAAACCGGCGCCTTGCCGTCGACAAGATCGAAACCCCTGGCCTTCGGGCACTGGATGCCGTCGGGATCGAGATTTGCAACGGAATGCAGCTGATGGAGCATGCTAGAGTCATCAAAGGTGTCGATGAGATCAACGCGATGCGCTGCTCCTTGGCCACATGCGAGATTGCTGTCGCGAAGATGCGCGAGCGTCTGCAACCGGGAATAGCCGAGACTGAACTCTGGTCTCTATTGCACGCAGAAAACATTGCACGCGGCGGGGAGTGGATTGAAACACGAATCCTGACCTCCGGGCCGAGAACAAATCCGTGGATGCAGGAAGCCGGTCCCCGCCGTGTTTTGCCAGGTGATCTTGTAGCTTTCGATACCGACATGGTCGGGCCCTACGGGATGTGTGCTGATTTCTCGCGCACATGGTACTGCGGCGACTTCAGAGCAACTGACGAGCAGCGCCGACTGCATGCAATTGCAACCGAGCACATTATGACCAACATGGCGATGTTGAAGCCTGGTGTGTCGTTCACCGAACTTACCGAAGAGAGCCACAAATTGCCGGCTGAATTCGTTGAGCAGCGCTATGGTGTCATGATGCATGGTATTGGGCTTTGTGACGAATACCCGGCCATCCTTTATCCTGAAGATTTCATCCCGGGTGCCTTCGACTATGTACTCGAACCAGGAATGACGCTCTGCGTCGAAGCTTACGTCGGCGCCGTAGGGGGGCGCGAAGGAGTGAAACTGGAAGAGCAGGTGCTGATCACCGACAATGGTGTCGAAAACCTAACAAAATGCCCCTTTGACCTGCTATTGATGGCGTAGTCGCCTGGATTTTTGCGACGTTTCCCGCCCCGGATTCGCGGCCCGGTCTAATTCTGACTCCGATAATCCGGATGCGAACTGCATTCCTGAATCTGTGGTTGCACGCCACCGGTCAAGCGACCGCATTAACCCTGAAGCGCCATCGGGGTATCAATCCTATCGCGCACTAAGGACCAACTGTTGCGATGCCTACGTTGGACCGTCAGACATAAACTGTGTTTAAGACTGATGCAAAGTTTTGTGCATTTTCAAGACCGCTGCTCCTGCCTATCATCGATCGCTAGCAACTGAGGCTGCTTCGCATCTGCAGCCGAAGACGCCAAGCTGGGAATGGCAGGGTTAGTTGCTTGTCTGAGTTTCGGGACACGATCTGGGATGCCGACACTCCCGTAAAGTCTATGCCTGGGCAGACACTTGTCGATCGCAGCTTCTAGGGAGATGTGCCGCGAAAAATCGAAAGCGATTCATGAGGTATTCGGTGCCTTCGCGGCGAGGACAACGGGAACACAAAGGGAGCAGAAAAATGAAACTCTTTAAAAGCAATGGGAACCGCATCCCCGACGTGATCGAGGAGATGGCAAGCGAGGTTAAGGCTGGCACAGTGGATCGCCGCGAGTTCCTTGCGCTTGCCAGCACGTTCGGAGCTTCTGCCGCAATGGCTTATGGCTTGATCGGGGCGGCGCTACCGAAATCTGCCTACGCGGAAGAGCCAAAGAAGGGCGGCACCCTCCGCGTGGCCATGCCTGTTCTAGGCCAGAAGGACCCTCGTTTACTTGATACCGTCGAGGCTGCCAACGTTGTTCGCTGCTGGCTGGAGCCGCTGGTCCGCTACACGCACGAATTCACCTTCGAGCCTGTGTTGCTGGAAAGCTGGGAAGTCAGTGAGGACGCCACTGAATATGTACTTCATGTACGGAAAGGGATTGCCTGGACCAACGGTGACGCGTTCAGCGCGGATGATGTTGTTCACAATCTCAACCGCTGGTGCGACAAGAGCGTACCTGGCAATTCAATGGCCGGTCGCGTCGCTGGGCTTATGGACGCCACGAGCGGAAAGGCAAGGGACGGTGCGATTAACAAGATCGATAACAACACCGTCAAGCTGAAACTCAGCAAGCCCGATATTGCACTTATAGCGAATTTTACTGATTACCCTGCCCTTCTCGTCCACCGAACCTTTGATGCTGACGGCGCCGACCCTATCAAGGCACCGATTGGAACTGGCGCCTTCGAATTGGTGTCTCACTCGGTAGGGACCAAGGCCGAGGTCAAACGGCGCGAGAAGGGCAAATGGTGGGGTGGCGAAGCCTTGCTCGATGGCGTGCAATTTATTGATTGTGGAACCGACTTCCAGGCAACTGTGAATGCCTTTGACTCCGGCGAAATAGACCTCGACCTCTCCACACCAGTAGATTTCGTCGATATATTGGGCAAAATGGGGCTAGTTAAATCGGAGGTTTCGACTGCTACGACGATTGTGGCCCGTACGAATGTAACGAATAAGCCCTATGACGACAAGCGCGTGCGAAACGCACTACAGATGATAGTTGATAAAAATGCGGTTCTACAGCTCGGATACTATGGACGAGGGGTTATTGCTGAGGATCACCATGTCAGCCCAATCCATCCGGAATATTATCCGCTTCCAAAGAAATCTCCAAATGTAAAAGGTGCCAAGAAGCTGATCGCAGACGCCGGCCGCGCCGACTTTGAGCATGAATTAATCACAAGCGATGAAGACTCGAACAAGAACACGGGTGATGCGATTGCGGCACAATTGCGTGATGCGGGCTTGAAGGTTAAGCGCACGATCATCCCGGGTACGCTCTACTGGAACGACTGGGCTAAATATCCCTACTCGCTAACGTCCTGGTACATGCGACCACTTGGCGTGCAGACACTTGCACTTGCCTATCGCACGGGCGAAGCCTGGAACGAATCCGGCTATTCTAACCCCGAATTTGACGCCAAGCTCAACCAGGCCCTAGGAGTAAATGACGTAAACAAGCGGCGTGAGATAATGAAGGATGTCGAGCAGATCCTACAAGACTCCGGAGTGATCATGCAGCCGTATTGGCAGAGCGTCTTCTGCCACACAACTAGCAAGGTGAAGAACCATGCAATGCATCCCACCTTTTCGTTATTCCTTCAAAACGTTTGGCTAGAAAGCTAGGCTGACGTCAACCCTTAGGCCGGGGACTGTTTAACGATGGTCCCCGAATTCCTAAGCCGCCATTGGCTCTCGAAGCCGGACCTGAGGCATTGGAGGCCGACAATCCAGTAACGCCCCGAGAATCCAGTAACGCCCCCCGAACCCGCGATGCCTAGAAGGCTGCTAGTCGCGGATAGAACTCAAGACCACGAACTCCAACGAGGGACCAATTGGAAATGAACTACCTGGATAGATTTTCCCTAGCGGGCAAACGCGCGATTGTCACGGGCGGCGCCCGCGGTATCGGTCTGGAGATCTGTCGGGCTCTTGGACAAGCAGGTGCAGCTGTTGTTCTCGCTGATCTGGATGAAGGCGCTGCGCATTCGACTACAGAAAACCTGAAGGGCGAAGGCCTGGAGGTTGCCTACAGGATCATTGACGTAACTAAGTCGGCCGACGTCACAAGGGTGGCCGACGAGCTTAACGCGGAGCGTCCCGTCGATATCCTGGTCAACAACGCTGGCGTGGGACCTAAGGCTGAGGCGCTCGACACCCTCGATGAGGTATGGTTGAAAACGATGAGCGTCAACTCCGATGCGCCCTTCTGGTGTTCCCGGGCTTTCGGCCGTCATATGACCGCCCGCGCCTCCGGGAACATCGTCAATATCGGGTCGATGTGCGGTCTCATTGTAACCCAGCCGCAAAACAATACCTGCTATATCGCGAGCAAAGGCGCGCTTCACATGATGACCAAGTCCTTGGCTTGTGCGTGGGCAAAATTCAACGTGCGCGTCAACGCGGTTGCACCCGGTTACATAGCCACTGACATGCTGGACCCATCCAAAACCGACATTGCCGTATCGCACGATCGGTGGATCCAGCAGACACCACTCGGGCGCATAGGGACGCCGCAGGAAATAGCTTCAGCTGTGCTTTATCTGGCAAGTGATGCTTCAAGTTTCTGCACAGGGTCGATCCTGTCAGCAGACGGCGGATATACGTCGTTGTAGTCCGTACGACCCGGGCCGCAAATTGCCGAGGGCCCGAGCCGTTCACATTAGGAGCGGCTGGGACACTGATTTGGCAGGCCAGCGGAAGCGCGCCTCAAAGAGATCTCAAGCGGAGGTAATTGATGTCCAACATTCTGCCGCCCCAACTGGCACGGAAAATGTACTCCGACATGTTTCGAATTCGGCAGTTCGACACAAAAGTAGTTGAACTTGTCGACGATGACCTGATTCCTGGCAGCTGTCACGAATATTGCGGGCAGGAAGCTGTAGCTGTCGGTATCTGCGGTGCGCTTTCAGACAAAGACATCCTGACGAGTACCCATAGAGGGCATGGCCATACGCTGGCGAAGGGAGGCGACGTTGGAAAAATGTTCGCGGAGCTTTTCGGCAGGTCCGCCGGCTACAACAGAGGCCGCGGCGGCTCCATGCATATTGCCGATTTCGCACGAGGGATTTTTGGCGCCAACGGGATTGTGGGCGCCGGCACTCCGATTGCCTGCGGCGCGGCGCACAAGTTTAAAGCAGCGGGTGAGCCGTATGTCGCAGTTTCGTTCTTTGGCGACGGTGCCATCAATCAGGGCGTTGTTCACGAAGCAATGAACCTCGCGGCAATCTGGCGTTTGCCCGTCATATTTGTCTGCGAGAACAACCTCTACGCGATGACTACCCCGCTCCGCGACGTGACCATCCTAGAACCCCACGAGCGCGCAAATGCGTACGGGATGGCCACTACGAAAGTCGACGGCATGAATGTGGGCGCCGTATTCGAAGTCGCCCTTTCTGCCGTCGAGCGCGCGCGGTCCGGCGCCGGTCCGACCTTTATTCAATGCGACACCTACCGATACTTCGGCCATTACTCCGGCGAACGTCACATGAAAACGACCTACAGAACCCAAGAGGAAATCGAGAAGTGGAAGGAACGAGACCCATTGGATTTTTGGGCCGAACGTCTGATCGGTGCCTCAATCTGTTCCGCCCAAGACATCGAGCGCATGAAGCGAGAGGTCGATGAGCAAATCGCCGAGGGCGTAGAGTACGCTCGTCAATGTCCGTCGCCTTCCCCGCAAGACGCGCTGGAATACATGTATGCCGTGAACTATCCCTACACCCCCGCCCAGGGAGCAGAGCAGTGAGACAGCTTCGTTTCCTTCAGGCCATGAACGAGGCCTACCGACAGGTCATGGCCGAAGACGATTCTGTAATGATTATCGGCGAGGACATCAGGGGCGGCATTCGAGGCGAAACCAAAGGCTTGCACGCTGCCTTTGGCGACGACCGCGTTCTGGACACGCCTATCTCGGAGGCAGGGTTCACCGGCTTCGCCACAGGCGCAGCGCTGGCCGGATTGCGCCCGATAGTCCAGTTCCAGGTTCCGTCTTTGATTTATGTTGCCTTCGATCAGTTGGTCAACCAGGCAGCGAAGATGAGGTTGATGTTGGGCGGCCAGGCAGATCTGCCGATTACGTACACCATCATGGTTTCCGGAACGAGAGGCGGCAACGCGGGCCAACACTCCGACAACCCTTACCCATATCTGGTGCATGCCGGCTTCAAGGTTGTCTGCCCGTCCACCGCCTATGATGCGAAGGGGCTCATGATCCAAGCGATCCGCGAACAAGACCCCGTCGTATTTATCGCGTCCGCGATGTCTCTCCCGCAAAAAGGCGAGGTGCCAGAGGAAATCTATACGGTGCCCCTGGGCAAGGGACAGGTCAGGCGGCCCGGAACAGACGTAACTGTTGTGGCTGTCGGACATCTCGTTCCTGAGGCGCTCGCGGTGGCAGAGTCATTGTTCGAGCAACAGGGCATAAGCGTCGAAGTCTGGGACCCGCGCACCCTGCTGCCCTTCGATCGAGACGGCCTGCTTGAGAGCGTGCGCAAGACCGGACGCGTTGTCATTTACGACGACACGAACCGCAGCTGCGGCTACGCCTCCGAAGTCAGCGCGGTTCTGGGCGAACACGCTTTTTCGTCTCTCGTTGCGCCTATCAAGCGCATCACGCGCGCTGACATCCCAATGCCCTATAATCCCGACCTTGAAGCTGCGGTCCTGCCTTCTCCAAAACAGCTGGACCAGGCGATCCGCGCTGTATGGAGTTATGCGAAATGATCGGTATCAAAATCCCCAAGATGGGCGCGGCCACGGTCGAGGTCGACCTGACGAAATGGCACGTTTCCGAAGGCTCGACCGTCTCACCCGGCCAGATCATCGCGGAAGTGGAATCCGAAAAGACGACGATCGAGATCGAAGTGCAGCATGCCGGTGTCATTGAGGAAATTTGCATTCCCGAGGGCGCATCGACCCAAGTCGGCGTGGTTATCTGCCGGCTACGCCCAACGTGATGGTTCGCTACTAACCTGCCAGCTTTGATCCGGAGGTAGCGCTCTACGCTCGTGCTACGGCGTTTTGTTGCGTTTTGCAAATGTCGTTCCGACCTGGTTAAGGTCCTAAGTTCGATCGTATCTGCTGAAGCGGCGGCCCAAGGACAAATTTCGGAGAGGCAGAGGCGGTTGAGTTTGAGACCCCGCCGCGCCTTGGCGCCAGTCGGCTACCATTCTACGATATGTCACTGCAAAACCGCATCAGACTCGCGCTTGGCGCAGGCTTGTCAGCCCGGAGGCTGTAGGACGGCGCCAGCGAAATATCTCCCAGCTTTGGTACCTTGCATTGTACGCCTCCGGCGAGGGCCGCCTTGCGCGAGCAAGTTACGATAGCGAGGCTGCGCTCTTAAGGTCGTCCTTACGAGCGTAGTTA
>NZ_JAMYLQ010000045.1:0-37522 GCF_040318115.1 Mesorhizobium sp. M1312 | reverse complement strand
TCGTCTCGCCACAAGCTGTGGGTCGGCCCATGCTTATGCTGGCGTCTATCAGCCTCGAGCGCGAGCGGGTAGATATCATTGATCGCTTCAAGCAAGCGGTTCGGCGCACGCCTGAGATCATGAGTGCGTATTATGTGACGGGTGAAGCCGATTTCCTTCTCATGATCTCGGTGCGGGACATGGCTGAGTATGAGGCATTTACCCGCCGATTTTTTCACGAGTCTGATATCAAAGCAGTCAAGACGATGGTTGTGATGGATCGTATCAAGGCGTCGTTGGCTTTGCCTATTGAGGAGTAACGCCCACAGCGCAGCCCGCTGCCGTGAGGATTTGCTGTTCTCCGGAACAGCCGCATCATCTGCCGATCGAGCGGCCCCTCGCGTAAGTCGGCTGAGGCACTAGAAGTCGATGGCGACCCGGCCCTTGGGCACATCGCTCTGCACCGAATAGCGTGATGCGCAACGCTATGCGTGCAGCATTCTCCTCACGAGTTACGCGCAGGGTGTATTCCCTTACCCGCGAGAGAAGGCATGCCGCGGCCTCAACCTCGCCTTCATGCGACAGGATCGCCAGCCGTCTGCCGTGGCGGATCGCTCGAGCGGGATGGACCGCCGCAGCAGATCGAGGCCGTTCTTGGCAAAGAGTACCAGTTCCGTGCGGTGCGTATAGCCAGCAGGTATCGCTGCAAACGCAATGAATGAGATCACCGGCAACGGGAGGTACGCGGTCAAGTCTTGCTTGTCCGGCACCTCGCCGAATACATACGTCCGATCATCAGAGAGGTCCGCTAGAATCAAGTTACATCCATCGCGAAACGCGGGATTTGGAAGGCTCATCTCAAAGCGAGATGGGGTCAATACACACAATGCATTTGACTGTAGCGGTTCAAGTCTGGAAGCTTTCCAATGATGGACATGCGACGCGGAACCGCGCATCTTGGAGGATGCCCGAGCCACGGCTGCACAGATCTGGTTCAAGCTGGTAGACCCAATGCGCGGTCTGCTCATTATTTGGTGCAGGAGGCAAGAATGCGCAGCGTCGATGATTTCCGCGATATTCACGAAGAGGCTATCACCTGGCGCCATCACCTCCATCAGAATCCCGAACTCGGTTATAAAGTTCACAACACCGCGAACTTCGTCGCTGAAAAACTGGCATCTTTCGGGATCAACCATATTGAGACGGGCATAGCCGAGACCGGTGTTGTCGCGCTAATCCAAGGCACCGGCGGAGACGGCCCAACGATTGGACTGCGGGCGGATATGGACGCCCTGCCGATTGTTGAGGCCACCGGCAAGCCCTGGACGTCAAAGGTCGAAGGAAAGATGCATGCCTGTGGTCATGACGGACATACGGCCATGCTGCTCGGCGCGGCAAAACATCTCGCTGCAACTAGGAATTTCAAAGGCTCGGTAGCGCTTATTTTCCAGCCCGCCGAAGAAGACGGGCAGGGCGCCGGACGAATGGTGCAGGAAGGCCTGATGGACCGCTTCAACATATCTCAGGTCTTCGGCATGCATAATATGCCCGGAATTGAAGTCGGCAAGTTCGGGATTCGTGACGGGTCCATCATGGCCGCCCTCGACGAGTTCGACATCATCGTAACCGGCCGCGGCGGACACGCTGCCACGCCTCACAATACGATCGATCCGGTGGTCGTCGGAGCTCAGATCGTCATGGCTCTCCAGACCTTGGTTTCACGAAACCTCGATCCGACGGAAGCTCTGGTCGTGTCGGTGCCAAAATTCGCCGGAAGTGAATCCTACCACATCATTCCCGACACCGTGACGCTGGGCGGAACGGTTAGGAGCCTATCTCCGGCATTGCGTGATTTTGCGGAGAAACAGATCAAGGTCTGCGCTGAGAATATTGCGGCGGCTTTCGGGGCCAAAGTGGAATACCGGCACAGGCGTCTTGAGCCACTGACGTTCAACCATACGGAGGCGACCGAATTGGCAGCCGCTGCTGCGCGGAGCCTTGTCGGGGGAGAGGCGGTCAACGAACAGGTCAAGCCGGTGATGGTTTCCGAGGACTTCTCCTACATGCTGCAAGCGCGGCCTGGCGCGTTCCTATTCCTCGGCAATGGACCCACGGCCGGGCTTCACAATCCGACCTATGACTTCGACGACAATGCCATTCCTTACGGGATTGGGTATTGGGTGAACCTAGTTGAAGGTACTTTGGCCGCCTAGTGTCGCAACGGGTCTTCTGAGCACCGCTCGCGCTGACTTCGGCGACGGGAAATCAAAGATTGGGCCGTTTCTCGCTGAATTTCAACGCGAAAGGCCGAATTGGCGCGAAGCCCGCGTAGACTTGCTGCTAATTTTGAACAGCTGACCGACGTATGGCCGGTCGCCCGTCATTCGAAAAAGAGAGAAACAATGGCTCTGAGCAATCTGGGTACCGCGCAAATTCAGGAGAAGGACCGGAATTACGTTTTCCATCCCTCGACCCATCTGGCCAAGCACAGCCGAGGCGAAACCCCAAACCGCGTTATGGCGGGTGCTGAAGGCGTCTATATCTGGGACACGGAGGGTCGCAAAAGCCTGGATGGGTTCGGCGGGCTTTACTGCGTGAACATGGGCTACGGTTGCAAGGAAATCGCCGATGCGATTTCAAAACAAGCCCACGAGCTTCCGTTCGCCCATGTGTATGCAAGCCAAAGCACAAAAACGGTCACTCTCCTAGCGGAGGCCGTGGTCGAATACTTCGGCGAGAACATGCGGCGCGTCTATTTTGGGCTTTCGGGATCCGATGCCAATGAGACCAACATCAAGCTGGTCTGGTACTACAACAACATCCTCGGACGCCCTGCAAAGAAGAAAATCATCTCCCGGCAGCGCGGCTACCATGGCTCCGGCCTGGTGTCCGGAAGTCTGACGGGACTGGCATTCTTCCACAACCACTTCGATCTTCCGCTCGAAATCGTCCGCCACACGACCACCCCGCATTGGTATCGACAGGCGCAGGAAGGCGAAACAGAGGAAGCGTTTTCTAAGCGATGCGCCGCGGAGCTCGAAGCCCTGATCATCGCGGAAGGCCCTGATACCGTGGGTGCTTTCATCGGAGAGCCCGTACTTGGCACCGGCGGCATCGTCCCACCGCCGAAGGGGTACTGGACCGAGATCCAGGCGGTGCTGGACAAATATGATATCCTTCTGATCGCCGACGAGGTCGTTACCGGATTTGGTCGCACCGGCGAGAAATTTGGTTCGCATTTGTACGGAATGCGTCCGGACCTGGTCACGATCGCCAAGGGCCTCAGTTCGGCCTACCTCCCGATTTCGGGCTCAATTATTGGAGAACGGGTCTGGGCGGTGTTGGAGCAGGGCAGCGAGAAATACGGTCCTTTGGGTCACGGCTGGACGTACTCGGGCCATACGCTTTGTGCCGCAGCAGCGCTGGCAAACATTCAGGTCCTAAAGGAAAGGAATATCCTGGAACATGTTCGCGAAGTGGGACCATACTGGCATGCGCAGATGAAGGCCAAGCTTGAAGGGCACCCCATTGTCGGTGAAGTCCGCGGTGTGGGCATCTTGTCCGCAGTCGAGTTTATGCGCGACCCGAAGCAGCGCGTGCCGTTCGACCCAGGGCTCCAAGTGGGTGTGCGCGCGGCAGCAGCGCTGCTGGACAATGGCGTGATCGCTCGTGCTATGCCCCACGCCGATACCTTGGGATATGCGCCCCCGCTCATCATCAAGAAAGATGAAATCGATATTATCGTGGACGCCACGATGCGTGCCGTCGATACGACTTACAAGGCACTTCAGTCCGAGGGCGCAGTTTAGTCTTCCTAAGATTCCAACGTCGGCGCTAAAAAGCCAGCCGTGGCTGCCGACGTGGATTGCCAGTAACCGAAATGGTCGCGCCGTTGCTCATCCCAGACATCAGGCCAATTTGTGGATAAATGTGCCTCTTTTCTTGAGGAGACCAAGACTGACCATCAGCCTTCAGTTTAAAAAGCTATTGCTTTATTCAAGGTGGAGGCGAACGGCGCGGGGCTATGACTTGGTTTTCAATGTCGCGTCCCCTGCCACCCGGTGATCCGGCGTATTCTTCGATACTCGATCTTCATTGAGGCCTGAGGCAACGGGTTGGGCCGTCGCGCAATAAGGCGACCAGCAACGCCACTTTCTTGTGTAACGACAGAGTGCAGCGTGTAGTTCGCGCCAAGAAGCCCGCTAATTCCGAATTCCACAACTCCTTTCGGATGTCGCGTCACTGAGTCGCTTCCCGGTCCGGAGAATTTTGCATCGCCTAGACTAGAGTGAAGCAGGCACCGCGAACAGGACGCCTACTGGTCCCCGCATAGCTGCGAGATGACCATAGATTGACCGGGAACGAAAGGCTTAGGCCTTGAGAAGCTCCGGCGCGACCAGCTCCTCCACGCAGTGCCACTCGCCCTTCACGCGGCTTCGTCCGGCGTCATAGAATGGTCGCAAAGAAGCTATGGCGGGATAGCGCTCCCCAGCGATCTCGATCTCGAATGTCCCTTCCGACAGCCAATCAGCCGTTACCCCGGCCTCGGCTGTGAGATATCCCATGCCGATGCCGCAACCCACAGTGTGGCCAAATCCAGCCGAGCGAAGGTATCCGACAAGGCTGCCGTCACGCCAGACAGGCTCGGTCCCGAACATCAACGATTTGGCATTTGGGGCAGCGAACTGGACCAGCCGCCGGCACAAGGGTTTGCCGCGCTGGGCCTCCAGTGCAGCGCGTCCGATGAAATCCTCGCGCTTATCCCAGGCAACCGTGAACCCCAGTCCCGATTCCAACGGGGTGTCCTCATCACCCACATCTGCACCCCAGTCACGGTAGCCCGCTTCCAGGCGCAGCGTGTTGAGAGCGACATATCCGGCGTGGCCTAGGCCGATATCGGCACCGGCGGCCACAAGGGCGTCATAGACCCCTAGTGTTTGTTCGGTTGGGATGTGAAGTTCCCAGCCTAACTCGCCGACAAAGGTCATCCGGAATGCGAGCGCGAGGCTATACCCGACCTCGATTTCACGAGCCGTCGCGAAGGGAAATGCCTCGTTAGAAAAATCCGCAGGACTGACGCGCTCAAGTAACTCACGCGATCGCGGACCCATCACGGAGAGGGTCGTATATCCTGATGAGACGTCGGCAACCGAGACGTGGCCGGCTCCCGCGGCATGCAAACGCAGCCAGGCGAGATCACGGGTGCGTTGGACGGCCGCCGTCACGACAAGAAATTCCTCGTCACTGATGCGCGCGATCGTGACGTCGGACTCCATACCGCCTCGCTCGTTCAGCCACGGCGTATAGACAACACGGCCGACGGCTACGTTCACGTCGTTCGTGGACAAGCACTGTAGCAGCGCAAGGGCATCTGACCCCTGCACCAGAAGGTGCGCGAAGGAGGTTTGGTCGAATAGGGTGACGCCGGAGCGGGTGGCCGTATGTTCCGCGCCACTTCGCTCGAACCATTCGTCCCGGCCGAACGTTGCATGCCTTTTCGGCGATCCAGGCGCACCAAACCATTGAACGCGTTCCCAACCGGCACTTTCACCGAAGTTTGCGCCGACGGCGGACAGACGGTCGTGCAAGGGGGACACGCGCACGTTGCGTGCCGTCTTCGGTGACTTATGCGGCAAATGAAGCGCCCAGAGGTTGCCGACCGCCTCCACCGTACGATCGTACAGATACCGCCTGTTCCGCTGAAATGGCATTGACCGCCGGACGTCCATTTCCCAGCAGTCTCCCGCTGGCAAGCCAGTCGACATCCATTCTGCCATGACCTTGCCCGCACCACCCGAGGACTCGATGCCGCAGGAATTAAATCCAGAGGCGACATACAGACCTTGAATTTCAGGTGATGGCCCGAGGTGGAACCGATTGTCCGGCGTGAAGCTCTCAGGGCCATTGAAATTCAGTTGGAGGCCGATATCTGCCAAGACAGGCATGCGCTCTATGGCCGCAGAGAGGTACGGTTCGATGTGGTCGAAATCTTCGGGCAACGAATCGAAACTGAAATCCTGGGGTATTCCATTCATGCCCCAAGGTTTGCCATTGGCCTCGAAGAAGCCCACGAGCAGTTTCCCGGCGTCGGCCTTTGCATAGACGCGCGCGTCCATATCGCGAATAGTCGGCAGGTCGAGGGGTAGGTCGGGAATCGCCTCGGTGACAACATAGAAATGTTCGGCAGCATGCAACGGCACCGACCAGTTGAGTTCAGCAGCCACATTCCGCGTCCACAGGCCAGTGCAGATGACCGCCTGTTCAGCACGGACCGTTCCCTGACTGGTTTCCACGCCAACGAAGCGGCCTTTCTCGACGAGGATACGTGTGACCGGAGTCCGCTCAAGGATCGTTGCTCCACCCTGGCGCGCGCCAACTGCGAAGGCACGCGCCGTATCGACAGCGTTGGTCATCCCGTCGGAAGCGATCCATGCCGCCCCTAGGACATCACTGACCTCGAGCAATGGAACGCGGCGCTGGGCTTCCGCAGCGCCTATCATCTCCACGTCCAGGCCAAACGAGCGGCCCATCGAACACCCGCGCTTGAGCTCTTCAAGCCGTTCCTGGGTCGCAGCGACGGTGATGGAGCCGGTTTGCCGAAAGCCAGTGGCTTGACCGGTCAGATTTTCGAGGTCCCTGAACAGATCGGCAGAGTATTGAGCGAGCTTGGCCATGGTTTCATTGGCACGGAGTTGTGTCACGAGGCCTGCGGCATGCCAGGTCGTCCCGCATGTCAGCTGGTCGCGCTCCAGAAGCAGAACGTCGCGGTGACCGAGACGGGTCAGATGGTAAGCTATCGAGAGGCCGATAATGCCCCCTCCAATGACAACGTATTCGACATGAGATGGTAGTTTGCCGGCCATTTTAAACCCCGTTCTAGCCTGGTCGCGGGAGTGCGGGACAAGGCGCGTTGTATCAAGACACTACCGTTGTCTTTGGATTCATTTCCTCCGATCTGCGGGCTTAGACAGCAGGTTTTCTGCACTGCCAGGCCTCCTTATGCAGCATTGCCTCAGTAAAACGTACTGTCGGCGGTCCCTTCGAGAGTCACTGACCTCAGGCGCATTCATTGCCCGTAGCCTCTATTAGGCACTTAAATCATGGCTTCGGCCGGTTAACCCAGTATCGTGATGTTGTAGGATACAGCGACAGGTGAGATCATCGTAAATCAAGTACGATCAGATCGGCGTCCGCAAACTGCATTGTCAATGGAATAGCCGCCCAACCTGCGATGCAATTCCGGAAAAGTTCGGAGTTTGCGCCACTGCGTGCCAACGTCATCTTACGAGACTTCGTGCGGAGGGGACTATCGATGCGGATAATACTGGCGAAGGCCGTTGTCCCGGCAACGTTTTGTGTCCCCGTTGAGGACCCCAAAGATCCTCGAGGCGGAACTTTGCACCCTCAAACGCCGATGCTGCGGGCAATGCTGTCGGCTGCCATCTGCTTCCGCCATTCAGCGGGGCCAGAGGTGTGGATTGAAGCGCCGGCCGTATCTACTGCCAGGATCACCGGCATATCCTGAACTTCAAATTCATAGATCGCCTCCATCCCAAGGTCTTCGAACGCTACCAACCGTGCAGATTTGATTGATTTCGATATCAGGTATGCAGCCCCGCCGACGGCCACCATGTATGGTGCCTGATGCCTGACGATCGATTCGATAGCGGCGGGCCCGCGTTCGGCCTTGCCGATCATGGCAAGAAGCCCGGTGGCGGCTAGGATCTTTTCCACAAACCCATCCATTCGGTTCGACGTTGTCGGCCCAGCCGGTCCCACAACTTCGCTTCCAACAGCGCGCACGGGACCCACATAGTAAATCACCCGCCCGGCGAAGTTGACCGGAAGGGGCTTGCCCGCGTCGATCAGCTCTGCAATGCGCTTGTGGGCAGCGTCCCGGCCCGTCAGAAGTTTACCGGACAGCAGCAGCGTCTCGCCGCACCGCCATTGCCGGGTGTCATCCTTCGCCAGTGTATCGAGGTTCACACGCCGGACGCCCTCGGGACGTAAGTCTTCGGGTCCAATGTCTGGCCATTGGGACAAGTCAGGCGGCTCCAGAGTTACGGGTCCGGATCCATCCAGGACGAACGTGACATGCCGGTTTGCTGCGCATTGCGGAATAAGAGCAACAGGCTTGGAGGCGGCGTGGGTCGGATAGGTCGCGACCTTGACGTCGACAACCGTGGTCAACCCGCCCAAGCCTTGAGCGCCTATGCCCAATGCGTTGATCCTGTCGTAGAGTTCGATCCGTAAAGCCTCTTCGGCGGACGAGGCTCCACGCGCAATCAGGTCAGCCATGTCGATCGGCTCGTTCATCGCCTCCTTGGCGAGCAGCATTGCCTTTTCCGCGCTTCCGCCGATGCCGACCGAAATCATCCCTGGCGGACACCAGCCACTTCCCAGTGTGGCAACGGTCTCGACCACCCAATCCGCAACCGAGGCGGTCGGATTGAGCGTGGTGAAGCGGGCTTTGTTTTCAGACCCGCCGCCCTTCGCAGAGACCGTGAACTCGATTGTGTCGCCGGCCACTAATTCGACATGAACGATCGCCGGGGTATTGTCACGGGAGTTGGTCCGGCCAGCGAGAGGGTCCATGACGACGGAGGGGCGCAAAGGATTGTCCGGGTCGAGGTAGGCTCGTCTGACGCCCTCGTTAATAAGCTCTACGAAGGAAAGCTCCGCGTTGATGAGCACCGACATGCCGACCTTGGCGAAGACCACGACGAGGCCCGTATCCTGGCAAATCGGACGCCGGCCGAAGGCGGCCATACGCGAATTGACCAGAATCTGCCCGATGGCATTCTTCGCGGGGGCGCTTTTCTCGCGTCGGTAGGCTTGCGCGAGGTATTGAATGTAGTCGGGCGGATGAAAGTACGACACGTACTGCAGGGCATCGGCGATGCTCTGCGCGATGTCCTCTCCGCGAATAGAGGTGTATTTGCGCTTATCGCTCAAGCGCGTCCAGCCCGTTGACCAGTTTCAGGTTCTGGAAGCTCCGCATGCCCTGCTCGCCCCCTTCGTAGCCGTAGCCGCTTTGCTTGACGCCCGAATGCGGCGCATCAGCGGCGACGCCCTTGAGGAAATTGATACTGACTGCGCCTGCCGAAAGTCTGCTCGCCAACAGGCGTTTGGTCTCCGGTGACGACGTGAAGAAGTACGAGGCCAGGCCATATTCGGTGTCATTGGCCTCTGCGATAGCGTCTTCAATGGTGTCAAAGGGGGCTATCGTGAGGATTGGCCCGAAAGGTTCCTCACGCAGAATATCCGAACCGGGAGGCACCTCGGTCAGAATCGTCGGGGGCCAGTAGAAACCCGGGCGGTCCAGTCTCGCGCCGCCAATTTCTATGCGCGCGCCTCTCCCCACTGCATCTTTAGTCAGCCGCTGCAACGCTTCAATCCTGCGGCCGTTAGCCATTGGACCCATTTCGGTACACGGAGCATCGGGAGCGCCGACCTCGATCGATTTCGCCGCATCCGCCATCCGCGACAGAAATTGCTGATAGACCGGCCGGGCCACAAGAATGCGGCTCGGCGCGTTGCAGCTTTGACCGGCGCATTCGAATTTATAATCGGCGATCGCTTTTGCCGAAGCTTCGAGATCCGCATCCTCGCAGACAATCACAGGGCAGTGCCCACCGAGTTCCAGCACGCACCGTTGCAGGTTTTCGGCGGCCAGCCTGGCGAGATGTTTTCCGACCACCGTGGAACCCGTGAAACTAAGGACTTTGACTATGGGGGATTTGAGCAGGTGTTGCGAGATGTCTGCCGGCACGCCAAAAACAAGGTTGACGACGCCGGCCGGAATACCCGCGTCATGCAGGGCCTGTATGATGTAGACACTGGCGCTCGGTGTCTCTTCCGCGCCTTTAAGGATCACGGGGCATCCGGCTGCTAGGGCGGCGCCGAGTTTGCGAGCATTGAGGACCGCCGGATAGTTCCAAGGGGTAAATGCGGTGACAACGCCAAGCGGCTCGGGCACGAGCATGCGGTCAGGCCCCATAGGAAGGGACGCACTAAGCTCTTCCGCGTGGGTGCCGTTCCACTCCAGCATTTCAAGCGCGCGTCTATATTCGCCTGCTGCTTCGGCCAAGGTCTTGCCCTGCTCCGCCGAGAGGGCCTTAGCTGCCGCACCAACTCTTCCCGCGAGTATGTTTGCAGCCGCAACGAGTATGGCACCCCGTTGGCGCGCGGCAAGCGCGGCCCAGGCTGGCCGACTGCGTTCGGCGGATGCCAAGGCATCCTCCAAGTCTTGGGACGATGCCGAGGCGACCGAGGCGAATGCTTGCTCCGTTGCAGGATTAATGACCGGGATCTCGCCCTTG
The DNA here is from genome assembly GCF_040318115.1 of Mesorhizobium sp. M1312. NCBI lineage: Bacteria > Pseudomonadati > Pseudomonadota > Alphaproteobacteria > Hyphomicrobiales > Phyllobacteriaceae > Mesorhizobium > Mesorhizobium sp. M1312. The sequence continues at coordinate 27,221 of NZ_JAMYLQ010000045.1, read as the reverse complement.
CCGCCACACCGCCACTCACCGTCTATGAACAGCTCATACCGCTTGGCGTCTGACATTTTATGCTCCGGTTCAGAATCGAGGCCGTATACGGTGTGCGCCAGCCGGATGGATCCCAGTCCTTTGCACTTACATCTTGACGGCGGCCCGGGGTCAAATATGGAATTTTGCCGATTACTATCTGGAAACGAGATCGCCGCGTACTCGGCTCAGGGCTGCGCGGTGGCGGCTTCCGCAGGGGCCTTGGCCAGCCATTGCCCACTTTCAATCAGGTCCCGCACAATGCGTGGGATCAGCTTGCGGACCGCCGACACAGCGGGCGAATTCTCGTCCTTGGGGTTTACGGCCAGCACGACCGAGCGCGTGATGACGGGGTCGACGATCCGGACCATATGAACCAGCCCCTGCTGGACCTCCCTGTGGATGGCTGAGGGCGTGAGGATGGAGTACGCCTTGCCTTCCGTGACCATGCTGATGATCGTGGACAACGAGTCCACTTCAAACCTGACGTCGAGGCGGCAGCCATGCTGAGCCACGACATCCGCGACCGAGCGCCGGACATTGTTGTTGCGCATCGGAACAGCGAGGGGAAACGCGTGGAGGTCCGACAGCGCCACCACATCAGGGAAGGGAGGCAGATTTGGCGGGGCAACCAGACAAAAGTCTTCCCTGGCCAGTATCGGAAGACCGGCAATGGCGTCTGCGGTGCGGTAGAGAATGGCGAGGTTAAACCGGCCAGCCGCCATCCACTCTTCCAGAGGTCCGGTCATACCCTCGACCATCTTCAACGTCACAGATGGGAGCTCGTTACGAACAACCTCGAGCAATGGTCCTGAAAGCACACGGGCGGCCCCGGACGGGATGCCAATCGTGACCTCTCCGGACGCGGCCGTGTTGCTCATCTCGGCCTTCGTGATCCTGATTTCGTTCAGAATGGTTCGCGCGCGTTCGAGGAGTTTTGCCCCGGAAGGCGTGACGCTGACACCACTGCGGTCACGAATCAGGAGCTGGGTGCCGAACGCCTCTTCGAGCTGGCGGACATGAAGGCTGAGAGCGCTCTGGGCGACGTTTAGCATAGCAGCAGCCTTGGTGAAGCTGCCTGCCTCGACCACGCCGACAAAATATCTGAGCTGTCTGAATTCCACTTACGGCTGACCTACCTGCAACGCATCCAGAACGTTGCCACAGGAGAACCTATCTCGGAATCAGATGGCGCGGAAGAGCCATTGCGTCGCTTAGCGGTTCAGCCGGAGCGGGTCTCCAGGGCTTTGGCTCAGAGAAAGCAGCGCGCGCGCGCGACGTATGACTGGGAGATCGATCATCTTCCCATCAACCGTGAAAGCGCCCAAGCGCTTTGCCTTGGCTTCCTGTTCCGCCCGCACCACGCGCCTCGCCCATTCCAGTTCATCGGGGAGTGGAGCGAACGCTTCGTTGAGAACGACAACTTGCGCAGGATGAATGGCGAACGCACCAGCAAATCCTAGAGTATTAGCGTGACGCGCGATTTCACGAAATTTCTCGATATCCGCAAAATCCCCAATGCTTCCGACAAACCCAAGCGGGAAGAGGCCTGCAGCACGCGCGGCAAACAGAACCGCAAGATTAGGGGCCAAGAGTAGATCAGCTGTCGGCTGCCCGCCGACAGCCGAACTAAAATCCTCAGGCCCAAGCGACATCGCGATCAGCCGCGGGTGTGCCGTCGCAATTGCCGGGAGCCGGGGCAGCGCAGCCGGGGTCTCAATCTGCGCCACGAGCCGGATCGCGCCCGCCACCAGGCCGCGTTCCTGCTCAAGCGCCAGAATCTCCTGAGCAATCTCGACGATCCACTCAGCTGATTCAACCTTTGGCAAAACAAGGGCGTCGACACCGGACACGATTGCTACGTCCAAGTCTGCGCAGAGAGCCCTCAAGCCACGGTTCACCCGGACTAGCACCGACGAAGCCTTCTGTCCCGACTGAGCGATGCTCTCCCCCAGCCGATGCCGGGCTTCGGATTTGGACGAATACGGGACGGAATCCTCCAAATCCAGCACGATCCCGTCCGCGCCCCGCTCGTGGGCCTTGCACACGAACTTGGGCAAGTGGGCAGGCACGAACAAGAGCGAACGCCAACGTCGGTCCTGGGAAGCCTTGGTGGAGTCAATGTCGCCGATCTCTGTCACCGCGACCTCATCGCCCTTGAGGAACGCTGGTAGTGGAAAATTCTTGACGAATAGCCGCCGTATGAGCGCCCAGCGCTGGCACCGGGCGCAACGCCACAGGTTCCTTGTCAAAAATCGCGGCCGGAGCAATCACGTCGATATTGCCGCCTGGTGTCTCAACTTCCGCCCTACGGATATGTGGATGGTCGGATACCGCCGCAATGTCATTCATCCTTCCGTAAGCAAGGCCTGCGGACTCGAGTTCCCGCATCGCGTCGCTGCTCGACAGTTCCGAGAATCGAGCTTGGATTATTTGATCAAGCGCCGCGCGATTACCCAGGCGGTCCATATTGAACGCGAACCCTGGGGCCCGGGTGAGCTCCGGAATCTTTAGGAAAGCATCACAAAAACTGACCCATTCCCGGTCGTTCTGAACCGAGAAGATCACGGACTTGCCGTCGGCACATCGGTAAGCTCCGTAAGGCGCCAGTGATGGGTGGTTCACGCCGAAACGCAACGTGGGGTAGTTTCCATAGTCGTGCTGGAGGACTGGGACATTCATCCAGTCCGCCACGGCATCAAAGAGCGATACCTGGATAGCAGCACCTTTTCCTGTGGTCACGCGAGCATAGAGGGCTTGTAGGATGGCGCTGTGCGCGGTCATGCCTGCAGAGATATCACACACAGATACACCGACCCGTGCTGCGCCTTCCGGGGTGCCCGTGATGGCAGACAGGCCGCTTTCGGCCTGAACGATGAGGTCGTAAGCTTTAAGATGGGAATAATCCCCACCTTCGCCGAACCCCGAAATGTCGCAGGTAATCAAACTTGGATAGCGCTCGCGAAGGCTCGCTGAGCCGAAACCGAGCTTAGCCATACTCCCTGGCTTGAGATTCTGAATGAAAACGTCAGCCGACGACACCAGAACAGCGAGGAGTTCGCGGTCCGCTTCAACCCGCAGATCCAGGCAAACCGACTCTTTGCCGCGGTTGAGCCACACGAAATAGGCGCTCTGCCCTTGGACCAGGCTGTCGTAATTGCGCGCGAAATCGCCTTCCGGCCGTTCCACCTTGATGACCCGTGCGCCGGCATCGGCAAGCCGAGATGACGCGTACGGCGCAGCGACCGCCTGCTCCACCGCGACGACGGTGATCCCTTCGAGAGCGTTTGTCACCGCACTACGACCCTTGGTATAATGGCGTCGTGCGACTCCCGGGCCTCGTCCTGTCCTGCACGTCGTCTTTCGAGAAGAGCGAGAAGGCGGTTTTGCTCATTGCCTACGATGGATATGCCCTCGTCGACTCCCATGCCGGGCTTTGCCAGCATCATGTCAGCCCGGGTTGCGACGGACACATGGACGGTCGCTCGGGCGGACAAGTCTGTTTCGGTACAACTGCCTCCCACATAGGCCCCGACCTGATGTTGTTTGCAAATCAGCACCGCTTTCGCGGTATCCGCTATGGAGCCAACGTCGGGCGTCTTGATCTGCACCAGGTGTGCGGCGTGGGCCTCGGCAAATTGCCTGATGTCATCCAGGGTGTTGCAGCGTTCGTCGACAACGATCCGGGCGTTGGGGCCTCGGCCATCCAAGATCGAGACAATCCGAGCGTAGTTCTCGACCTGGGCTTCTGTTGAGCCGAAGTCTCCCGGAGATTCAATGTTCACCACAAAATCGGGAACCGTTTCCGCCACGCGGCTTATGAAATCGGCAATCACTTGGGGATCGAGACCCAGCTCAAGGCCGATCCAGCCATACACGTCAAAGTGCAGCACTGGCCGATACCCAGGGCTACCTATTTGCTGCGTCCGGGCAGCCACCCATTGAACAAATTCGAGAAAGGTGTGGCCTCCTACACCGAATTTCTGCCTTGAGTTAATGAGGCCGTGCGGAAGAACATCGACCGCCTTCAGGATCATTTTGTCGACGTTGATCTCGCGCGCATCTCCGCTTTGCGCATAGATCGGGACACCCCGGGTCGGCAGGGGGAGGCTGAAGGAGTCGCAGACAGCCTCGGCCATTGTCTTTCGCCCGATATGCGCGGCGGCTCGCAGAAGCGCCTGGCTCACGCCGTACTCTAAGGCCAGGGGCAAGCGCTTCCCCTCCATAGGAGCCAATACCTGCGAACAGGCTTCCAGAAATGAAGACGTATCAACGGACAGGATTCTTGGAGCGACAACCTCTCTCGTCAACTTTGACATTGCGTTGCTGTCGAACAGGGGATCGCGGCCACCGGCCCCCGAGTATTGAACGCTCATCATATCGCCCCAGACAACCGTGTCGTCGGCCAGCACGAGCCCGATGCTGAGCGATGACGCGGGCGTTCTTATGGACGTCAGGCCGGCGGTCAGCGGTTCCCCGATATACAAAAAACCGTCCTGGCCAGCGCCCGCCCTTATTGCGGCCTGGTCGTCATAAAAGAATGCGCCGGTGCCCGGCGCCAACACGATGTCTTTGATGTTCACTTCGTTGTTCGCCCTGACGATGTGCGTTGCAATCACGAAATCTCGACGTGCAGCTGATTAAGCCCTGAACAGGCCGCCTAAGCCCAATATAAATTTCATACGAGCACCATCGTGTTTTCAGATGGATACTGGGGGCTACCAGCGTGAAAGTGCCTGACCAGTTCCAGTTGCAGCGCTCAAGGCGGAGGCTCTCCAATTGCGGACGCCGCCATCTCGAAGTGAGATGACGCCAATATAAACACTGCATTTGACTGCGCACCCCTTCCGACGAATGCTCCCCTAGCTCTCATGAGACAGACAAAACGAGGGACGGCGCGGGGGCACCGCAGGGAGCATGGACATCAAACTGACAGGCATTTGGCCACCACCGTTCCCGGCAATCGCGGGATGAATGTCGGTGAACTCGAGCACGCTCGTGCTGAATTCCGAGAAGGATCGTACGCATGAACTACCAGAAACCCTTTTTACCCGAGGAGTTCGACCGTCGCGTCCAAGACGTCAAAAACCGGATGGAGAAGGCCGGGTTTGATCTGCTCATTTGCCAAGACCCCGCCAACCTGGGTTGGCTTACCGGCTTCGACAGCTGGTCGTTCTACACTCCGCAAGCGGTGCTGGTTCATGTCAATGAGGACATGCCGTTCTGGTTCGGACGCCCGATCGATGCCAAGTCGGCAAGCGTTACGACGAACCTGCCTGAAGCGAACATCGTCTCCTTCCGAGAAGCCCTCGTCCATCATCCCGATGACCATCCGTTTGATGATCTTAGTGCACTCATCATCTCCAAGGGCTGGGGTTCTGCTCGAATAGGCGTCGAGCTCGATGCCCACTACTACACGGCACGGGCTCATCAGCACTTGGTCCGGGGGCTCCCAAACGCAAAGTTTGCGGATAGCCGCGAGCTCGTGAACTGGGCTAGGCTCGTCAAGTCCGAAGCCGAGCTTGTCTACATGCGGGAGGCGGGCCGAATTATCAGCCATACCATGCGAGAGGCTATTGCCAGGCTCAAACCGGGTGTTCGCGATTACGAAGTCATAGCGGATGTTTACCGTAATCAGATTTTAGGCGTGGACGGAAAATTCGGTGACTACACAAGCCTATCTCCATTGCTTCAGATCGGGGAGGGGACAAGCACCTGTCACCTAACATGGAGCGATCAGAAGGTCCTCGAGTCTGGCCTGGTGGTCATGGAGCTTGGAGCGGCACGCCGACACTACACCACCCCACTCACGAGAACGATTCATGTCGGAAAGCCTCCGCAGGAGGTCTCGCGCCTGGCGTCAGTCATTGTTGAGGGCGGCGATCTCGCACTCGAAGCGGCCAAGCCTGGGGTGACCGTCGAAGAAGTCGCGGCAGTCTTCCAAACTGTTTTGAAGCGCAATGGCTACAGCAAAGATAGCCGCGTCGGTTACTCCATTGGTATCGCTTACCCACCAGACTGGGGCGAACGGACAGTCAGCATCCGCGCCGGCGAAAAGACGCCCCTGCAGGAAGGAATGTGCTTCCACTTCCAATCCGGGGTATGGCTCGACGAGTTTGGCGCAGCGATCTCAGAATCTTTCGTGGTCACCGCGAAAGGTGGTCAACGCTTCTGCGACGTGGAGCGCCGCCTGATCGTCATCGACTGAGGGGATACGCGAGGATGAGTTAGGCGGCTGGATAAGGTCGGGCGGTTCTGGCCTCATGCGTGTTGGACTAGGCTAATGGAGACCAGCTCTCCCAAATAACGCTTCTACAAAGAAAAAAATGCCGGCTCGCGGGAGCCGTTCAATCACTCAACAAGGGAACTGAAACATGAACAAGAGAATCGCAAAAATAGCGGCAGGATTGGCCATCGCTTATGCCGCAATTGCACCGGTCCACGCAGGAGATTTGTCAGACCGTATCGCCAGCGGCAAATCCATCCGCATCGGCTTTGCCAACGAAGAACCCTTCGCTTTTCCCGACAACAAGAATCAACCAGTAGGGTTCGTTAATGCGATCGCACTGGGCGTGCTAAAACAGATGGGCTACGATAACGTGGAGACTGTCGTAACAGATTGGGGCGGGCTTATCCCTGGCCTGCAATCTGGACGTTTTGATATGGCCACGGGTGGCCTTTACATTCTCAAATCAAGGTGTGCAAGCGTCACCTTCTCGGAGCCATTGGCGAAGGTAACGGACGCGCTGATCGTACCAGCTGGCAATCCTAAAGGACTCAAGAATTACGAGGACATTGCTAAGAAGGGCGCAACGATGGTGACCGGCATCGGATACAGTAACATAGAGCAGGCTAAGAAAGCCGGGGTACCCGAAGCGCAGATCATGCAAGTGCCGGGTCAAACAGAGATACTCGCGGCGGTTGAGTCGGGACGCGCAGACGCCGGCGCGTCGGGATATCTTTTGTCGCGGTCTGTCGCTGACAAATCCGGCGGAAAGCTTGAGGTGACCGACCCAGACGCAATGCCGGAATCGACTCAAAATTGGGTGAGCATAGCCTTTAGAGGCGCGGACAAGGACTTTGTGGAGAAGTTCAACGAAGCTCAGAAGAAATACATCGGAACTCCCGAGATGATGAAAGCCGTCGAGGCTTACGGCTACGACGCAAAGCTTTTGCCAAATGACAAGTCTGCGGAATGGGTTTGCGCCAATCGCTGATGCTAGACCTACTTCTCCTGGGGAGGCCTTGGCCTCCCCAGTGCGCGTTCAGAGGCTGACCCGATGCCCGTCTGGGAACTTCTTCAAACATATGGTTCGGTGTTGATCTATGGAACGTGGGTGACCTGTCTGCAATTTCTCCTCGCTGCGCTCGTGGCAATATCGGTTGCATTGGCAGCGGGACTTGGAAAGCTTTCAAGGAACCAACTGATCCATGGCGCCTCAGTATTCTTCATAGAAATATTTCGAGGTACATCACTTCTGGTCCAGTTATACTGGATCTTTTTCGTTTTGCCCCTTTTTGGTATTACGCTCCCAAACTTCGTTGCCGGCTTCGTGTCAGTGGGACTAAATTACGGCGCATATGGTGCCGAGGTGGTGCGAGGCGCAATCCAAGCTGTTCCTCGTGGACAGTGGGAGGCCGCAATTGCAATATCTATGTCACCCTACATGAGAATGCGACGTATCGTGTTGCCTCAAGCGTTTGCGCTTATGCTGCCACCATGGGGAAATCTTCTGATCGAGTTGCTTAAAGGCACCGCACTTGTATCTCTGATATCGGTTACAGATTTGATGTTTGAAGCAAAGCAGATCAATGCTTCAACCTACGCATCCGCACAGGCGTTCGGCACAGCGCTTATCATTTACTATCTGCTTGCGAGAGTGGCCATAACTCCGATCATGCGCTGGGCTGAGCGGGCCATGGCACGGAGGTTAGGCAGGTAATGAGTAGCGCATGGAACTGGGACTTTGCCTGGGAAATTTTGCCGAAGCTTCTATGGGCGACCGGTAACACACTGATTGCGGCCTGTGCGGGTTATGCGATGGCGCTTGTCCTGGGTCTGCTTTTAGCCCTATCGCAACAGTCAACGTTTGCACCCGCACGAATGGTAGTGCGGGAGCTCGTTGAGTTTGTTCGCTCGACACCGCTCGTGCTTCAGATATTTTTCGTGTTTTACGTCGCTCCCCAATTTGGTATCCTTTTATCGCCTTGGACATCGGGTATATTGGCGATCGGGGTTCACTACTCGGCATACCTGTCCGAGGTCTACCGTGGAGCGTTCGAAGCAGTACCGCGCGGACAATGGGAAGCATGTCGCGCGATAAACATGTCCCCAGCTCATACCTACTGGCGCATCATCATACCACAAGCGCTTTTGACTGCTGTGCCAGGAATGGGGAACTATCTCGTTGGCATTCTCAAGGATACGCCGATGCTATCGGTAATTGGCGTGATGGAGCTTATGCACGCCGCGAATGCGATCGGTTCGGAAAATTATAGGTACCTTGAGCCATTCACGCTAGTGGGTTTAATCTTCTTGTTGATTTCGCTGCCAACGGCCGGGTTGTTAAAAATATTCGAACGTCGACTGCGGTTGGGGCTGGGCCTGTGAAGAGAGAGATGAGCGATTATCCTTTAGAGTTGCCTGCTTCTGACCGTCCTATGGTCAGATTCCTGAATGTCAGAAAGAGCTATGGCGAGCTCAACGTCATCGAACACCTGAATTTCGATGTTGCTGAAGGGGAGATGGTTTCAATTATCGGTCCGTCAGGTTCCGGCAAGACCACTGTCTTACGTGCCCTCATGACTCTCGAGACTATCAATGATGGCGTGATCTACGTTGAGGGCAAGCCACTTACTCATATGGCCACAGGCGGGGTGCTCGTTCCCGCGGATGAGCGTCACCTTCGGCGGATGCGGACTGCTATCGGCATGTGCTTCCAGAGCTTTAATTTGTTCCCTCACATGACTGCCCTCCAAAACTGTATGGAAGGTCCTGTCTACGTTCTAGGTCTTTCAAAAAAAGAAGCGCGGGAGCGGTCGGAAGAGCTGCTGCACATGGTCGGCATGATCGACAAAAAGGATCAACATCCTTCGCGCCTTTCGGGCGGGCAACAGCAGCGCGTTGCAATTGCCCGCGCGTTGGCTATGCGGCCAAAGGTGATGCTTTTCGACGAGGTTACCTCCGCCTTGGATCCGGAAGTGATTGGGGAAGTGACAAACGTGATACGCAAGCTAGTTACCGAACACAATCTCACGATGCTGATGGTAACCCATCAAATGGGCTTTGCGCGCGATATTTCTGACCGTGTCTGCTTCTTTTACGGCGGAAAGATAGAAGAGCAAGGCACTCCCCACGAGCTTTTTGGAAAGCCGCAACGTGAGCGGACTAAGCAGTTCCTTTCCGCCATCAAAGAAGCGGTCTGAGATCCGGATTGACGTTGACCGCAATCTGATTGCCTTGGTCGAACACCGTCTACCGGCCGTGGTACGTTTCCACGTCGAACACGTTTCCTGGGTGACATTCCGACCGGTCAAGGTAAGCATCCGGTAGGGACCGCGGCGTGCCGGATTTGAAGGGACAACTAGCTGTCGCCGGTTAGCCAGTTGGATCGAGCTGGTCTCGAATGATTCCGCGAAGGGCCTCGATGCCGAAGTCGCTAAAGGCAGGGGTTTCGATTCCATCGATATCGTAGACCCACAGCTTACCCTCCTCAGGCTCGAGCTGGTCCGACAGGTCCCACAGCAGGTCTTCATCCTGGCCCAGGATTTGGGCGACGCGCCGGATCGTGAAGACGTGGGCGATCGCTGCCATGGTTCAGGCGGCTGCCGCTTGCTGATCGGGCTTTCTCCATTCCCACGGTAGCAATTCAGGAAGCCGGCTATGTGGGATGCCGGCGATGCGCGCGAGCACGTCGGCCAGCCAGGCCAACGGATCGACATCGTTGAGCTTTGCCGTCGTAATGAGCGTGGACATGGCGGCTGCCCGGGCCGCGCCGCGTTCGGAACCGGCGAAGAGCCACGATTTTCGTCCCAAAGCGAAGCCTCTGAGCGCCCGCTCGGCAGCATTGTTCGTGAGGCAAATTCTGCCGTCGTCGAGGAAGCCGGTGAAGCGATCCCAGCGCCTGAGCAGATAATCGATCGGCTTGACGACCGAGGCCGAGCGCGACAGCCGGGAGCGCTCATCCCGCAGCCATGCTTCCAAGGCAGTCAACAGAGGCCGGCTCTGTTCCTGCCGCACGCGCAGGCGTTCTCCCGCGTTGAGGCCTTTGATGGCGCGCTCGATGTCGAACAGCGCGTCGATGCGCTTGACGGCTTCGAAGGCAATGGGCGAGATCGCCGGCGCCTGTCGGCCACGCCGGGCATTGGCGGCGATGTCGGCCAGTTCGAAGAACTGACGTCTGGCGTGGCTCCAGCACAGCGCCGGCGTGATCGCTCCCTGGGTCCGCGACGGATCGTAGAGCGCATTGTAGCCGCTGTAGGCATCGGCCTGGAGAATGCCGGCGAAGCCTCGAAGATGCCGCTCGGGATGCTCCTGTCGTCGATCGCCCGAGGCGTAGTAGAGCGCCGCTGGCGGCGCACGGCCTCCAAAGGGCCGGTCGTCGCGGACATAGGTCCAGATGTGGCCGGTGACGGTCTTGCCCTTGGCCAAGATCGGCACCGTAGTATCATCGCCGTGCAGGCGCTCGGCGGCCAGAACATGGGCCTCGATCAGCTCATAGAGCGGCTGCAACGCCGTCGCGCAGGCGCCGACCTGGTCGGCCAATGTCGAGACACTCAGATCGATGCCTTCGCGGGCATAACGTTCACTCTGGCGGTTGAGCGGCTGATGCTGGCCGAACTTCTCGAACAGGATCATCGCCAGCAGGTTCGGCCCGGCAAAACCGCGCGGCGTCACGTGGAAGGGAGCCGGCGGCTGCGTTATCCTCTCGCATTCCCGGCATGAGAACTTCTCGCGCACGGTCTGAATGACCTTCCACCGCCGCGGGATCACCTCCAGCGTCTCGGTGATATCCTCGCCCAGCTTCGACAACTTTGGAGAGCCGCAGCACGGGCAGCTCTCGGGTGCGGCAATCACGATCCGCTCACGCGGCAGGTGCTCCGGGAATGGCTTGCGCGACGGCCGCTTGCGCTCAAATATGCGAACCGTCTGGCTCCGGGCCGCCGCTTTCTCGGCAGCTAGTTCGTCCTCGCTCGCCGCCGTCTCCAAGTCCTCAAGCTGCAATTCCATCTGCTCGAGCAGCCGCGCCTTGCGCTCCGAGCGGCTGCCAAAGAGCTCGCGCCGCAGCTTTTCTATCTCTAGCTTGAGGTGGGCGACCAGGGCGGCGTCGTGGGAGCGCGCCGCCTCGGCCGCAATGCGCGCAGCACGTTCCGCCAGGATCATCGCGTGGGCGGCGGCAAGGTCGGAAGGCAGCGAATCGGCAGCGGTGTTCACAAGCCGAGCGAATCATGACCGCCGGCGATTTTCAAAGGCAAAATCTCATCCGACCGATGTTGGACGCCACGTTTCTTGCGGATTTCGCCAGTCGATGCCGGACAACAGATAGCCGAGTTGCGCCGCCGAGATCGTTACCGCGCCATCGGCAGGCGACGGCCACAGAAAGCGGCCTCGCTCCAGCCGCTTAGTGAACAGGCATGCCCCCTGGCCGTCGTGCCAGATCACCTTCAAGAGATCACCCCTGCGTCCGCGAAAGCAGAACAGATGGCCGCTCAAAGGATCGCGCTTCAGAACCTCCTGGACCTGCAAAGCCAAGGACGGGAATCCTTTTCGCATGTCGGTGTGGCCGGTGGCCAGCCATACCCGAACACCGCTCGGAACCGGGATCATCGCCGATCAAGAACGTCAAGAACTCGACCCAGCGCATCGGCATCCACCGTCCGGTCAACCCGAACGCAGCGCCCATCACCGAGGTCGATTTCAATCAACCCGCAGGCGTGGCGGGAAGCCCGAGGACTAGCCTCACTCCTAGTGGCCACATCGCCGCTCACCGGCCGCTTCGTATCCGCTTCGCTGATCGTGACCGGGACAAATCCCGTTTCCACCCCGCCGCCCCCAAGACGGCCCTCCCGGGCTTGCCGTCGCCAACTGAACAAGAGGCTATTTGCAATCTCGTGCCGCCGCGCCACGTCGCAAACAACAGTACCGGGCGCGAAGCTTTCCTCAACGATCCGGATCTTGTCCTCATGCCGCCAGCGCCGGCGCCGTTCGGCACCCAAAACTTCAATCTTCATCGACCTCATGACCTTAAGCATAGACTTAAGGTCACAGACTCCGACGAACCCCCTCAATCACGCAAGGCGGCCTCCGCCGGATGGATACCGGTCAAGTGAAGAAATCGACGTTAGAGGCGTTGATGGGCCGTTGGCGATGCTCGGCTAATTTTTGTCCGCCTCTCCGAGATAGGGTCGACGTCTGGTGGCGCGCTGGCGAGGCCTCCTCTGATTGCCTCAGCCCTTTGTTTCCGGATGTCCTTCGCACAGATGACGGTGATTTATCCGGTTGAAGACACTCATCGAGCTGGATGGTTCCAGCTCTTCAACCCGTGCCCGACATGACTTAGTGATCCAGAACTGCATGGAGGGCCCGGTCCAGGTCCGGGGCTTTCGAGGAAAGAGACGCTTCAGCAATCCGAAGAGCGCCTGCAGATGGTGGGTATGACCGACAAGTGCGCATGATCCTTCCCGTTTGTATGGCGGGTAACGAGCGTGCGTCGCCATAGCTCCCGTCATCTGTGAAGTGACGGAAGTCATTCGGAAACTGGTCGCGCTGAGCACAAGCTCACCAGGATCATGGTTACCCATCATGAGCTTCGCCCGAGACATTCCGACCGTATCTGCTTCCATTTATGTGGCTCGATCAAGGAGCCGGCGCCGCCACAAGCTTTATTTCTGCAGCCCTCAACACGACCGCACCAAGAAGTTGCTTTCCGCCGTTGAGGAAGCGATTTGAAGAGCCGTAACCGCCGCAATCTGATATGGAGCATACGGTCCGCTCGCCCACCAAGGCGGCGGCCCCGCGATCAGAACCACAGCCCAAGGACAAAAAGTGGCCAAAGGTTCAAGCGGTTCGACAGCCAGCTACAACACCGCCTTGAGTTTCAGGTGCGGTTACTCTCTATTTCGGAGTCATTTGTCCAGGCGCAGGAGTCAGCGCAAAACAGGAGTCTGTGCCCTAAAACTGCGTGTGATAGGTGAGTTCTGCAGAATCTGTACGCACTATGTGCGCTAACATCGCTTCCAAAAGCTGGTGGGCTTTTCTTGCCGTGCCACGGCAAGAAACTCATGGCGCGCGCATTCGAGCCCGGCGCAGCATACCGGCCGATTTGTCCCGAGTATCAAAATATGATCAGGATGAGCTGAATAAATTGCAGATCCAGAAAGTCGCAACGGAGACTTAGTTGATGCGATCAGAAAGCGATTTAGATAAAAGCATTTACGCGATTATCGCGTCGTTAGCAGGTTGTAGCTTGATACTTGGAATCGTCGTGATGATATTTTATTGAATCTGCTCGCACATTGAGTGACGACATGTTAAAATTATGCGACAGGGCAGCATTTCGGTACAGCGCTATTATTCTTCTATTATTTTACTCTCGGCTATGATATAAATCGTGACAACCTTTTCCTCAACGCTTTAACCAAACTTGAAGAGGCATGCGATGTTCGATACCAAGATTGTAGACCATAAGCGGCATTTCATTTCCAAGCCTAGACAGTCTTATTTCGGCGCGCCTATAGGCATCTTGTTGCTCCAAACCGAGAATCTGAAATTCATTCCCGGCAGCGTCGGGAATGCGGGTACCTGGAGCGTCCCAGTTCGATATAAGGTGGTCCCTGGGCTTGCTACAGACCTTGTTCTGGGGCCGAACGGCGCGCATCTGTCTGCCGCGGTCGCCCAAGCTGCGGTTGAGCTGGTGGAGGAGGGCGCGCAGCTGATCACCTCGGGCTGCGGGTTCATGATCCGCTTCCAAGAGGCGGTTCGTTCGGCAGTCGATGTGCCGGTGTTGCTCTCTCCCATGCTCCTCGCTCCCATGCTCGAAATGATGCTCCCCAAAGATCAGTCCCTTGGTGTCATTACAGCAAACGCGTCATTGCTGAGCCCGGACGTGCTAGCTGCAGCTGGGATCTCAGCGAACAACGCCCGTTTGGCAGTTGCTGGACTTGAAGGAGCTCCAGCCTTTCGCAGAGCGTTTTTAGAAGACGGCCAGCTGGATCTCAGCGCTATGCATGCCGAAGTCATCGATACGGCAATTGCTCTGGTCAAGGACAGGCCTGACGTCGGAATGTTGCTGCTCGAGTGCTCGGAGTTGCCAACGTACGCTGCTGCCATTCAGGAGGCGACCGGTCGGCCCGTGTTCGACTTCACCTCGATGGTTGAATTCATGGTAAGCGGTATGGTGCGAAGGGCTTATTAGCAGCCAAGCCTACCTTCCTGCCACAACGGATCAACGTGTGCCGCAGCTTGGCGGGCGATTAGCTGAGCTTCACCAAGCTATTTCGGGCTCGTATGCCGCATTAGGGCGAAGAGCGAAGCCCTGACATCAACCATCAGCGGCTGCGGAGAGGTCAATATGCTTCATCCAACAGCAAGTTCCTGTAGTTTTTGTTTTTTACTGGTAGCAGCTCTACATCGGACGACGGTCAATGTCGGCCCCAATTGTCGTTGTAGCTGGCGACCGTACCCGCCGGGGTCCACATAGACCATTTGGCGCTTGGCTGAGAGAATTTCGTGCGGCACATCCGATCTTCGCAAAATGCCTTGTAGCGGTGACGGCGTCGAGGATGTTTGCAATGCGAAGATTGGATTGGGCCGAGGCGGCGGGACCGATATGGACCGCTTCATCGGCTTGCCGGACGTGCAAGGCGTCGCGGTCAGCACGCGCGATCCGCTTGCGTGAGGAATGTGGCATGATCACCTCGTCGATGAAGCCGCGCTCGGCGGCAATGAAGGGGTTGGCGAAACGCTGCTCGTATTCCTGTACGAGCCGCCAGCCTCTCGGGATCGCCGAGTTCGGACCGGTAGAGGATCTCGGCCGCGCCCTTTGCTCCCATCACCGCGATTTCGGCGGTCGGCCAGGCGTAGTTGATGTCGGCACCAATATGTTTGGAAGCCATCACGTCGTAAGCGCCGCCATAAGCCTTGCGCGTGATCAACGTGACCATCGGTACGGTCGCCTGGAATTAGGCAAACAGTAGCTTGGCGCCGTGCTTGATGATGCCGCCATATTCCTGGGCGGTGCCCGGCAGGAAACCCGGCACGTCGACGAGCGTCAGGATCGGGATGTCGAAGGCGTTGCAGAAGCGGACGAAACGCGCCGCCTTGCGGGAGGAATCGATGTCGAGGATCCGGCCAGCACCATGGGCTGGTTGGCCACCACGCCGGCCGTCCTGCCCTCGATGCGAACAAATCCGGTGATGATGTTGTTTCGAGCGGAGCGAGCCGCCAATCGATGCGGCCGGCCCGAATGCGCTCGGCAACGCGCGAGGTTTGCTGGATCAGTTCATCGGCGCGGCGACTGGCCGGCATGAGGTGACCAAGATCAGGCTCTTGTTGTCTTGAGCTTGGCTCGGGAAATCTGAGTATTGCCATTGGGGCAAACTGGGTCTTGCAATTTTCGCTTTGTTGCGTCTAAGTCCCAGGCCTTGATATGAACCGGAATGGCTCAACGGCCAGGCCACGCTGCAAATTGTTACGAAGGAATGCGTAAATATGGCGACCGGAACCGTGAAGTGGTTCAACAGCACCAAGGGATTTGGATTTATTCAGCCCGACAATGGCGGTCAGGACGTTTTCGTCCACATTTCCGCTGTCGAACGCGCGGGCCTCTCGACCCTCGCTGACGGCCAGAAGATCAATTATGAGATCGAGCAAGACCGCCGGACCGGCAAGTCCTCTGCTGGCAGCCTCAGCAAAGCTGGCTGATTTCTCGCCTGCGGCAAGAGCCGGAAGGACGCGGCAAGTACCGGATGTACTGGCGACCGCTCGATAAGAGCAAGCAAGAACATGGCTAAGCTGCAAGGCCGGGCAGCAGATTGCTGCAAGGGCTTTGCGAATCCCTTATGAAATAAGGTCGTTTGCAGGGGGCGGGGCTGGTACCCCGCCTTTTCATATTCCGCGCAGATTACGCCAGTGGCTGCTGCGAACCAGAACAAAGCCCAAAGATTGACGTGAGGCTGCGGCCTTCCTTGCGCGTCTGCTTCTTGGGCGCTTCCGCCTCTTTCTGTTTGCGGCCGAGCCCCACGTCTTCCAAGGCCGAGTGAGGGGGGAGGATGGGGTCGCCTACACGGCGCTCATGCGAGCAATTCGGTGCCCATCCAAATAAGGCCGCGATCGGTGGATCGCTGTGTCCGACAGACAAGTTCGAGTATCGCGACCTATATATTCAATTCCACCTCGGATGGCCGAGAGAGTCAGAATGCGAAACAAGGCGCTATTTCGAAACCTTCAACGGCTGTTGCCTGCATTTGAAGCGGCTGCTCGCCATCTGAGCTTCACACACGCAGGTGAAGAGGTCGGCTTGTCACAAAGCGCGGTCAGCAAACAAATGATGGAGCTTGAGAACCGACTTGGGCAGCCGCTTTTCGTCCGTGCCCACAAACAGATATCCTTGACCTCCGCAGGTCACAGGCTCCTCAAGGCTTATTCTCTTGCCACCTCTCAGATTATCGACGCCCTTGAAGATCTAATTCAGGAGCATTCGAGACAGATCGTTTTGTCGACGTCGACGGCAAATGGGGCGTTCATGCTTCTTCCCCGGCTTGCCGAGCTGCGAGACTGCTTCCCTGGGCGCGAGATATTCCTAGTGACCTGGGACCCTCAGGGTATCGAGCCAACCGGTCAGGTTGATCTCGCTCTAACCTTCGGCAAGCCCGATTTCCCCGGTCTCAGCACCCGTCCACTCTTTCCTGATATTCTCACCCCGGTTTGCTCGCCAGAGTTCCTGGCGAAGAGCGGCCCGTTGCGGGACGTGGGTGATCTATTGAAATGTGAGCTGCTTTACATGCAGGCGCAGCATCCATCTTGGGTGGGCTGGCGGCAATGGTTGCGGGAGTTCGCGTTGGAGCTTCCGAAAAACCATCAACCCATGGGCTTCAATAACTACTTTAATACGATACAAGCCTGTCTGGCAGGCCAGGGCGTGGCTCTAGGCTGGCTGCGCCAGCTCGGCAACATGTTGGAATCGGGACGCTTGGTGACCCCACTCTCGCAGTTCCTGGTAACCGAAGACGTATACCATTTAGCCTGGCCCGCCGACCGGACACCGGATTTTCAGATCCAGCCGTTCGAGGAGTGGCTGACTCGTCGGTACGGCGGTGCGATCCCAGGATTTCCTTTGCTCGCCACGTCCAGGGATTGATAGTTCAGGAGTAGTCTCTAGTCCCGTGAGGCTATAGTCGTCGATCGAGCCTGACTTGAAGGCTGTGGTGGCGCGCTCCCTCTAGACAGGGACCCAGATTATCTCGTCACGCCCACACTCCAAGCCCCAAAATCCGGACGGTTCGCTTGCATTCCCATAGGGAATGCAAGGTGGCGCCATATTTCATTTGAACAAGCTGAGCCGTCGCAATATCCGTCAATCCGAAAGTTCGGCTGCGGTCGCTTTGAGGAGGGCATTAGATTGCGCAACATTTTCACGTTTGGTCACCGTCCTGCCCAACGTAATTGGACCGTCGCGGACTTGCGCGCCAACAAGGGCAAGCAGCAATTGACCGAGGTGACGGCGATGAATGGCGAACAGGCCGCTCGCGCCGCCGCCGCCGGCATCGACACGATTATTACGCGCGTTCAAATGATGAAGGAGGTGCGAGAGGCCGCACCCAATACATTCGTCACCGCTGCACTGATGCTGGTCGATCACCCGACTGAGAATGATGTGCTGAACGGGGCTATGCGGGCAATGGATGAGGGTGCGGACGCACTTTACACCACTCGCAGTCTGGACACGATCACGATGTTGGCTAATCTTGATTTCCCCGTCATGGGACACGTGGGGCTTGTACCACCCTATAGCACATGGATCGGCGGGCTGCGCGCCTATGGCACGACCGCAGATGAGGCTCTGAAGCTGGCCGAGAGGTTCCGCGCTATGGAAAAGGCCGGCGCATTCGCCGTGGAAGTCGAGCTCGTCCCGCAGCAAGTCCTTGAAGAAATCAACAAGCAAACCAGCCTGATCACGTTCTCCATAGGCTCGGGATCTGGCGGAGACGTCACTTTCCTTTTTTCGGAGGATATCTGTGGTGAAACCGAGAATGCGCCACGCCACGCCTACGCGTATGGCAACGTGCGGCGTTTGCAGGAGCAGATTGAGCGCGAACGCCGTGAGGCCCTAACCGCGTTTCAGTCGGCCGTGCGCGACGGCTCGTTCCCTTACAGGGAAGTCTCGATCTCGATGAAGCCCCATGAGCTCGAAGCCTTCCGGGATCAACTTGGCAAGACGGGTTTGGGCGCGGAGCACAAAGGATACTGATATGGCACATGATGCGACAAAGCCTGAGGTCACCCTGCCTGCCAAGTCCACCTGGAACTTTCAGCCTGATCTCCCACTGGAAGACCGCTCGATCTTTAACCTGAAGCGTGGACCAGCCGAGGGGCTAAGGCTCCTTTGGAATTCCTGGCTACCGATTTCGGACCGTCTCATCGTCGTTGGCATGTCAATCCTGACGTGGTTCTACCTGTCGCCCTCATTGCAGACGGCACGTACTTTTGCCTTCGATTGGATTGCCGGGGTCTATCTTCGTAATCTGATATTGATCACCCTCGTCGCGGGCGGGATGCACCTCTATCTTTACACGTTCAAAATGCAGGGCGATCGTCTTCGATACGATGCCCGCCCCTTCCACAAGAAGAATGCGCTGTTCACCTTCAGCAGTCAGTTTCTCGATAACGTATTCTGGTCGATTGCCAGCGGCGTGACCGTCTGGACAGCTTATGAAGTTCTGGGCCTTTGGGCCTACGCAAACGGCTACTTGCCAATGTTGGACGCTGCCGCTCATCCGGTCTTTTTTGTGCTTTGGTTTATTTTCCTGCCATTCTATGGCGTGTTCCACTTCTACTGGATCCACCGTCTGTTGCACTCAAAACTGGTCTACAACCATGTGCATTCCCTGCATCATCGCAACGTGAACGTTGGTCCGTGGTCAGGCATGTCCATGCATCCGATCGAGCACATCGTGTATTTAAGTTCTGTGTTTATCCACGTGGTACTCGCCTCGCACCCGATTCATTTCATTTTTCATCTCCAGCAGAAGGTGCTTTTAGCGGTCAGCTCCCATGCCGGATACGAGTCGGTCACCTTAGGCGAAGACCGCGACACGGGGCTCAGGGTAGGCGACTTCTTTCACCAGCTGCACCACCGCTACTTCGAGTGCAACTACGGCGAACCGGAGGTGCCTTGCGACAAGTGGTTCGGGACCTTTCACGATGGTTCGGAAGAAGCCACGGCGCGCACGCGCGTGCGCATGAAAGAGATGCGCAAGAAATAAGGTGCCGACCGCGCGGCCTTAGATATGGCAGCCGCGGAGGGTAAGGCGCTGCTCAAGATTGATGCCACCCCGCAGCTTCGCCGGAAGTATTTGCCGCGTTGCGCCTGAAGGAGGGCAAATGGTCAAAATCACATACGTCGAATATACTGGCCAAGCTCATGTAGTGGACGTGCGCCAAGGCGCGACGGTCATGGAGGGCGCCCGGGACAACGGTATTCCCGGGATCGAGGCCGATTGCGGCGGCGGCTGCTCCTGCGCGACCTGTCACGCTTATATCGACCCCAGCTGGGTAGCGAAGCTTCCTGCCAAGCAGCCGATGGAAGAGGACATGTTGGAATTTGCGTACGGGGCGGACCTCAGCCGCTCGCGGCTGACCTGCCAGATCAAAGTCAACGGCGCGCTTGAAGGCCTGATCCTGCATTTGCCGGAACGACAGGCCTGAAGCTGGCCGGCAAGGGCAGCTCGCCACTCACAGCCCAAAGGAAGTCATATGCCTGGCATTGTTATCATTGGTGCAGGGCAGGCAGGCGCATCGCTTGCAGCGGAAGCGCGCCAACTCGGCTATGCAGGTCCCATAACCCTGATCGGTGACGAGCCCGTCGCGCCTTATCAACGCCCCCCTTTGTCGAAAGCCTATCTGCTCGGCCAGGCTGGATTGGATAGGATGGCGCTGCGTGCGACTTCATTCTGGGGAGATCACGGCATAGACCTGAGGGTCGGTAGGAGTGTTACCGCGATCGATCGTGAAGTGGGTAGAGTGTGGGCTGGAGGGGAAAGTTTCCGCTATGAGCATCTCGCGATTGCGACCGGCTCCAGTGCGAGGCAGTTGCCGGAGGCCCAGGGCGGCTTGTTGCAGGGGGTCTATACGATCCGAAACATCGCGGATGTGGACGCGATGGCGGGTGAGTTCCGTCCTAACCGGAAACTCCTGATCATCGGAGGGGGCTATATCGGACTCGAGGCGGCGGCCGTCGGTGCCAAACTCGGGCTCAAGGTCACCCTGATTGAAATGGCGCCACGGATCCTGCAGCGCGTCGCAGCCGCGGAGACGTCCAGCTTCTTTCGCGAGCTTCACCTATCCAACGGCGTCGTCATTCGAGAAAATATAGCACTGGAGCGCCTTGTAGGTACGGGGCGCGTTTCCGGCGCCGTCTTGTCTGACGGCACCGAGCTGCCAGTTGATTTCGCCATCGTGGGAATTGGCATCATGCCGAGAACACGGCTCGCGCAGGAGGCTGACCTCGTAATCGAAAACGGCATAAGAACCGACGCTCACGGCCGTACTTCCGACCAGCATATCTGGGCAGTGGGCGATTGCGCATCTTTCCCGCATGAAGGCGGGCGCATCCGCCTTGAGAGCGTGGGACACGCGATCCACCAAGGAGAGGTGGTGGCCCGAAATATCCTCGGGATGACTCAGGCTTATGAGGCGAAACCTTGGTTCTGGTCAGATCAATATGACGTCAAGCTCCAGATTGCGGGCTTGAACGCCGGCTACGATCGGGTCCTGGAACGGAAGGGCGAAGAGGGATCGCGGTCGATTTGGTACTATCGCGGGGATCGCCTTCTGGCTGTCGATGCGATCAATGACGCACGGGCCTACATGGTTGGGAAAAGGATCTTGGAGTCCCGACACACTATCGCGCCCCATTACGTGGTCGACGCCGCGACCGACGTTAAGACGTTGATTTCACGAGCCGTGCCGGTTTCCGTAGGATCTACTGTCGGGTGATCCCACGAGACCCGCGCAAGGCCATTGCCCGGCCCATGTCCGGCTTTTTTAAAGAACCTTCCACTCAAAGCAGCGGCGTCGGCGCTGCTCTATAGACGTCTAGAGTCGGCGCTTTATCACCTCAACTGACACATGAGTATTTTGCAGTTTCATTGTCCGGCGCGTTGCGCTCCAATGATGGGGTATCGGGGTTCCGAGCATGCATAACACCAAATTTGGCAGCGTCGTATTTTTCCGGTGAACCATAACAGAAGGGAGAAACGTGGATGCGATTGAGTGGCAGGATGGGGCTTCAAAAGGCTCTCTTAGTGATGTTTAGCGTCACAGCTGGGACGGCGGCTGTCGCAGAAGAATTGCCCGGTAAGGGGGTTACCGTCCAACCTTCCGATCAGAATTACGTGGGTGAATGGTTTCAGGGGTATCTGGTGGGCCTGGGGCTCAAGGACCTCGGATTTGATGTGCAAGAATCGGCTTCTATGCAGGTGCAGGCGGCGTTCGTCTCGGTTGCCAACGGTGATGCGACCTACTACCCCGCCTATTGGAATCCTCTCCATAAATCGTTTTTTGAACAGGCTGGCGGCGAGGCGAAGCTGCAGCCGGTGGGCACACTGGTAACCAACTCCATTCAGGGCTACCTGATTGATAAGAAGACTGCCGACGCCAACAATATAAAGACGATCAACCAGCTCAAAGATCCGGCTATCGCCAAACTGTTCGATATCGACGGCGATGGAAAGGCCGATCTCTATGGCTGCAATCCTGGCTGGGGATGCGAACGGGTAATCGAACACCAACTGGATGCTTACGGTCTGCGAGACACTGTGCATCACCTGCAGGGCAACTATGAAACGATCATTGCCGACGCGATGGAGCGAATCAAGGCAGGCAAGCCAACTTTATACTATGCCTGGACGCCGAATTGGTTGAGCGCTGTCCTGCGGCCCGGCCACGAAGTGGAATGGCTGACGGTGACGTCCACGGCGCTGCCAGACGATCAGGTTGGTGCCGTCACCGACGTGCCTAGCATCGGAAATACCGGATTTCCGGTGAACATCCAACAAGTGATCGCTAACACTGATTTTTTGAAGAAGAATCCGGCTGCACGTAAGTGGTTTGAACTGCTGGCCGTCCCGATCGAGGACATCAATGCCGAGAATTTGCTCGAGCACCAAGGAGAAACCTCGGCCGCACAGGTGCTTGCCCATGCAGAGGATTGGAAGGCGAAACACAAGTCGCAATGGGACGCATGGATCACGGAAGCCAAGGCCGCTGCTAAATAAGCAACGATGGCTCTCTGGGGTATCTCCCCAATTGCCAGATGTCTGCCGGCGGGATTCGGACGAATTCTGCCGGCAGAAACTTGTGGATGACCCTGATCCAGCAGCGAGACGCTTAGTGAAGGACAAAGATGGACTGGAGCGAAGAGATTGTCGCTGAAACGGACCTGGTGGATACTCACGAGCATCTCGTAGAGGAGTCACGGCGGACGAAAGGGTCGAGCGGCTGGCTCTTCCCTTGCGATGATTGGGCCCTTTTGTTCAGGGAATACATACAGGATGACCTTCACTGCGCGGGGATGAGCACCGCTGACGAGCAGCGCTTTTACGATCCAGAGACGCCGTCGATCGACAAGTTCAAGCTTGTGCACCCGTTCTGGGAGCGTATCAAACACACGGGCTACGCCCAGGCTTTCTCCCATACATTGCGCAACCTCTACGGGATCGAGTCATTCTCGTTGAAGCACGTGGAAGAGCTCGCCAGCAGGTACTACGACCTCAAAAAGCGTGGCTACTATGAGCACGTTCTAAAGAACGTGAGCAGGCTGACCGAGTGCCATGTCAATTCACTTGAGCGGATTTCATGGAGAGCGAACCTCCAGAGCTTCTGAGGCAGGATATCAGCATTCTAGAGCTCAGCCGGTGCAGCGCCGCCGACCTTGCGAAAGTTGAAAAGTGAGACCGGTCTGACCATAAAGACTTTCGAAGATTGGCTCGCTGCGATCGACCACTTCTTCGAGGGCTACGGGAAGCAGGCGGTAGCGGTCAAATACCAGGGGGCCTTTTCGCGGCGATTGAATTTCGAACATGTATCGAAACGCTCTGCTGCGGATTTCTTCAATCCCCACCACGCCGAGCGGCCATTTATCGGGCCCCATGGGGAAAAGGTCCTACAGGACTACCTCTTCCACTGCTGCCTTAAGCCGCCTGAACGTCTGCACGCTGCTGATGCCAGAGGCCAAGACGGGTCACGGTCCTGGTAGGGGTAACCGATGTGCATAGGGACGACCCCTACCTCGGGATAGTCCTGCAGCAAGCTGCAAAAGTCCGCTGCATTCTCCTTTACCCTTGCAAGGGCCATCGAGTCCCTCGTGGCAAAGTAACCCGTATGCAGCTTGACGGGGAGACCGTACTCACCGTTGCTCCCGTTGCTGGCCACATATGTCGGTCACGCCAGCTACAGCGATACAGCCTACTATCTCACCGGTTCGGCGGATCTTCTCGCCATTGCGGCAGAGCGCGCCTTCCTCGACGGGAGGTGCACCAGTGAGCAAACACCTGCTGCGGGCGCCGCTCCTGGAGTCCTATTTTCGCCGGCGCTTGACCAAACAACGCAACGCGACTCCCGCGACCGTGGCCAGCTATCGCGACGCCTTGCGCATGCTGATCATCTTTGCCGCCACCCGGTTGCGGAAGAAGCCGGCGGCGTTGGCGCTCGAAGACCTTGATCCAGACCTCGTTCTCGCCTTCCTCGACGAGCTCGAGGAGAAGCGCAACACGTCATCGCCACGCGCAACGCCCGCCTGGCCGCCATCCGATCCTTCTTTCACCGTTGCAGCCGCCGACCCGGCGTCCTCCGGTGTCGCCCAACGCGTGCTGACGATTCCTATCAAACGGGCGCACACAGTTAGAGCGGCAGCATCCACAAGAGCTCCTGCACGGCAAGGGGCGCAGAGACCGCGCAATCCCCATTGCTCGCGACTTGGCGCGAGCGCTGACCGCCTTGTTGAGCGAACGCGGAATCGCGAACCACGGGCCGCGACCAATCTTTGTCGGTGCCCGCACCGAGCGCCTGACGCGTTTCGGAGCGACCCATATCGTGCGGCGAGCGGCCGCCAAAGCGGTGGCTATCAGGCCGGCCTTGAGCGACAAGCCCATATCGCCACATATTTTCCGACACTCCCTCGCCATGACGCTTCTCCAGTCCGGTGTGGATCTCTTGACGATTCAAGCCTGGCTTGGGCACGCACAAGTCGCCACCACCCACCGCTATGCCGCTGCGGATGTCGAGATGATGCGCAATGGGCTCGAGAAGGCGGGCGTCGATGACAATCACGGCGTGCGCTTCAGACCGAACGATGCCGTCCTGCAACTGCTAAACAGCATCTAATATTATGTGGCGGAAGATTCCGGACTGGGCAGGCCCAGGCTGGTCGCCGGGACGGCTCCGCCACATAATCCGCACGACACATAAGAACGGATCCGAGCCGGCATCCCGCACCAGCGCAAAGGAGGCCATCGAGGCCTTATCGGAAGTCCACTGGGTGGCTCGCAAGATAGACCTTCACCCCTGCCGGGATCATGCTGAGCGCGCCGCCCGCAAAACACGCCGCAGATGGTCCTCGCACACATTCGCACCGGCCCGGACTGTCACGCCATTGACTTCAATCTCAATGGTTCGGGAATGGTGAGCCTGAAGCCTCCCAAGGCCGGCCTCCTGTCCTTGCCGGCGCGTTCCACCTCATCCGTCTTGGGCGCCGCAGCCCGCCAGCCGAACAATTGCGATGGGCTGATCCCGATCTCCCGAGCCAGGGCCGAAACATTGGCGCCAGGTTCACAGCTTCTTGCCACCATCTCGGTCTTGAACGCATCCGACCATCGCCGCCTCCGCGCGACCGGTGACCCTCGAAGCGATCCGTAACCGCCTCAATCAATTGAAAGCTTCTATCCGCAGGCATAGGCGCAGACATAGAAATTGACACTGAAAGCTCCTCGGCTACCTCAGTGTCATCATCGCCGCCGCATAATTGCTGCGCCAGATGGGGTGGCCTTCCCGCTTACGGTAGGTCGACGGGGCGAATGGCAATACCTTGTAGATCGGCTCGACCCGATGCGCCTCGCGGTGATCGTCAATGAAGACGATCATGTCTTGAACCGGCGGTCGAGCTCCGCCTGGCAAAATACGCGCTCGCCTTGCTCAGGATCTGGTTGGCCTTCCGACGCTCGCGGTTCTGGCGTTCCAAAGTCTCCAGCTTCTTCGCCATACCGTAGGCACGCCGTCATGCACGCCGATGTTGCGCTCAGCCTCCTTCACCTACTCATGCAGCGTCTGCGCTGTGCAGCCGATCTTGGCGGTATGCTCGCCTTCGTGATCCAGAACCAGCCGAACTGCGGGGGTTCGGACCTCGGGAGAGAACTTGTTGGGTCGTCTTGCTTGTCATGGCTACCCTCTTAGGAGTTTGAGCCTCCGATCAACCCGGCGCGGTTCCCTTCGTCGTTTTAGTTTTTGTGTATTTCACCGGGCCATCCGATTTACGCTTTGAGGGCCCATCGTTGTCAGTCGCTTAAGGATGGCCTACAGAAGCAAGTGAACCCAAATTGCTGCGGCGCGACGGGGCATGCAATCAAAGACGCTTTACCGGAACATCCAGCGATTGTTGCCCACTTTTGAAGCGGCTGCTCGTCGCGAAAGCTTCACCTTGGCCGGCGAAGAAGTCGGGTTATCACAGAGTTCGGTCAGCAAACAAATGATGGAGCTCGAAAGCAGGCTGGGGCAGCCGCTTTTCGCCCGAGCGCATAAGCAGATTTCGTTGACCCCCGCGGGTCACCGGCTCTTGAAAGCCTATTCTGCAGCGGCATCTCAGATCACTCATGCGCTTGACGACTTAGTTCAGGATCGGTCGAGGCAACAGATTGTGCTGTCGACTTCCACCGCCATTGCTACATTCATGCTGATGCCCCAGGTGGCGGAGGTCAGAGAGTATTTTGGCGGCGGAGAAATTTTTGTCGTGACATCCGACCCTCAAGGGATCGAGCCCACCGGGCAGGTGGATTTAATGTTTGTATTCGGCAAACCTGATTTTCCCGGCTTCACAACACGGCCGTTGTTTCCAGACATCCTCACCCCGGTTTGCTCTCCGGAGTTCTTGGAAAGGAACAGTCCGCTTCGGAAAGTGACCGAGTTGGCGAACTGCGAACTTCTCTACACGCAGGATCAACATCCATCTTGGGTAGGTTGGCGTCAATGGCTGCGCGAATTCTCGGTAGAGCCAGCCAAGAACCACCAAACCATGGGTTTTAATAGCTACTACAACACGATCCAGGCGTGCCTCGCAGGTCAAGGCGTGGCGCTGGGCTCGCTTCGGCTGCTTGGCGAACTGCTTGAGAGAGGACGCTTGGTGACCCCACTTTCCGAGTTCCTAGAAACAGAGGACAAGTTTCACTTAGCTTGGCCTTCGAATCGGCCTCCAATTTTTCCGTTGGAGCGATTTGAGGAATGGCTTACTCGCCGTTATGGCGGTCCTATCAAAGGCTTTTCGCGGAGCCGGCCCGGCGATTAAGCATCCGGCGGTTTTTCTGCATTTCATATACCATCGATGGTCAACCAGTACGAAATTAGGGTGTGTGGATGCTGGCTGCTCGACACCCCTGCATGCGCCGCTTGGTCGAGTCCTGCGAATGCTTCGGCACAGAGGACCAAGGCATGCTTCCTTTAACTGACCTGCCACTGAACTTTCATCCAGTGGCGATTAGAGCCTCGGCCGTTTCTGTTACGCCGTATGGCGCGGTTGGAGCAACCGGCGGAGACGCGAAGCCTTCATTGAGCGCAGCGTCGGAGCCGGTTGCGGTGAGGGTTCCGGCGAAGGCCGCCGGGGTCTGGTAGCCGAGCGAGGAATGCGGCCTCGCAGTGTTGAAGTCCTGCCTCCATTCGGCAATGGCACTGCGGGCGTGGTCGAGGCCGAAGAACAGGCTCTCGTTCAACAGCTCGTCGC
>NZ_JAMYLQ010000044.1:0-39961 GCF_040318115.1 Mesorhizobium sp. M1312 | reverse complement strand
GTCTGAATGCGGCTTTCGCCTGCGCGCGAGCCGCCAAGGCTCGCAGGATCGCCGAGAGCTACAATACTTCCAGTATGATCCCCGGCACACCGCCGCAGACGGGCAGACCAAGATCCATTAGGCCTGACGCCAGCCGTTTGGCAACCGAGGTAACGCTTTGTTCTATGGCCGGCGTGCCGATTTCCAGCAATTGGCCCATCGACGCGTAGGCCGCGATTACGCCTGGAAAGTTGTAGTGGCCGATTTCAAAGCGGGCGCGCCGGCGCGCAACTTTACCGTATCGAATATCGGAGCCGATTCTGGTGCATTCCCCATGTCGACACTGAAACGCGCAAGGTAGGCAGGGCTTAGGCGATCAGCCCATTCCCGGGGGCAATATAAAAATCCCGTCCCATAGAGACCCATTAACCCCTTGTACGATGATGCCACCGAAACCATCGACGCCAAGCTGAGTGACATCAGTGTGGAGTATACCAACTGATTGGGATGCGTCGGCCAAAAAAGGCGCTGACCAGCCTGCAAGCTTCGCTGATCGGCTCCATCACTGTCTTGAAGCCGGGGACCATTGTGACCGTCGACAATGTAACGATACGGGTGCGAGCGTCGATGGCCTGGGTAATAGCATCACAGGGAATTGCACCGCTATGAGCGTCTACCACCCGAAGTTCAATTCGGTGTTTGTCCCTGAGTTGAAGCCAAGGTAAGATGTTGTTCGCGTGCTCCAATTCCCGGCACAGGACAACGTTGTCGCCACGCTTCCAAGCAACCGCGTTTCCTATTATATTGATGCCTTCCGATGCGTTCTTCGTGACAGCGATTCATCTTTTCGGAGCCAATGAATTGAGCGAATCTGGAACGTGTCCGCTCAACAAGTCCCATCATTCCCTCTTCATCATTCATACCATTCAATCTATTGTGGAGATGCTGATCCATAGATCTGCGGGTCGTTCTGGATATGAGCCCCTGATTTGCAACATCCATGCAAATAGCGCTTGTAGTGGCTGGGACTCCTGCTGGAGAAAGTCAAAGGAAAGAAAATGTGTTGTCATGCTTATCCGTAATACCCGTGTTCGCGTGTAGAGATTGCAGAACTTTCTCAAATCTCCCGATTTATACATTCATAAGGCAACGGCATTGCCTTTGACTTGAGAAGCCGTCGAGCCACCTTGCGGGCGACCATACTTTTGGGGTCTGATCATCAAGGACAAGATGTCTACCATGAAAATGAGCAAAGGGCTTCGCTGATCGGATCATATTATGGCTTGATCAATGTGGAAGTGAGGCTAATATGCACGGAAGCGAGCAGTTTTTCTGCGCAAATAGCCCTCTTTTTGCAGTGAACGTGAAATGGACCTGGATCGAGTTGACCGGAAGCTTCTGAACGCAGTACAGCGCGACAATCGGCTTACGACAGCCGAGCTGGGCGAACTTGCGGGCCTTTCTGCAACCGCTTGTCAGCGGCGATTGAAGCGACTGCGGGATGATGGCGTGATTGAGGCTGACGTCTCCATCGTCTCGCCACAAGCTGTGGGTCGGCCCATGCTTATGCTGGCGTCTATCAGCCTCGAGCGCGAGCGGGTAGATATCATTGATCGTTTCAAGCAAGCGGTTCGGCGCACGCCTGAGATCATGAGTGCGTATTATGTGACGGGTGAGGCCGATTTCGTCCTCATGATTTCTGTACGGGACATGGCTGAATATGAGGCATTTACCCGTCGATTTTTTCACGAGTCTGATATCAAGGCAGTTAAGACGATGGTCGTAATGGACCGCATTAAGGCATCGTTAGCTCTGCCTATTGAAGAATAACGGCAGTATTCGGTCCTGCTTCTAGTGCTGCGCTTGGATTTTGCTGTCTTAAGCGCAGTAACCGAATATCGATCACGATTCGTTGGATGGATTTCGGCGCGGTGAATTGCGTTTTCTTATATCGACGTATTGCATCGCTCGCTGCGTAAGAGCTGGCCGTCGGCGGCAACATCGATGTCGTCGCCTTCGGTCGGCTTCACTTGTGGCTTCACGAACTGCGCTAGGATGACGGCCATGCCTCCAACCGTGGGTTGGCACTATGGCGCTCAAACGACAGCCGAGTGACCGCTGGCGGGTCGGCGGTCTCCCGCGAAATGGTAGAAAACGCAGTTTTCCTGCGTTGAAACAGGGATTATTTACGCAGATCGCACACTAATGGGCCCTACATGTACACTGCTGACAGCTTCGGCATTATCGCATGGATAGGATCGACCCCGAGATCGTCTCGGGAGGCAGCGTCGAGGCAAGTCGATCGACCCGCTCGCGCGGAAGGGCTCCTCGACCCGCTTCGCTTGGAGGTTTTGGCAATGGATGTAACGACGCAAATCATTGGACACGTTCTCAATTCCGCATTGGAGACGATACCTGAGAAGGCGATCGAACGTGCTAAGCTCTCCATCCTCGATACGATTGCGTGCGCGATCGGCGGATCGAACGATCCGATCGCGCGCAGCGCGCGCCAACTGGGCGCACTATCCGGTGGCAAGCCAGAATCCACAGTTTGGATTTCCGGAGAAAAGCTCCCATCAAGCTTGGCGGCACTCGTCAACGCAACGACAGCTAGAGCCCTCGATTTTGACGATACCTACGAGATTGGTATTAATGGCTGCCATGCAAGCGCATATAATGTCCCACCGGCGTTGGCACTGGCTGAACGCGATCCTTCCATAACCGGAGGCGACTTGCTGTCGGCGCTTGCGACCGCCATCGACCTGCATATTCGTCTGGCGCGCAGCATCACTACCAATGCCATAGACACAGGCCGTGACAATATGGTCGCTGTCTGGGGCGTCACAGCGGTTAGTACCAAATTGCTGCGGCTTGATGAACAGAAAACGCGTAATGCGTTCGGAATCGCTTACGCCCACGCTGCAGGCGAATTCCAAATGTATGAAGAGAGTGCGCAAACGGTGGCGCTGCAGCAGGGATTAAGGGCCCGCTCGGGAATTGAGTCCGCACTCTCAGCCATGGTGGGCTTCAGCGGCCCGCGAGAACCGTTCTTTGGGAGGTATGGCTTCTACAACGCCTTTGAACCTGCCTATGATCTTGATTCATTTATAGACAAACTCGGCGACGACTATGTGAACGCTTCTATTAGCTTCAAGCCTTGGCCGTCGTGCAGGGCTACGCATCACGGAATTGATGGTCTGCTTCAACTACGTGAGAGGCACAACTTCACCGCCGAGGATATTATTTCAATTCAGCTCGGGTTAAATCAGCGCGCTGAGGGTGTCGTAGGCCAGCCGCACGATCAAAAGTGGAACCCACATACCCCAGTTCTCGCGCGATTCAGCCTTCCGTACGTCGTCGCTGTAGCCGCGGTCCGTGGCGGCGTCGCTATTAGCGATTTCCGCACCGAAGCGCTGGACGATCCCGCTGTGCGCCAAGTGATGGCGGCCACCAAGGTTGAAGTTGATCCAGAAATCGATGTCACTCATGGCAGGTACGGTAATTCGCCGACGGTAGTTAAGGTGCAGCTAAGGTCTGGAGCACAGTATTCCATACGCATCGACAAGCCATTCGGCCATCCCGAAAGCCCGGCTTCGCTTACGGATGGCATGCTGAAACTTAAGGCTTGTGCCGAAATGTCGATGCGGTCGTTCTCCGAGAAGCAGCTCGGGTTGATCGGCGAGTTCATAGACGACCTTGATAAGCGACCCACGTTGGCGCCGCTGTTCGATCTGCTGGTTGGCGCTGGATAGGCGACGGGCCCAGGAGTAATAAAGGAGTTTCCTTTGCGAGCTAGACCCGACACGAAGCCGTTGGCACTTGTCAGATAATTAAGGAAACGCGTCTGCGCGTTCCATCCATGGTGGCGTGGAACTTGCGACGGATGTCTGCCGCCCTCGGGTACCCCCGGCAAACTGTAGCCAATCTTGATCAGGCAAAGTTTGCTATTGCCTGCCCAAACCCAGCAAAGCCGCGCCATGATGTTTGCGGCGCAGGGCTATGCAGTGGTGGGCAGGAACTTCGCGCCCAGTTGATTCCGACGTCCTTTCGCGGCGCCCACGGGCCGAATTCGTTGCTTGCGATCGAACAGGCAGTCGGCGTTTCCGACCGCTCTCCGACACCGTCGGGGCGGGAATGTTGCTCTCTCACCACCTGCGTGGCCGTTTATGCGTTTGGAGAAAAAAAACGCCGATTTGCTGCGTTCACACGCAGAATTTGCGTAAAGTTGGCCAGTCCCGCTGGCATACCATTCACACCGTAAGAAGGGTCCTAAGCCGCATTCTTTGCGCTAGGGGCAACAGTTCACAAAAATGGGAGATCTCAATGTCGCAGGAACTCGACTATCTCAGCCGCCGCGTCGCTGCAGGCGGACTGAGCCGACGCGAATTCCTCGGTCGCGCGACGGCGCTTGGCGTCAGCGCCACCTTCGCCAACTCGCTGCTTGCCGGTGCTGCGCTTGCCGGGGGACCCGTTCGGGGAGGCATCATCAAAGGCGGTCTCAGTGGCGGTGAGGCGACCCAAGACCTTGATCCGGCGAACTTTATGATGGCGCCGTTGACCTTCGGCAAATGCTGGGGCGAATATCTCGTTGCAGTTGATGCCGACGGCGGACTGGAGCACCGCCTCGCCGAGGAAATCGGCTCGTCGAAGGACGCTAAGGTCTGGACCTTTAAGATCCGTCAGGACGTGGAATTCCACAACGGCAAGACTGTTACGGCGGAAGACGTGATGGCGACGATGGAACGTCATTCCGACGAGAAATCGAAGTCCGGGGCCCTTGGTGTCTTGCAAGGTATCGAGAGCCTCAAAACGGACGGCCGGAATTTCGTTGTCACCCTCAAGGAGCCGAACGCCGATCTGCCCTACCTGATGACGGACTTTCATCTCGTCATTCAGCCCAACGGGGGCAAAGATGACCCGACCCAAGGCGTCGGCGCCGGACCGTACAAAGTGACGGTCAACGAGCCCGGTATTCGGCTAGGCGGCGAGCGCTTTGCTAATTTCTGGCAGTCAGACAAGATGGGCTTCGCTGACCAGATCGAGATCATTATCATCAACGACGACACCGCCCGCATCTCTGCGCTGCAGGGCGGCCAGGTCCACATTATCAACGCGGTCCAGCCCAAAGTCGTTGATCTCATCAAGCGCGTGCCCAACTTGAAGGTCGAAACCGGATCAGGCCCGGGCCACTACAATTTCGCCATGTTCTGCAATACGGCGCCGTTCGACAATAAGGATCTCAGGATGGCGCTCAAGCTCGCCATGGACCGGCAGGAAATGGTGGACAAGATCCTGCGCGGCTACGGCACGGTCGGTAACGACTTTCCGATTAACGCCGCCTATCCGCTCTTCTCAGACGACATCGAGCAGCGCGTTTTCGATCCGGACAAAGCCAAGTTCCACTATAAGAAGTCGGGCCACAGCGGGCCGATTCTGCTGCGCACGTCGGACGTTGCCTTCCCTGGCGCCGTCGATGCCGCGCAGCTTTTTCAGCAGAGCTGCGCCAAGGCCGGCATTACCCTTGAGGTCGGACGTGAGCCAGGCGATGGTTATTGGGCTGAGGTCTGGAACAAGAAGCCCTTCTTCGCGACCAACTGGCGAGGACGCCCGACGCAGGACCAGATGTACTCCACTACCTATCTTTCTACGGCGGAATGGAATGAAACGCGTTTCGTTAACGAAAAGTTCGACAAGCTTCTCATGGAGGCGCGCGGAGAACTCGACCAGGATAAGCGCAAGGCCCTCTATCGCGCGATGGGTATCATCGTAAGGGATGAGGGCGGCGTGATCTTGCCCATGTTCAATCAATCCATAGACGCGACTTCGGACAAGATCGGCGGGTTTGTCGGCGGCCGTGCTGAGCTGATGGACGGCTATGCGTTCGCCAAATGCTGGCTTAAGGCGTGATCCGTAGCGCGGCATGTAGGCCCGTTGTGGAATAGATCTGCATCACGCGCGACGGTCCGCGCGCTGATGCCTTGGGTCGATTTCCGTCAGCAAGCCGGCCGACGGACCGCGTCGCCCGGTCGATCATTGGCTAGCAACCCACGCTGCTGCTCCTTGATACGTTACAACGTCCACTGCCTGTGCGCCGCGCCCATTCCAAGTGACCGAGGTTGAACAATGGAATTCGACTACATCGTCGTCGGTTCCGGCAGTGCCGGATCGCCAGTTGCTGCTCGTCTTGTGGAGAAGGGCGCCCGCGTTTTGCTGCTCGAAGCAGGCAAGCGCGAAAAACTCCACGTAACGCGGATCCCGGCATCGTCGATGTATACCGTGGGCAACAAACGCTATGACTGGAATTATATGACGGAGCCGGATCCAACGCGCAACGGGCTCAAGGAATCATGGCCGCGTGGCCGCGTCCCGGGCGGCTCGTCCGCCATCAACGGTATGATCTTCATTCGCGGCGCACAGAGTGACTTTGACGCTTGGGGGAAGCTCGGCAACAGCGGATGGGATTGGAATTCGGTACTTCCGTACTTTCGCAAGATGGAGAC
This sequence comes from Mesorhizobium sp. M1312, assembly GCF_040318115.1. Taxonomy (NCBI): domain Bacteria; kingdom Pseudomonadati; phylum Pseudomonadota; class Alphaproteobacteria; order Hyphomicrobiales; family Phyllobacteriaceae; genus Mesorhizobium; species Mesorhizobium sp. M1312. The sequence goes on along the minus strand of NZ_JAMYLQ010000044.1, from coordinate 33,482 downwards.
TGCGGATAAATATACAGACAATGACGCCTATCGCGGGGGTATGGGTCCACTGCACGTTTCGACGCTGCGTTGGCGCATTCCGGTTGCCGATAAATTCATCGACAGTCTTGTGAATTTGGGCGTCCCATATAACCCTGACCTCAATGGAGCCTCACATGAGGGGGTTGCTTGGAATCAGGGCTCCACGAAGAACGGCATGCGCCATTCAGCATTCGACGCGTATCTTGGACCGCTGCAGAAAGACCCTAATTTGGTCGTCATGGACGACGCCTTAGTCAACAGTCTGATCATAGAGACAAATCGTGCAAAGGGCGTCGTGTTTACGCGCGGTGATCAGGTCATCCGCGCAAGTGCGCGGCGGGGCGTCGTGCTGTGTGCCGGTGCACTTAATTCGCCACAGATCCTGATGCTGTCCGGCATTGGCGATCCCGGCGAACTTTCGAAGCACGGCATAAAAACCGTTGTGGCCAGCCCCGATGTGGGCCAGAACCTTCTAGAGCATCCGTGCCTCCATGTCCTCGCCGAGATGAATATAAACACGGGAAACGCTTACGCGTCGGGGCTTGGACGGGTTCGGGCGTTCGCAGAATGGGCTTTTGCAAGGAAGGGGGTGCTCACTGAATCCTTGGCGCAAGTCATCGCCTTCCTTAAGTCTACTCCTGATCAAAAAGTGCCCGATCTCCAATTCCATCTATTGGCCTTCGGGTTTTTATTAAAAAATGGGAGGCGGCACGTCCCACCTCGAAATCTTGTAACGATCTATGCCAATGTAAACCATTCAAAAAGCAAAGGCTATTTGTCGCTTCGATCGAATAACCCCCAAGACTCTATAGCTATTTATCCCCGCCTGCTCGATCACCCAGACGACCTAAAAGGTGTCTTGCTCGGCTTAGATTGGGTTCGGCGGCTGGCTTCCACGCCACCCTTCGGCAGTCATGTGCTCCAGCTTATCGACGTGCCTTCTCGTGAAGCGGGGCGTGAGGCCGACGAAGAATATGTGCGCAACTCGACTGGACCGGGCTTCCATCCCGTCGGCACCTGCCGAATGGGCATCGATGACCAGGCCGTCGTGACTCCCGACCTACGTGTGCGGGGGACTGAGGGCTTATGGGTTGCGGATGCGTCGATATTCCCAACGCATATTGCAGGCAACACCAACGCGACGTGTATTATGATTGGTGAGCGCGCGGCAGACCTTATCCACCCCAGCTGAACAAGGATAGTCGTTGCCGCCACGATACGGTTGGACGCCTTAGCGGAAAAATTCTTCCTTGAACCTGAGGACGTCTGCCAAGGTCAGTATGTGAATTTGTATCGAATTAGCGGAAACTCGGCGTCACAAGAGAATTAGGCAAAGAGTTACAGGAGCGAGAATTGCAGCACGAACGGGAACACTATGTGAATGGGGAGTGGGTCGAACCCTTGGAGTCAAATTTAATTGACGTGGTTGATCCCTCATCTGAAGAAGTATTCACTCGCATCGCTGGAGGCGGACCAAAGGATGTCGACCGCGCAGTGGTTGCTGCTCGGGCAGCATTTCTAGAGTTTTCTAACACTACTCGACGCGAACGACTCGAGTTACTGCGATCGATCCTTGCAGAGTACGAGAGGAGACAAGAAGACGTTGCTTCGGTGCTTTGCACGGAATTAGGCGCACCGCTTCAAATCGCGCGCGAGTGGCAACTGGCATCGGCTGACATTAGAAGCGTTATAGAGGTGTTGGAGCATTACCAGTTCGAAGAATTACAAGGAACGACCCGGATTGTCCGAGAACCGATCGGGGTCGTGGGATTGATCACGCCTTGGAATTATCCGGTGCTTCAGATCATAATGAAGGTTGCTCCAGCGATTGCCGCGGGTTGCACGATGCTGCTCAAACCTTCCGAGGTGGCTCCGTTGAATGCTATTATCTGGTCCGAAATCATGCATGCTGCCGGTGTGCCCGCGGGCGTGTATAACATGGTCCAAGGGGCAGGCGCTGTGGTGGGGGAAGCCATTTCAGCACATCCAGGAATAGAAATGGTCTCTTTTACCGGTTCGACACGCGCCGGTATCCTGATTGCTCAGTCAGCCGCGAGAACCGTCAAACGTGTAGCACAGGAGCTTGGGGGGAAATCGGCGAATATTTTGTTGCCTGATGTGGACTTTGAAAGTGCTGTCACGAAGGGTGTGCTTGGAGTGATGCGCAATAGCGGCCAAGCTTGCAGTGCACCCACTCGTATGTTTGTACCAGCAGACCGCCACGACGAAGTAAAGGAGATTGCCAAGGCGGTCGCAGAACGGCTGATCGTTGGCGATGTACGTGACCCGAAAACAAATATCGGTCCAGTAGTAAATAGAAACCAATTCGACAAGATTCAGGGCTTCATACAGACTGGCATGGAAGAGGGGGCAGATCTCGTCACTGGCGGGCTTGGTAGGCCGGAGCATCTGAACCGAGGCTATTTCGTCCGTCCCACAATATTTGCCAACGTCCACAATGACATGACCATTGCGCGCGAAGAGATTTTCGGGCCGGTTCTGTCAATTCTGCCGTATCGGGATGAGGAAGAGGCGATCGACCTCGCGAACGATACGATCTTCGGCTTGGCGGCATATGTTCAATCGTCGGACCTTGTACGCGCCCGCAGGGTGGCAGCGCGTATGCGGGCTGGCACTGTGCATATCAACTATCCAGCATTCGACAGAGCCGCGCCCTTCGGAGGCTACAAACAATCCGGGAACGGGCGGGAAAATGGCAGGTGGGGCTTGGAGGAGTTCCTCGAAGTGAAGGCACTGCTCGGCTATGTCCCTATGGCGTAGTCCGCATTGCGGCCAAGTTGCGCTGGTAAGACAAGTCGTCGTTGGCGCGTCGTGGTCGGCGCTCTTTTCGATTTTCGCCACCACACCGGGCCAACGGAAAATGTCGCCCATTCAAAGTTACGCTGCTATGCGCATAGCCCTTCGGACGTGCGAGAGGGTCAGATTGCAGCGTACTGAACTCAATGGCCGTCTCAAGCATAGGCTGCGGCTCAAGGAAAGCATCCGAATGCGCAGTTGAAGGTGCCGACTACACATTGTCAGATCCTCAGTCCGGGTAGCCGGTACATATCGCGTCTACACTAGCAGTACTCGAGCTTTAGCAGGCAAGGTGCGTCGCCGATCAATTCGCGGTCTGACAGGCCCAAGTGCGTGACGTTAGGCACCGTAAATCCCCAACACGGAAAACGACGAACATAGTCGCCTGTCGTATTGCGTACACAAAGGGGAGAAAATTCCGAATTCCTGCATCGAGGGGAGCAGAATTTGGGCAGATCGGCTCAATTGCGGGGTTACGATCAGGGAAACGAACGCCGCGCTATCGGCACTGGGAAAAGGAGGAGAGCCAATGTCGCAGGAACTCGACTATCTCGGCCGCAGCGTCGCTGCAGACCAGTTGAGCCGACGTGAATTTCTCGGCCGTGCGGCGGCTCTAGGCGTCGGCGCCACCATCGCTAGTTCGCTTTTTGCCGGCGCCGCCAAGGCGCAGGTGCCCCAAAAGGGTGGTATCCTGAAAGCTGGCCTTCAAGGTGGTGGTGCCACCGACAGTCTTGACCCAGCCCTCCCTGCAGGCGCACCTCCCATCACTTTTGGCAGATGTTGGGGCGAGATGCTGATGGAAGTGACCCCCGATAACGGCCTCGAATACCGTATCGCTGAAGAAATTGGCTCTTCGAAGGATGTCAAGCAGTGGACTCTGAAAATTCGGAAAGGCGTCCAGTTCCACAATGGCAAGGAGGTAACGCCCCAAGACGTTGTCGCCACGCTAGAGCGTCATTCCAATAAGGAGTCGAAATCCGGCGCCTTGGGCATCCTGAGCGGTATCGAAGCCATCAAGGCGAACGGGCGTGACGTCGTGATCACGCTTAAAGAACCCAACGTTGATCTGCCCTACCTGATGACTGATTATCACCTGATCATCCAGCCGAATGGCGGGAAGGACAATCCAGCCGCCGGCATTGGGGCTGGCCCGTATAAGGTCGCCGTCAACGAGCCGGGTGTGCGGCACGTCGGCGAAAAGTTCAAGGACTACTGGCAGGGCGACAAGCTCGGCCACGCCGATCAGGTCGAAATCATAGTCATCAATGATGCCACCGCACGTATTGCGGCCCTACAAGGCAATCAGGTCCACATGATCAACCGCGTCGAGCCGAAAGTCGTCGATCTGGTGAAGCGTGCCCCTGGAGTGACCATCCAAAATGTGACCGGGCGCGGTTGCTATCTTCTTAATATGTTCTGCGACACCGCGCCGTTCGATAACAACGATGTCAGGATGGCGTTGAAGCTGGCCCTAGACAGAGAACAAATGCTGGACAAGATCTTTCGCGGCTACGGTGCAATGGGTAACGACTTTCCGATCAACGACGCCTATCCGTTGTTTTCCGGCGATGTCGAGCAGCGCGCCTTCGATCCGGACAAAGCCAAGTTCCACTATAAGAAGTCGGGCCACAGCGGTCCCATCCTCTTGCGCACGTCAGACGTTGCATTCCCTGGCGCGGTCGATGCCGCGCAGCTCTATCAGCAGAGTGCGGCCAAGGCCGGAATCACCCTTGAGATAAAGCGGGAGCCTGGAGATGGCTATTGGTCGGAGGTCTGGCAAAAGCAGCCCTTCTATGCTTCCTACTGGACCGGGCGCTCAACGCAGGACCAGATGTACTCGAGTGCCTATCTGTCGACGGCAAAGTGGAACGACACGCACTTCTTCAATAAGAAATTCGACAAGCTTCTCATCGAGGCACGCGGCGAACTCGACCAGGACAAGCGCAAAAACCTCTATCGCGAAATGGCTATCATCGTTCGCGACAACGGTGGTGTGATCGTGCCGTTCTTCAACCAGTTCATCGACGCGACCGGGCCGGACGTGAAGGGCTTCGTGAAGCATCCAGCGCGGGATATGTGCAACGGCTACGCATTGGCGCAATGCTGGCTCGAAACGTGAACAGCATGCCTATGGGTTCGCCTGTTCTGAGGCTGGTTGCCCAGCGTATCGCGCTGGGCATCCTCCTTCTGTTGGCCGTTTCGGTCCTGATCTTCGCCGGCACCCAGATCCTGCCCGGCGACGTCGCCCAAGCTATTCTCGGGCAGTCGGCGACACCGGAGTCGCTCGCCAATCTGCGCGAGCAGCTCGGCCTCAACGATCCGGCCTTTATCCGCTATTTCCGCTGGCTCGGCGGCGTCGTGACCGGCGATCTCGGCACCGCCATGTCGAGCGGGCAGGATATTGCGGCGTCGATCAAGGGGCGGTTGTGGAACACGCTGTTCCTCGCCTTCTGGGCGGCGGTCGTGGCCGTGCCGCTGGCGATCGTCCTCGGCCTGATCGCGGTGCGTTACCGCAATGGCTGGGTCGACAAGCTGATCTCCGGACTGGCGCTTGCCTCGACCTCGTTTCCCGAATTCTTCATCGGCTACGTGCTCGTCTATTTCTTCGCCGTGAAATACCAGATCTTCCCCGGCATCTCGACCGTCTATGACGGAATGCCTTTCGGCGAGCGCATGCAGGCGATCATGCTGCCGGCGGCGGCACTGACGCTGGTGGTGCTCGCCCACATGATGCGCATGACGCGCGCCGCTATCCTCAATGTCATGCAATCGGCGTATGTGGAAACCGCCGAGCTCAAGGGGCTTTCGGCATTCGCCGTCATCCGCAGGCATGCCTTTCCCAATGCGATTGCGCCGATCATCAACGTCGTCATGCTCAACCTCGCCTATCTGATCGTCGGCGTCGTCGTGGTCGAAGTGATCTTCGTCTATCCGGGCATGGGCCAATATCTCGTCGACCACGTCACCAAGCGCGACGTGCCGGTGGTGCAGGCGGTCGGCCTGATCTTCGCCGCTGTCTACATCAGCTTGAACATCATTGCGGACATAGCGGCGATCGTCGCCAATCCGCGTCTCAGACATCCGAAATAGGGGAGCGGGCATGCTCGACATAAAACGCATCCCCATCCCTGCGCTGATCGGCCTGGTGCTGACGGCGCTGTTCGTGCTGGCGGCGATCTTCGCGCCCTGGATCGCGCCGTATGGCAATGGCGAGATCGTCGGCGATGTCTGGGGACCGATGTCGGCGACACATTGGCTGGGCACCGACAATCTCGGCCGCGACCTCCTTTCGCGCATGATCTACGGCGCCCGCGTCACGCTGTTCATCGCCGTGCTGGCCACCGCGCTGTCCTTCTCGCTTGGGGCCATCCTCGGCTTCTCGGCGGCGGTTTTCGGCGGCTGGTTCGACACGCTTATGTCGCGCCTCGTCGATCTCCTGATGTCGATCCCGACGCTGATCATGGGTCTCGTCGTGCTCTCGGTGCTGCCAACCAATCTGGTGACGCTGATCCTGGTCATGGGCATTCTCGACTCGACCCGCGTCTACCGCCTGTCGCGCGCGGTCGCCGTAGACATCAACGTCATGGATTTCGTCGAGGCGGCCAAGCTGCGCGGCGAAGGCAGCATGTGGATCATCTTCCGCGAGATCTTGCCCAATGCGTTGTCGCCGCTGGTTTCGGAACTCGGCCTGCGCTTTATCTATGCGGTGCTGTTCCTGTCGACGCTGTCCTTCCTCGGACTTGGCGTGCAGCCGCCTAGCGCCGATTGGGGCGGCATGGTCAAGGAAAACAAGGACGGCATCGTCTTCGGCATAGCGGCGGCACTCATCCCTGCGGCGGCGATCGCCATGCTGGCGATTTCCGTCAACCTTGTCGCCGACTGGGTGCTCAACCGCACGACAAGCCTGAAGGGAGGGCGCGGCTGATGGCTGACCAGCGAGCAAAGTCCGTGCTGCTCGACATCCGCAACCTGCGCATCGAGGCCACGGTGTTCCCGCCGGGCGAGGCCCCCAAGAACATCGTACTGGTCCATGATGTGTCGCTGACGCTCGAGAAGGGCAAGGTGCTCGGCCTGATCGGCGAGTCCGGTGCCGGCAAGTCGACCATCGGCCTGTCGTCGATGGGCTATGGCCGCGGCGGTGTGCGCATCACCGGCGGCGAGGTCATCCTCAACGGCCGCGACATATTGAAGGGCGGCAAGGAAGGGTTCCGCAAATTGCGCGGCCGCGAGGTCTGCTATGTCGCGCAGTCGGCGGCGGCCGCCTTCAACCCGGCGCACCGTCTGATGGACCAGGTGGTGGAAGCGACGCTGCTGCATGGCCTTGCGAACAAGGCCGAGGCAGAAAAGCGGGCGGTTGGACTGTTCAAGAAACTCGGCCTGCCCAACCCCGAAACCATCGGCCAGCGTTTCCCGCACCAGGTGTCGGGCGGCCAATTGCAGCGCGTGATGACGGCGATGGCGCTGTGTTCCGAGCCGGATCTGATCGTCTTCGACGAGCCGACCACGGCGCTCGACGTCACCACGCAGATCGACGTTCTCGCGGCGATAAAGGATGCCATCCGCGACACGCATGTGGCGGCCCTTTACATCACCCACGACCTTGCCGTCGTCGCCCAAGTCTCGGACGAAATCATGGTGCTCCGGGACGGTAAGAGGGTGGAGCACGCTGAAACCCGACAGATCATCGAGGCGCCGCGCATGGACTATACTAAGGCGCTGGTGTCGGTGCGTTCGATCGAGCATGAGGAGAAGCGACCGACGCGGACGCCTCTGTTGTCGGTTAGGGGCGCCACCGCTGCTTATGGAAGCGGTGTCGTGAAGGTTCTGCAGGAAGTCTCGGTTGACGTCCATCCCGGCCAAACCCTCGCTGTCGTCGGCGAGTCGGGCTCTGGAAAATCCACCTTGGCCCGCGTCATCACAGGGCTGCTGCCGCCGCTCGCTGGCAGCATCACCTTCGCCGGCCGCGCGCTGGCTCCGAGACTCGCCAACCGATCCAGAGATGATCTTCGCGAACTTCAGATGATCTATCAGATGGCGGATATGGCGATGAACCCGCGCCAGACCGTAGGCACGATCATCGGCCGGCCGCTGGAGTTCTACTTCGGCATGAGAGGCCGCGAGCGCGACAAGCGTGTTGCCGAGCTGCTCGACGAGATCGAGATGGGCAAGGGCTTCATCGACCGGTATCCGGCTGAGCTTTCGGGCGGGCAAAAGCAGCGAGTCTGCATCGCTCGCGCGCTCGCCGCCAAGCCTAAACTGATCATCTGTGACGAGGTGACCAGCGCGCTCGATCCGCTTGTCGCCGAGGGCATCCTAAAGCTGTTGCTTCGCCTGCAGAAGTTCGAGGATGTGGCGTATTTGTTCATTACCCACGATCTTGCGACCGTAAAGGCGATCGCTGATTCCATTGCGGTTATCTATCGCGGCGAAGTCGCCCGCTACGGCTCAAAGACGTATGTGCTCGAGCCCCCCTTCGATGCCTATACCGACTTGCTTCTCTCCTCGGTTCCTGAAATGGAGGTTGGTTGGTTGGAAAAGGCGATCAAGGGACGCCGTATCGAGGGGGCGGGACACTAAGCTTCACCCGGACGCCGGCATAGCCGGAATACTGTCCCCCGGCAGTTCACGCAGTTTTTTGGACGCCGCCAATTCAAGCGCATCGCCAAGGGTGTCGCGTGCAAGAAGAGGCTAGGCTAGTGGGTCCTTTATAACGAAGCCCGGCAGGCACTCCGGAAGTTGCCCCGGCGTCGATCCTCCCAATGAAATGGTAAAGTGCGTAAAACTGCACGATCACCTGACGCGCTCATCGCCAGATTCTATCTATCGCCAGTAGTTCAGCTTATCGCATTGACCTTGGCATAGGCGCGAGGCGCTCGATCCCATGCACAAAGGACCGCAAATCTTTCGCGCAGATGAACAAACGCTTGAAGATGGAAGGCAGGTTCTCGCGAGATGCGTATTGCGGCTTTGGCGATGTGACGGTGATTTCCGACGGCGCCGAAATCCTCAAGCGGCTACCCCGCGCGATGCCGAGGCCGACCACGCACATCATCGACTTGTTCCACATCGCCATGAAGATCCAACCCATGCAGCAGATCGCGGATCACATGGTTCGATCCCGCTCGGATCTTGCCGGCATCCTCCCAACCATCGACAGGGACATCAGAGCGGTGAAGTGGCGTCTGTGGCACGGACGCCTGGATCGAGCGATCCGCAACCTCTAGGACATTATTACGCGATTGCTGCCGTTGCGAGGGGCTGGAGATCTGTCGGCCGCGCGTCTCCATACCCTCGGTTCGCAGCTCTCCACCTACATCCGCTCGAATCGCAGTGCCATCATCAATTATGGAGCCCGCTATCGGTCAGGCCTTCGCGTCGCTTCCATTGGTTGCGGTCGGCATCGGAAGCACCCGCGGCTACAAAACTGATAAGACACCGTGTAGGAGACCGGTAACTTCTCTGGGGTTATGCGGCTCGGAGAAGAGGCGGCTTGGGCTTGAACAGCGAAGGCGGCACCTGAGGCTCTGGTTCTCGCAATCCTGCACGCAGCCGATCACGAAGCTCGCCGTTCATTTCGGCGGTTCGTACCTGCATTAGCATGTGGGCGCCATACTGAGACCACCGCATCTGCTGCTTCTTCACCATGCGCTTGGCCACCAGTGAATTGACCGCCGACTCGGCAAGGGTCGTGGCGCCTCTCGCCGGAGAGCATGAAGGGTTCGATCCCGTATCGCGGGTTGGTCGGTGTTGCTGGTGGCGAAGTAGCGGGCGCCCGCATCTCCCCACCCGCCGCGGCCGCATCGGGCTACGACGATCTCGAAATTTCGAGCTGTTTGGATCGGCGCTGCGAACATGAGCCGTATCGATGCTGATGACGAACTCTTTCCGTCGATCACCAGGAAGCTGCATTTCGAGCTGGCGCCGTTCATCCATCTGCAATTTTGCGCACCAGGCTTCCCCCGCGATTTGCTCGTCGAGCCGCTCGCCAACTCTAATTGTCGCTTGCGTACGGTTGCATGCGTCTCAGTCGGCTCAATGGGTAGAAACTCGGCGAGTATGCTGGGGGCCTGCCGATACGGCATCGTGCTCCCCAGTCGCGCAGTCAGTTCCATCAACTCGGGAGTGGCCCGATCCGGACAGATTTCCTTTAGCGGCGCGAACGCGCCGACTATCCCTGGGTGCCAATCCCGGCACAGCATCCAGCGGGGATTGCAAACTTCCACAGTGCCGAAGACCGTTCGAATGCGGCGCGTCGTATAGTCCTTGACTGGCCGAAAGGTGTGGCAATCCGGGCAGACCCGTCTAAAGAGGGCATAGGTCTCAGCCTCCTGGGTCACGACCGCGTTCTGCAAGGCGGCCACGATCTTCTTGCCATCACCGATCGAAAGGCCAAGGTCTCCATCGCGCAGGGCGTTCCTCGCTTTTGTCGATCCGGGTTTCTCGGCGACAAATGCCGAACTCGTTTTTACCCTCGATCGAGATCGACCATTCCATCGCCATCGTCATCTCCTTGAACAAGGAGACGTTGATGGCCCAGTCCACGCTAACAAATCGTGGCCGCGATTACCCCAGAGAAGTTACCGGTCTCTTCGCCTGCGGGATGGTTAGAACGCAGGGGACGCTGTTGTTCATTGCGACGGCGACGGCGATCAGGTCCGCCTTGACGTTGTTGCCCTTGCCTCCAGATCTGCGTTGCCTGGTCGGCTTTTCCTGATGGTCCATGATCCCTGATCTGGCTGGGCGGAGTTCCGCTGCGGAAGCAGCTGAACCGATTTAGATTGGTTTTCTATCTCGCCCACACGCAATTTTAGCCCTTCGCACCTGCACGAGAATGTCCCAAACGCGACACCCACAGTTGGTAACGTAGGGGAAAGAGGCCTCTTTGAGTGCGGTTGGTACACCAAGACGACCACCATATCGACGACCATCAACGCGCATTCCACCCACGGCGCTGTCGCCGACTAGCAGTACGTCGCAGTGGGATCGGCCAGCCAGGCAACGGGACTCGTTTAGGGTGTTAGGTAGATGAGCGGCGTTCCCACCTCCTTGGTTCGCGAGGGGCAACTCTGCGGGTTTGCCGTCAGCCGGATTCTTTCAAAGGAGGGACGGAAGCAATTACGTCATTTTCCAACACTGACCTCCATCGGCGTCCGATTTTGCACGCCGATTCACATCTGTTCTCTAGACGGACACTCCAGTTCTCCAGACGGACACTCCAGTCCCAATCGAGGCGGGTTTGATTATCGAAGGTTGCATTCTGCGCCAACTGGCCAAAACCGCAGATTTCCTGCTCACCGGAAAGACACTTCGCGTGAAGTAGGCGGTTCTCAAGTGCTACCGTCCACGTGCATGCTCGACTGGGCAGATGTTAACCATGCCCACGGAGAAGTCGGGCCGTCGCATCGTCGCCAAGGCGGCCTTACACTACCGACTACGGACGGGCGAATTCGGAATCCCGCGAAGGAGAACAGGCGCATGCTGATCGGCTATACCAACCGATTTTCGGCCCGTGCTGGCGAAAACCTCGAAGTGAAAGTGTCCAGCGACTTTTCCAGCGACTACGCCGCTGATCTCGTTCGCATATTCTCAGCAGACCCTAATCCCGACGGGCCAGGCATCGACGTTCGTCCGGTCTCGGCGGCCTTCGAAGGCCTCTACCGATCAGTGTCGAAGTCATCGCGTCCAGGGTCTTACGGCATTATTCCCCTTGGGAGTGCGGATATTGCCGCCGATGCTACGTTTTCGATCAGAGTCCAACCGCGTCTCCTTCGCGAGGCGCCCCAAGCTTTGTTCTCCTTCGTTACAGGGTCGGGCGAAGCCGTCTCGATCAGCATCCAGAACGACGGTCTAACGCTAGACATGTTTGACGACACGAGCGTCGTTTCCTTCGCGTTCGAAATCGGCCGATGGTACGAGTTGAGGCTTGCGATTGCAGCACGCGGTCTGCATCTGGTAGGATACTGTGTCGAGACTGGATTACGGTCTTTCGAGATTAGGACGCGGCCGCCGGGGAAGGTCGGATTTACAAAACTGGTACTGGCGGCTACGCCGCAGCCGGGAGACCCAATAGCGTTCACATCGTTTTTCAACGGGCGACTCGAAGCCCCTATGTTGTCGCGAGGGGCGCTGCTTGTCGAAAGCCTTTTGGACAGTCCACTACAGGAAGAGGACATAATCGCTTTCTGGGATTTCGGTATCGACATTCCGACCTCTCACATCCGCGACAAAGGCCCGTGGCGGCTCGACGGAACGCTCCATAACCTGCCAGCACGAGCTGTGCGAAGCTCGCGATGGTCCGGCAAGGAGATGTGCTGGAGGCATGCGCCTGATGAATATGCAGCAGTCCATTTCCACGAGGGCGACCTGTACGATTGCGGCTGGGATACGGATTTCTGCTTCGATATACCTCGCGATCTTCCGAGCGGAGTGTACGGTATCCGTTTGAGATGCGAAAACGCTGAGGACATTATCCCTTTCTTTGTCCGCCCAGCCCGAGCTGCTCCAAAGGCAAGGGTTGCAGTGCTTTTCTCGACATTCACTTATCTTGCTTACGCGAATTTTACCCGCCACAACTTCGACGCCGCATTCATAGAAAGGCGCAAGGCCTGGAATGCCTATCCAAACCATCCCGAAGAATATCCGCAGTTTGGGCGATCGCTCTATGATCTCCATCTCGACGGCAGCGGGATGATGTTCAGTTCTGCGTTGCGGCCGCAGCTAAGCATGCGGTCCGGCTACTTCGCCTATATTGACCACCGAGGATCGGGGTTGCGTATTTTCCCCGCCGACATGCATTTGATCGCTTGGTGCGCAGCAAAGGATATTGCCGTCGACGTCGTCACAGATCATGACTTGGAGGCCGAGGGTAGCAAAGCGCTCGAAGAGTATGCGTTGGTGCTGACAGTGACGCACCCAGAATATCACACAGCTGGCAGCCTCGGCGCCATCGAAGATTTTGTGACTGGGGGTGGCAGCCTCGGCTACCTCGGAGGCAACGGGTTCTACTGGCGGATCGCCACAAGCGATAACTTTCCCGGCGCTATAGAGATCAGGCGGGGCGAGACGGGCGCCCGGGCATGGGAGGCGGAACCCGGAGAGGCATTTCATGCTTTCGACGGTCAGTATGGCGGGCTCTGGCTGAAGAACGACAGGCCTCCTCAGCGGCTCGTCGGCGTCGGGATGTCGGCTCACGGCCCGTTCACTGGCTCCTACTACCGTCGTACTGTCGCCTCTTACGATCCGAGTTTTGCGTGGCTGTTTAGTGGGATCGATGACGAGATCCTTGGTGATTTTGGATTTTCCGGCGGGGGGGCTGCGGGATTCGAAGTCGACATCGTCGACCCGTCCTTGGGCACCCCGCCAAATGCGGTTGTCCTTGCGAAATCTGAGAAGTTCTTGGGCGGCTACCTCGTCGTTCCGGAAAGAGTTTATTGGGGAGCGGAAGTGAACATGCCGGATTGGCAGTCGTCCCAGATCCGGGCGGATCTGTGCTTCATTCCGAAAGCTGACGGAAATTTTGTTTTCTCTGCAGGATCGATCCTGTTTTGCGGAAGCCTTCCAATGAATGACTTCAAGAACAACATCTCGAAACTGCTGGAGAACGTGGTCCGGCGCTGTCTTTGAGCGATGAGACGGCAAACAGCTTGCCGGCGTCATGGTGCCGCGAAAGGCGTTCAGGGCACGTTATGCCCTGAAGGCCAGAGTGAATGGCGCCTGTTATCAGCGAGCGGCAACGTCACCTCGGAGGTCGAGAAAAGATTGTTGAGGCACGGCTGCGAGCTGCCTCGGTCGTTCGCTCGATCGAAAGCACCGTGCGTGGAGGAAATTCGCCGTCATGGAGCGCGAGAAGATGTTCGTCTGCTTCCTTATCCGCAGCCGTGAGCCGATGATTCAGACGAAGAAAGTCCATCCAGGTTGGAGTGCGGAATGTCTCTGTCCAAAGTGACGGCGTTTGAAGGTTTCGTTGGAGCGTCCAGTTTCGTGCACCGGCACGGCTAAAAGCGTGCCGCTTTGCGCGCATGCAGCCGAGAAAGGCGTCGATATTCTTCTCGGATATGGAATAGTCGACCTTGGCAACGATCGGACCACTCCTGGGCTTCAAATCGAGTGCCAGCTCCGGTGCGCGAAAATCCGAACTTTCTTGATCCGATTCTTCCCAAGGCCGTATCGGCAAAATTATCCCAACTGCCGCAACCAGCAAAAGAGCCCCCGCGGCACCCATCAACGCCGACGTCAACGAGTAGTTCTGGGCGACAGAACCCCAGATCCAGCTGCCGGCAGCCAAGCCGCCATAAGTCAAGGCGTAGTAGATCGAGAGCGTGCGGCCAACGACCCATCTTGGGCTCGCCAGCTGCACCGAAACGTCAGTCCCAGTCCAGGTGATTAGCCAACCCGCACCCCCGACCGCCATGAAAATCGTTGCCACAGCGACCGATGAGGTCAGAGCTAGCGAAAGGCAACATGCCGCGCAAGCCATCGTGGCTAACGCCATCAGCGAATTCTGAGGGACAGTCCGCCTCAAGAAGCCGTTACTCATGCCTGCGATGAATGCACCTATGCCAAAACCGGCCAACAGAATGCCGTAGACAATCGGCCCGCTTGCCAACTTGTCACGCACGACGAGAGGCAGCAGCGCCAGAATGGAGATGCTGGCCATGCCGAATAGCGTTGCGCGAGCGCTTGCCGCTCTGATTTCCGAAGACAACGCCGTAAAGCGCACTCCGTCATGAATCGCCATCGTCATTCTCTCACGAGGGAGAGGAGAAGAGCGAACGTGCCATTTGGTGCGCCAAAGTGCGATTGGGGGCGCCAGATCACTCAAGGCTGCGAGGGCGAAAGCGGCCAATGGTCCAAAGAAGGCCAGGATCACGCCACCCAGAGCCGGCCCTATGCTCCGAACAATGTTGTATCCGACCGACATAAGCGTCACCGCAGCCGGAATGTCGCGCTTGTCAAGGATATCGCCGACGGAAGCGTGCCAGGCCGGATCATTCAGGGCGAAGCCGCAGCCAGCCAGGAAACCCAGTCCGAGTATCAGCCAAGGATGGACAAATCCCAGGCCGACAGAAATCGTCAGCGTTATGGATGCCAAGGCGATAAGGCATTGGCCGGCAAACATCACCCCCCGGCGGCTGAAATTGTCAGCAATGGCTCCGGCGAGAATTGAGAGGAAGAATGCCGGCAATGAAGAGGCAGCCTGGACAAGCGCGACCATCAAATCCGAAGCGGAAATAGTGACCATGAGCCAACTGATGGCGACTGTTTGCACGAGCCATCCCAGGCTGGAGATCTGTGTAGATATCCAGATCGTACGGAACACCTGGTTCCGAAGGGGAGCAAGCGCCGCTGGAACGGACGGATGAGGATTTTCGCGCAGCATACGTTTACCTTGGACCAACCGGTTGTTAATCGCGGCTGCGAATACTGCCTCTACGATGGGTAGGTCCTTCGAGGCACGACCGAGTACCCGCTTTCGCTTTTGCAGATGCCGCTCGGCACCGACTCCAATCGGATCGAGCGTGGGCATCTTAACGTAAGCGGCAGACTCTCAGCAAAATTGATCGCCCAGCAGGAGCCTGAGCTCGCTGCTGGGCGGTGCGCCTTGGGAGGTGGCGTACTTGGGAGTCCTTGCTGCCTTGTATGATGGGAATTGTAGCGCATTCAATGGACCGATCTACGCGAATGACGCTCCATCAACGCAGGAGTTCGGCGTTGGGACGCCTCAAATGCATAAAAGCAGATGGACGAGCGCCATTATGCACGTGCGCGACATCGTCGCGAATGTGGCTTCACGGTCTGGTGACGAGGTTCGGTCCGAAGGGGGCTAGATTTGCTAGCGTGCAAGGCCCCTGTTGCTTCAGAAACGAGCATCGACGAAGTGGGCCAGTTGGGCTCCCACCTCATAGTAGTTTTCCTTGAGCGCACGGAAAGCCGGGATTTCCGGTGTAGTGAGGGGAAGTGGCAAATCCGCGTCTGCGACATGGCCAAGAATATGGTCGGCCAGGACACGCCCAAAGACCGTGGCTGGCGAAATTCCACGGCCATTGTAGCCGCAGATGCTGACTACATTCGGTGCGAAGCGGTGAAAACGAGGCAGGTGGTTACTAGTTGTCCCAATCGCTCCATACCACTCGGACTCCAATTCGACGTCCAAAATTTGTGGGAAAAGCTTGCGAATGGCGCGCTTGGCCCATGATCGGTGAATCCTGGCACCCGTACCCCCGAGCGCGCCGATACTGCCGAAAATCAACCGTCCCTCGCGGTCCAGCCGAAACGAACTCAAGATTTTCTTTGTGTCCCAGCAGCCCTCGCGGTTGGGAAGAATGGACTTTTGTAGTTTGTCCGGAAGCGGCCGGGTTGCAACATTGAAATAAGGAAGATGTATCTGTTCATGCCTGATTTCTTGCCAGGGCGCTTTAGTGTAAGCGTCCGTTGCAACTACGATCCAGTCGGCCTCGACCGATCCTCTTGCTGTGTGCACCGTCCACTTGCCGTTTGATCGCTCCGCCCCAGTGACGCCACTTGAACTATATACCTTGGCTCCTGCGGAGATAGCCGCGCGAGCAAGTCCTCGCGCATAACCGAGTGGCTGGATGGTTCCGGCGCGCAAATCAAGAAGTGATCCAGAATAGGCGCTCGTACCAATGCGTGCCGCCGTCTCCTCTGCGTTGAGGAGCTCCACGGGCGCGCCCCGTTTCTGCCACTGGCGCTCGCGTTCTCGGAGTTCATTTAGTCCCGCCTCGCCGACGGCGCAATGAAGTGTACCGTTCCTCACAGCCTGGCAGTCGATGACATGCTTGTCGATCAGAGACCAAACCTCGGCAGGCCCCTCGCCGAGAAGGTGGAGGACCTGTTCACCGAAAGGTGCGCCTAGACTTGATTTCACGTCTTCGGGCTTCATCCATAGGCCGGCATTGACTAAGCCAGCATTGCGCCCCGAGGCGCCGAAGCCAATTTCAACCGCCTCAAGCACACTGACCTTTACACCGGCTTGCGCCAGGTGCAATGCCGTCGAAAGTCCTGTGTATCCGCCGCCAACTACGGCTACATCTTGCTTATGGGCGTATTGGAGAACGCTTGTATGTGGAGCGTCTGGCGCGGTGCGCTCCCAGAGTCCATGGGAACGACTGTTATTCAGCATTTTCATCCTTTCATACTCTCATTTCACACGGATTGCTCCTGGCCAAACGTACGTGATGGCAATTTGTGGTTCGGTACGGGGCGGCAACTCCCAAGTGTTTTCAAAGTGGGTATGCGCGAGGGGGCACTGGGTCGTCCAACCCACTAGTTCGGCGGCATCAAGAAATTTCGCGCAGCGTCGCAGAGGACGACAGCGCCTATGGCGAGTGCCTGCTCGTCGACTTGGAAGCGAGGATGATGGAGCGGATAGACAGCGCCAAGCTCCCTATTTCGAATGCCAAGCCGGAAATAGACCGACGGGCACTTCTCGCTGTAGAAGGCGAAATCATCGGCTGCGGTCCAGCCCGGCGCGCTCAGCATGTTGTCCGGCCCAAGCAGGCCGGCGCCGGTTCGGCGGATGATCTCGACCATGTCAGGGTCGTTGATGACCGGTGGTTCGCCACGCCTCAGGTCCACCTCGGCACTGGCATTGTGGCTTGAAGCGACGCCCTCCACGATCTGGCGTAGCCTCTTCCAAGCATGCTGGCGGGTCGCTTCATGCCCGCTGCGAATCGTGCCTTTCAGCCTCGTCTCGGCGGCGATCACATCGTAGGCGCCGCCGCCTTCGATGCCGGTGATCGAGACGACCAGCGGGTCATACGGATCGATCTCGCGCGACACGATCTTCTGCAGCTCTGTCACTATGGAGCAGGCGACGGCGATGGCGTCGACGCCTTCGGACGGTTTTGCCGCATGCGCGGAATTGCCGGTGACCGTGATGTCGAAAATATCGCAGGCAAGCGTATACGGCCCCGCGCCGACCGCAATCTTTCCGGTCGCGGTATAAGGATCGACATGGATGCCGATCGCCGCGTCGACGTCGTCCAGCAGCCCTTCCTCGACGACCCGGCGGCCGCCGAGCGGTTCCGCCTCTTCGGCGGGCTGGAATATGATTCTGACGGTGCCGCTGAACGACTGCTTCTGGCGCTCCAGAAGAACGCTGGCGGCAAAGCCCATGGCAGTATGAGCGTCGTGGCCGCAGGCATGCATGACGCCCGGGCGCTCGGGGCTGAACGGCACGCCCGAGGCTTCCGTGATGGGTAGCGCGTCGATATCGGCGCGGATCACGATTTTGCGGTTCGAGAGACCGGCCGCACCGACGACATCGACGGCGAGACCGAAGCCGGCCACGGGCCTGATGCCGCCCAGCCCGGCTTCTTCCAGCACCTCTCTCAGGTAGGCCTGCGTCTCGCTCTCTCCGTTCGAGAGCTCCGGATTGCGGTGGAGGTGTCGGCGGATCTCGATCATCCTGCGCTCCAGCGCAGCATCCATCAATCCATTGCCGGTTTCAGCGTTTGACATGGATCTCTCGCGGGAAGCTGGTCAGCGTCTCGCAGCCGTCGGCGGTGACGAGGATCGTTTCGCTCACTTCGATCCCCCACCCATCCATCCACATACCGAGGATGGAATGAAGGACGTTGCCCGGCTTCAAAATCGTCTTGTCGCCCTGGCGCAGGCTGATCGTGTGTTCGCCCCAGTCTGGCGGATAGGCGGCCCCGATCGAATAGCCGATGCGAGACTCCTTCTTCAGGCCGTAGCGCTGGATGACCTTGCGCCAGCTCGCCTCGACGTCTTCCGCCACAACCCCAGGCTTGATCGCAGCAAGGACGGCCTCCATGCCTTCGAGCACGGCCTTGCCAGTGTCGCTGACCTTGGCTGGCATGGCGCCGAGCTGAAGCGTGCGCGCAAGGCCGGCGGCATAGCGGCGCACGACACCGGCGAGTTCAAGCGCCACGGTTTCGTTCTCGCCGAAGCGGCGGTCGCTCCACATGATATGCGGCGCCGACGCATTCTCGCCGCCCAGAATGGTCGGCGGCAGAGCGGTGATGTCGCCGGCGAAATCCGGCGAGCCCGCTATCTGCGCTGCCTGGATTCTGGCGATGGCGTCGCACTCGCGCACGCCCGGCGCAATCACCTCGTAGGCGGCCGTAACCGCCGCCTCGGCAAGGCGTGCGGCCTTGCGCAAATAGTCGATCTCGGCGCCCGACTTGACGCTGCGTATCCAGTTCACCAGGAGGTCGGCATCGTGGAAGGCCGCGTTGGGCAGGCCGGCGGTCAGCCGCGCATGCGCCTTCGGCGAATAGTAATAGGCCTCGAGCTCGATGCCGATATTTCCACGCCCCCAGCCCTTCTTCTCGATCCAGCTGGCAATCCAGTCCATCGGATGGCGGTCGGGGCGTTGGACATGATCTTCCGGGTAGCCGACGACGTTCTCGGGCTTCATCCACGCCGTCAGCAGCCCACCCGCTGCGTCCATCGCGCGGCCGATCCAGACCGCTTCTTCGTCAGCCAATGACACTAGGACCACCTGCGGTGTATAAAACGACCAGCCGTCATACCCGGTGATGTAATGCTGGTTCGCGATATCGTTGACGATCAAGAGATCGAGACCACGGCGCGCCATTTCCACGCGGATGGCCGAGAGCCTGTTCCGGTATTCGCTGAGCGCAAAAGGCAATTGGATCATATCGTAATCTCCTATTCTATTGCGTCCGAGTGTCTTCACGTAGCGCAGTGCGAGTAAGCGGGCGGGGCCGACCGGTTTGCAACGGGACAATCGACAAGAGCTGATCGAGACCTCTTCGGACACGCTTCCCCGGCCGGTGCGCTGAGGCCATTCCGCGAAGGGGGCGCCATACCCGATCTTCAAACAACAACGCTGCGCTCTGCTAGTGGCAGTTGGGCATTCTTTCGTTACTTAGCCTCAGATCGATTTGGCGGATTCTCGTCTTATTTGGGTCAATCGATATTGTTTTCTTTCGTTGATTAACTGGTAATCGTGATTGATGCGGCGCGCACCCGTAGGCCTCGCGATACGCTTTTGAGAAATGCGATGCAGAGACAAAGCCGCAAGCCATTGCGATTTCAACGACCGGCAGGCGCGAGCTGATGAGTAGCAGATGCGCACGTTCCAGACGAAGATCCAAATAATAGCGGCTCGGAGAACATCCCAGTTCCCGCCTAAACAGCCGCTCGATTTGACGGCGGGAAAGGCCGGCTGACCCCACAAGTTCGTCCAATAGCAATGGCTCCGTGAGGTTTGCCTCCATCTGCTCGATTACCTTGATGACGGCCTGATGGTTTAGTTGCACTCGAGAATGAAGAGGTAGACGTTGGCGGTCACCCTCTGAACGGGTCCTGCACGCGATTGCTTTTTCGCAAATACGATTGACAACTATCGTCCCATGATGGCGGTCAACCAAGTCCAGAAACATGTCGAAGGGGGCGTCCCCCCCGGCGCAAGTGTAAAGGTCCCCATCCCGCTCGAAGGCGGTTTGAGTGGCTACCACACCGAGGAACCGCTCAGAGAATATAGGAAATTGCTCCCAGTGAACCGCGCAACGCCGCCCTTCTGCAAGCCCCGCCCGAGCAAGCACAATCGTACCGCTACTTATCCCTATGAGGCTGCCGCGGCGGTTACGGCACTCTCGTAGCCAGGCATCAAGCTGTTTGTGCGGAATAGGAGCATTGCGGCCGCCGACGACCACGACAGCCGGTGCTGACATCGATCGACGAATCCTTTCACGTTCGAAGGACAACGAAGAATCGGCGCAAACCAATAACCCGCAACTCGAGGCTGCAGGTTGCCCGTCGTCCGTAATAACCTGCCAGCTATACACGTCCCGACCCAACACCTCGTTGGCGAGCCTCAGCGCTTCTACTGCCGACGAGAAGGCCTGGAGCGAAAACGCCGGCAGCAGGTAAAAGCAAAAATTTCGGCATGTGGACTGTAAGTCTAGCATCCTTGGGGTGCCCCTTCTCCTGTTGATCGCTCATGCTTCCAGCGGCGATGCCAAAACTGCGCGACCGACTTGCTTCGTTGGAGATCAGCGCCGCTACGCAACACGACGTGCTCGGCCCCTATCGAACCTGTATTCGGTAGCACCCGAGTGGAGGTGTGCTAGCTGCGTCGGAAGGCTCGATGGCCCCGGGTTCCAGACCGAGGTCAGACTCCGTGGTGGTGCACCGCGGTCGGGGACGCCCGCTCGCGGACGAGGCAGCACTTGTCGAACATCGGGCAGACTCTCAAGGCGTCCTGACGCCGCAGATTCGGCTGCCGCCCACCTCAGATCTTAACCCCGTCTCGCGTGAGCTCATCCATAACGAAGCGCACCGCGCTTTCAGCAATACCAACGATCTCCTCGACTTCAGCCTTGGTTGTCACCAAGGGAGGAGCGAAGCCCAGAATGTCACCATGCGGCATGGCGCGAGCGATAAGACCGCGGTCACGCGCTGCCTTGGAAATTCGTGCACCAACCTTGAGCGTGGGATCGAAACGCGTTTTCTTGTCGCGATCAGTCACGAACTCGATTGCGCCCATGAGGCCGACGCCGCGCACTTCGCCGACGATCGGCAGCTGCGCGAATTTCGCCTTCAGCTGCGCTTGGAAGAAAGCACCAACCTCGCGAGCGTTCCCCGGGAGGTCTTCTTTCTCGACGATGTCCAGCACCGCGTTAGCGGCGGCTGCCCCGATCGGATGACCAGAATAGGTGTAACCATGCGAGAATGCGCCGACCTTGTCAGCCCCGTTTTCCAGGACCTTGTAGACCTTCTCACCGACGATTGCCGCGGAAAGTGGGAAATAAGCCGAAGTCAGACCCTTTGCGATGGTAATAAGGTCTGGTTCGATGCCGTAGTGCTGCGAGCCGAACATGGAGCCGGTCCGACCGAAGCCAGTTATGACTTCATCTGCAATGAGGAGCACATCGTGCTTTTTGAGCACGGGCTGGATTGCTTGCCAGTAACCTTCCGGCGGAGGCGTGATGCCGCCGGTGCCGAGCACCGGCTCACCGATGAAGCCGCCAACATTGTCCGGACCCAAGCGTTCGATCAGCTGGTCAAGTTCCTGGGCGCGCCGCGCTGAAAAGTCGCGTTCGGACTCGCCGGCGTTCGCACCCCAGTAGTGATGTGGAACACCGGTATGAACGATCTGCGGGAGCGGGAGATCCATGTGGTCGTGATAGAAGCTCATGCCCGTCATTGAGCCGGACACGACACTGCACCCGTGATAGCCGCGTTCACGCGAGATGATCTTCTTCTTGTTCGGCTTGCCACGCAGATTGTTATAGTACCAGACAAGCTTGGCCTGGGTCTCGTTGGCGTCCGAGCCGGACATGCCATAGAACACTTTGCTCATCTTGCCAGGTGCCATCTTCACGAGGCGATCGGAAAGGATCGCGAGCTCGTCCGTCGTGTGCGCCGCATAGGAGTGATAATAAGCTAGCCGATAGGCCTGACGCGAGATCGCTTCTGCCACTTCGGTGCGGCCATAGCCGACATTGACGCAGTAGAGACCGGCAAAACCATCGATAAACTTGTTTCCATGCGCGTCTTGAATGCGGATTCCCTTCCCGGTCTCGACGATCGTTGGCTCGCCAAGCTTGCCGGTGGCAAAGTCCTTGAGTTGCGTGAAAGGATGTAGGACAGCGTTTCTATCCTTCTCGCTAATATCATTGATGTTGATAGTCATGGCGCTTTCCTTTCAGGCTGCGATGTTGCCGATGCACACATATTTGGGTTCGAGATATTCGGCGAGACCATGTCTTGAGCCCTCGCGGCCCAGTCCGGATTGCTTCCATCCGCCGAAGGGAATGGGAGCGCCGGTAAATTTCGGGGTGTTGACGGCGACCATGCCGTACTCCAGCTGGTCGGTCAGGCGCATCGCGCGGTTGAGGTCGCGCGTGTAGACATACGCCGCAAGGCCCATTTCCGAGTTGTTGGCCCGGGCGAGCACTTCCGCCTCGTCGTCGAAAACCAAGATTGCCGCCACCGGGCCGAAAGTTTCTTCTTTGGCAATCAGCATGTCGTCCGTGACGTCGGCGAGAACAGTCGGGGTGACGAAATTGCCGCCGAGCGGACTGTCCTGTCCGCCAACAACGATGCGGGCTCCGGCACAAAGAGCTTCGGAAACCTGTCGCCTGCACTTTTCGGCGACGGATGGTTTGGTCATTGGGCCAATGTCCACACCAGGCTCCAATCCGTGCCCGACTTTCAGTTTACTGGTGGCCTTCGCGAATTCTACCACAAAGCGGTCATAGCTTCCCCGCTGGACATAGATCCTATTCGCTGCCAGGCAGTCCTGACCGGATGTGGCGAATTTGGCTGCCATGCATCCAGCCACGGCGGTCTCCAACGGCGCGTCATCGAAAATAATAAAAGGAGCATTGCCGCCAAGCTCAAGGGAAGCCTTCTTCAGGGTTTTTGCGGACTGCTCGAGCAGGATCCGACCCACCTCGGTCGAGCCCGTGAAGGAGAATGCCCGCACATCGCTGTGATCCAACAGCCGTTTTGCGAGCGGGGGAGCCTCTCCCGTGATCACTTGAAACACGCCGGCGGGGACTCCTGCGTCCTCGGCAAGACGGGCAAGCGCCAGAGCTGACAAGGGTGTTTCCGGGGCGGGCTTGACAATCATGGTGCAGCCGGCAGCCAACGCGGCTCCTGCCTTCCTGGTGATCATCGCCGACGGAAAGTTCCAAGGGGTTATAGCGACCGTCACTCCGACCGGCTGCATCTGCACAGAGAGTCGGCTGCCCGTAAGATGGCTCGGGATGGTCTCGCCATATGCCCGCTCGCCCTCCGCTGCAAACCAGTCAAGAAAGCTAGCGGCATATGAAATCTCACCGCGCGCCTCGGTCAATGGTTTGCCTTGCTCGGCGGTCATGATGGCGGCAAGGTCTTCCGCATTTTCGCGCATACCTGCGGCCCATTTCCGCAGGTACGCGCCCCGTTCCGAAGGAAGAACATCGCGCCATAGTTGAAATGCGGCTCTCGCGAAGTTGACTGCAGTATCCACATCGGACATATCACAGGCTGCTACCTGAGCCAGTTCCTCGCCAGTAGCCGGGTCCACCACCAAGATTGTTTCAACCTTGGAGAGCCAAGCGCCATTCACATAGGAGCACTTTTGCAGAAGGTCCTGCCTTTTGAGCCCCTTTAATGCGGCGGTAGCTGAACCTTTCATCTGTGACCCCAAATTGTGTTCATTTCCGTCAAACTAGCCCGGCCACTGCGGCGATTGGCAGCTCGATATAGGGCCGCTAAGGCGTTCTCCTGCGAATAATGACGTTCTGCTGAGTTTTTCTCCGTCTGAGCCCTGTCTGCTTTAGGGGGCCTCATCAATGAAAGAGTTTCCTGCCACTCTACGCGTGGACGACGACGGTGACGCGTCAAGTCACGAGACGCGGCGTAGCTGGTAAGTGTCGTCGACCACGCTATAGCGGTGCCTCTTGCGGGGATGTGCCGGCATTGGGTGGACGCAGTACCGGGGGGCACAGTTATCGTGGCGATTCGATAGATGAGCGTCTCGTTTGAAAGAACGAGTGGGTGACCTGCTGGGTGAACTTCATGTGAGAGATCTGCTGCTTAGCCATCGTCGCGGTGGTTTTAGAAATCTGATTCGGCCAAACCTACTCTCACACCAGTCCAAAATCCTTTTGCTCAAATTTATATCTACTGCCGCATTCTGAGCGGTCGCCGCCCGCCCGATAAATGACGATAGAACTTTGAAAAGAGGATTCGCTGCGCAATCGCGCAAAAAATGCAGATGTTGTGCGGCATCTGACTACTGGCGGCACAAGCTGGGCGTCTAAGGCGTGCTATCTTGTGAAGGAACACAAGCGGCCATGGAAAAAATGTCTGGCCTAGTTGAACAGCCCGGATGCAGGGGAGACGCAACATGAGCCACACCATCAACCACCTCAGAAAACTTCGGCTGCAGCGCAGCGAACTTGCGGTTCCCGGGTCGAGCCCCGAGATGATCGACAAGGCGGCGAACAGCGCCGCCGACTTCGTCTTTCTCGACATCGAGGACGCCGTTGCTCCGCCCGACAAGGAGCGCGCGCGCAAGAACATCATCCAGGCCCTGAACGACATCGACTGGCATGCCAAGGGCAAGACCGTTTCGGTGCGCATCAACGGCCTCGACACGCATTACATGTACCGCGACGTGGTCGACGTGATGGAACAGGCCGGCGACCGGCTCGACACGATCCTGGTGCCGAAGGTCGGCGTCCCGGCTGATCTCTACATGGTCGAGGCCATGGTCAACCAGATCGAGATGGCCAAGGGCTACAAAACCCGTGTCGGACTCGAAGCCCTGATTGAGACGGCGCTCGGCATGGCCAATGTCGAGGCGATCGCTGCTTTTCCGGGACGATTGGAGGCAATGCATTTCGGCGTCGCCGACTATGCTGCAAGCTGCAAGGCGCGCACGGTGAACATCGGCGGTCTCAACCCCGACTATCCAGGCGACCAATGGCATTTTGCCTTGTCACGGATGACCGTCGCCTGCAGGGCCTACGGTCTGCGCGCCATCGACGGGCCGTTCGGTGATTTCTCCGATCCCGGCGGCTACATGGCGGCCGCTCGGCGAGCCGCAGCCCTTGGCATCGAAGGCAAGTGGGCGATCCATCCCTCACAGATCGAGCTTGCCAACGACGTGTTCTCGCCGCCCGAGAAGGAAGTCGCCCGCGCCCGCCGGATCATCGAGGTGCTCAAGGAAGCCGAAGAGCAGGGCAAGGGCGCCGCGGCGCTGGACGGCAAGATGATCGACGCCGCCTCGGAACGCATGGCGCGCAACGTCCTGGTGACGCACGAGGCCATCGAGCGGTCGGCGCAGCCGCGCACTGCCGCACACGTCTAAAGAGGAACTTGACATGGACATTCACGAATATCAGGCGAAGGAACTTCTCTCGCGCTATTCCGTCCACATTCCCCGAGGCGGTCTGGCCTATAGCCCCGAGCAGGCGACATACCGTGCCAGCGAGATCGGTGGCGGCAAATGGGTGGTCAAGGCGCAGATCCATTCCGGCGCGCGCGGCAAGGCCGGTGGCATCCGCATCTGCACGTCCGACCAGGAAGTGTGCGATGCCGCCGAGGCGATGCTGGGCAGAAAGCTGGTGACGCATCAGACGGGGCCCCGCGGCAAGCTGGTGTCGCGGCTCTATGTCGAAGAGACCGTCGATATCCGCCAGGAAATCTATCTCGCCTTTGTCCTGGACCGTAAGGCCGAGCGGGTGATGATCGTCGCGTCTGCGTCCGGCGGCATGGAGATCGAAGAGATCGCCGAAAAGCAGCCAGATTCAATCATTCGCGCAACCGTCGACCCTGGCGCGGGCATGCAGCAGTATCAGGCGCGCGAGATCGCCTTCGGCCTTGGTCTCGAGAACAACCTGATTGGCAAGGCGACCGAAACGCTGCTTGGTTGCTACCGCGTGTTTCGCGACTACGACGCCTCGATGCTCGAGATCAATCCACTAGTCGTCACGCGCGACGGCAATCTGATGGCGCTGGACGCCAAGATGTCGTTCGACGAGAACGCGCTGTTTCGTCGTCCCGAAATCTCCGAATTGCGCGACAAGTCGCAGGAGGATCCGCGTGAAACCTTCGCCAGCGACCGCGGCCTGTCCTATGTCGGCCTCGACGGCAACATCGGCTGCATCATCAACGGCGCCGGGCTGGCCATGGCAACGATGGACATGATCAAGATTGCCGGCGGCGAACCGGCCAACTTCCTCGACATCGGCGGCGGCGCCTCGCCGGAGCGAGTCGCCAAATCCTTCCGCGCGGTTCTCGGCGACAAGAATGTCGAGACCATCCTGGTCAACATCTTTGCCGGCATCAATCGCTGCGACTGGGTGGCGGAAGGCGTGATCAAGGCAATTCGCGAGGTTGGCGTCAATGTTCCGTTGATCGTCCGGCTGGCCGGCACGAATGTCGAAGAGGGCAAGCGCATCCTGGCCGAATCCGGCGAAGCGGTGATCGTCGCCGAAACGCTGGCCGAGGCGGCCGAAAAGGCGGTTGCCGCGTGGCAAGCGGTCACGATGAAAAAAGCAGGCTGACGGGAGGAAAATATGGCAATTCTGCTCAATCGGAACACCCGCGTCCTCGTGCAGGGCTTTACCGGCAAGATCGGCAGTTTCCATGCCGAGGACATGAAACGCTACGGCACCAGGGTGGTCGGAGGCGTCACCCCGGGCAAGGGCGGACAGACCCATCTGGGCGTCCCGGTGTTCAACACCATGAAGGGCGCGGTGCGCGAAACCGGAGCCGACGCGAGCATCGTCTTCGTGCCGCCGCCCTTTGCCGCCGATTCGATCATGGAGGCGGCGGATGCCGGCATCAAGTTCTGCGTTTGCATCACCGACGGCATCCCATCGCAGGACATGATGCGGGTGAAGCGCTACATGCGGCGCTATCGCTACGAGGATCGCTTGTGCCTGATCGGCCCAAACTGCGCCGGCATCATCACGCCGGGGCAGGCGCTGATGGGCATCATGCCGGGCAATATCTATCTGCCCGGGCGCATCGGAATCGTCGGGCGCTCCGGCACTCTCGGCTACGAGGCTGCCTCCCAGATGAAGGCGCTCGGCATCGGCGTCTCGACCAGTGTGGGCATCGGCGGCGATCCAATCAACGGTTCGTCCTTCAAGGACATCCTGAAGCTGTTTGAACAGGACGACGACACCGACGCCGTGGTGATGATCGGCGAGATCGGCGGACCACAGGAAGCCGAGGCCGCGATCTGGGCGCGCGACAATATGCGCAAGCCGCTGATCGCCTACATCGCCGGGCTTTCCGCGCCGAAGGGCCGCCGCATGGGCCATGCCGGCGCAATCATCTCCGCCTTCGGGGAGTCTGCGCAAGAGAAGGTCGAGATCCTGAAGGAAGCCGGCGTCATCATCGTGCCGACGCCAGCTTCGTTCGGGGAGGTCGTGGCCGGCGTGATGGCCGATCGGACGAAGGCGGCATAGCGCAAAATATGAGGTCGAATTTGAGGACAAGGTAAAAGGAACCGCGTGGTTGCTATGGTGTTTCAAGACGGTGACGCTTGCGGATTATCGCCAGTTCGGCGCCGGCTTCAGCCAGACTGATGTCGCGGCGCGCCCAACTCGTGACGAGCTAAGTTACGGGTGTGTCTTGGCGGATTGAACAGTCCTAAGCTGAGTCTAGGGAACAGCCGCCCATAGTTGCGGGCCAGCACGTCGTGCAGCTGCGCGGCGTCCCAGGTGAGCCGTGGCATGTTCGCTCTTGCGCCGCCAAAAAATCGGGGGATCGTGTCCCGCCGCCAAAGCCTCCACAGCCGGCCTTGCCCACGCCCCCTTGCGTAGAGATTTAGACGGTTCCATCTTTCAAGACGCCATTCATAAACTCTAAAGCGTGTCTCGATTTAAGGGATTCAGGATTGAACGAAGCCGCTGACGCGGCATTTGGTGCACCGATTTGCGGATGACGCTTCTGTTTTGAAGGATTGCTGCTGTTGAAGCGCAACCTTTAGAACAGGAGCAATGAGATGGCCGAGTTGAGCCCGCTTCGCCGGCGCATGATCGAGGACATGACGATCCGCAATCTGTCGCCGGCCACGCAACGATCCTACGTGCACGCGGTAGCGAAGTTCTCCCGCTACTGTGGCCGATCCCCGGACCGGCTTGACCTGGAGGATGTTCGCGCCTTCCAGGTGCATCTGGTCTCGACCGGAATCTCGTGGCCGGCGCTGAACCAGACGGTGTGCGCACTGCGGTTCTTTTACGGCGTGACGTTGGGTCATGCCGAGATCCCTGAGCGGATCGCCTATGCCCGCGCTCCACGCACGCTGCCGGTGGTTCTCAGCGCCGACGAGGTTGTCCGCTTTCTCGAGGCGGTCCCGAGCCTGAAGACGCGCACCGCCTTGACGACGGCCTATGCCGCCGGCCTTCGCGCTTCGGAGACCGTCGGGCTGAACGTCAGCGACATCGATAGCGAACGCGGTGTCATCCGGGTCGGGCACGGCAAGGGCGGCAAGGACCGCACCGTGATGCTGTCGGTGCAGCTTCTGCGCATCCTGCGCGTCTACTGGCGGCTGGCGAAGCCACAGGGCTGGCTGTTTCCGGGCCGGGATGCAAATCGCCCCATCGACGTGCAGGTGCTGTATTCGGCCTGCCGCTCGGCGCGTGCGGCCGCCGGCATCGACAAGCGTGTGACGGTCCACACGCTCAGGCACAGCTTCGCCACGCATTTGCTGGAGAACGGCACCGACATTCGCATTATCCAGGTGCTACTCGGCCACAACAATCTGTCCTCGACGGCGCGCTATACCAAGGTCTCGAACGGTCTCATCCGGCGCACGACAAGCCCGCTCGACCGACTGAACATCGAAGTCGTGCCGCCGGGCTGATCGGTTCCGCCCATGTCGGCGAGACTGGAGGTGGCGGATATCTTCCGCCGCCATGGCGAGGCGTATCGGCAGGCTCATGACGGTCATCTCGGACGCGTCGAGCGCCGTACGATGAGCGCCATCGAGTTGTGCCGGACCGCCGAACTGGGCGGCCATGTGGAGGGCTGCCGGTCCTGCGGGGCGATCCGCGTGGCCTACAATTCCTGTCGCAACCGGCATTGCCCCAAGTGCCAGGGAAAGGCCTGCCGGGAATGGCTCGCCGCGCGGCAGGACGAGCTTATGCCGGTTCCCTACTTCCACGTGGTGTTCACGCTGCCCGCCGAGATCGCCGCGATCGCCTTCCAGAACAAGGCGGCGGTCTACACGATCCTGTTCAAGGCGGTCGCCGAGACGCTGCGCACCATCGCCGCAGATCCCAAACATCTCGGCGCCGGGATCGGTCTCATTGCGGTGCTGCACAGCTGGCGCCAGGACCTCACCTATCATCCCCACCTCCATTGCATCGTCCCGGGCGGCGGCATCTCCCTCGATGGAGGGCGATGGGTCGCCTGCCGGCCGGGGTTCTTCCTGCCCGTGCGTGTGCTGTCGCGCCTGTTCCGCCGTCTCTTTCTGGAGGAACTCCGAGCGGCCTATGATGAGGGTCGGCTGGGCTTCTTCGGCGATTTCGCCTACCTGGCAAAGCCTGATGCCTTCGTCTGCTTGCTCGCCGAGGTTCGTCGCTATCAATGGGTCGTCTACGCCAAGCCGCCCTTCGGCGGGCCGAAGCAGGTGCTGGCCTATCTCGGCCGCTACACCCATCGCGTCGCCATCGCCAATTCCCGACTGATCAGAACGGCCGAAGATCGGGTCGCGTTCCGCTGGCGGGACTACCGCCACGGCGGCAAGACGAAGATCATGACGCTCGACGCGCACGAGTTCATCCGTCGCTTTCTCCTGCACACGCTGCCCGACCGTTTCCATCGCATCCGCCACTACGGCTTCCTCGCCAACGGTAATCGCGCCGCCAAGCTAGACCTGTGCCACAGGCTGCTGGCCGGATCGCAGCAGAACGAGCTCAAACCGGATGCCGAAAGCGCCGCTGTCGCCGCCGAGCGCCTTGCGGCGGCGCATCGCTGCCCCTGCTGCGGAGAGCCAATGATCACGCTCGCCATCTGGCGGTGCGGCCAGGCACCGCCGCGCCCCTTCTGGTACGACACCTCATGATCACGCCGGGTGCGTCCACATCACCCGGGTCGGTATCCGTCGCCATGCGCGCCGGCACCTCGACCCTTGGCCCGCCGCACAAAGCCGCAAGCAGCCAGCCCGGCGATAGAAAGCACTGCAGCCTATCCGACGGCTCGCGCCATCCCGGTTCCGTCTTCCACCGTACCATCCTTCGCTGTCGCCGCATCGTGAATGCCCTTCACCAGCCTGGCACCGACGATCCCGGCCGCTCCTCCAGGCTACAATCCCCATAGCGCCAGACCGTCCCGCGGCTTCGTTCAATCCGGCTTGCAATGAGGTCCGAAGACTAGCGGGTGTGCTCCGTTGAGCATGCGGACCTCACAGAAGCCTCCAGATTCCCGTTGATTTGAGTTTGTGATTCATTGCGGTTGAAAGGAGACCGCGATGGGCAAGCCGCTACCAATTGAGTTGCGTAGGCGTGTTGCTGCGTATGTCGATGAGGGGCATGGTCACCGTGAGGCTGCGCGCCATTTCCGCGTTTCGCCTCGCTTTGTAAACAATCTGATCAAGCTGCGCCAGCAGACCGGTTCGCTTGAGCCGCGCCGGCAGGGCCATGTGGGCGGCGGGAAGCTTGAGGCTCATGCCGAGTTTGTCCGCTTGCGGTTGGCCGAGACCGGCGAACTGACGCTGGACGAGCTTTGCGTTGAACTGGAGGGGCGCGGTGTGAGCGTGCACCGCTCCAATGTGGGCGTCTGCTCAATCGCCTGGGGCTCAGTCATAAAAAAACTCTACAGGCCAGCGAGCAGCAGCGGGCCGACGTGCGCCGGGCGCGTGAACTGTGGATCGGGCGGCGAAAGCGCTTCTTCAACAAGGCTTTGGCGCGGCTGATCTTCATCGATGAGACGTCGACCAACACCAAGCTGACCAAACGCACCGGCTGGGCGCCGAAGGGCGAGCGCTACAGGACGCATGCGCCATTCGGCAAATGGCAGACGCAGACCTTCATCGCCGGGCTGCGATGCCACGCTCTCGTCGCGCCGTGGATCGTCAACGCGCCGATGAATGCCGCCATCTTCGAGCGCTACGTCGAAACTCAACTCGCTCCCGAACTGTCGCCCGGCGACGTCGTCATTCTCGACAAGGTCGGCTTCCACAAGAACGAGCGCGCCGCCCAACTGGTTCGCCAAAGGGGCGCCTGGCTCCTGTTCCTGCCGCCATACTCGCCCGATCTCAACCCCATCGAGATGGCCTACTCAAAACTCAAGGCGCGGCTGCGAAAGAAGGCGGCCAGAACTTTCGACGCTCTCTGCGAGGCTCTCGGCGATATCTGCCACCTGTTCGAGCCGAATGAATGCAGAAACTTCTTCAAGGCTGCCGGATATGAGGCCAATTAATTGCGACACGCTCTAGCCAGGCTGGACGCTAGCGTCGCCGCGGGCCGTCCGAGGATGCTTGGTATCAACCTTATGGCTACCGCGGTCCGGGCCTCCGGAGCGAATAAAAAGCCATGGTGCACACAGGACACGGCGCTGAATGTTTCAGAACAGGAAGTCAACCTGCGCACGGAGCCGCAAAAACGCAGATTTTCTGCGACCACCCGCGTGGTTCGCGCGAAGTGGCCTTCCTAAGCGTGTTAGCTTGTCGACCAACGGATGGGCACGGAAAAAACTGCTCGGTCCGGTTTAACCAGCCTGGGTGCAAAAGGACGACTACGAAATGGATTACCAAAAACCCTTCCTTCCTGCGGAGTATCGACGCCGTGTTCATGACGTCAAGACACGGATGGAGGAGGCAGGGCTGGACCTGCTGATCTGCCAGGACCCCGCAAACATGTGCTGGCTGACGGGCTATGACGCCTGGTCCTTTTACACGCCCCAAGTTGTTATGTTGCACCTCAAATCGGATACGCCAATTTGGATCGGGCGGCTGGTTGACGTTAACGGCGCTCGTGCAACGACGGACCTGCCTGCTGAGAACATCATCAATTTTTCTGATGATCGACTGCATCATGTGGAATTGCATCCTTACGACGAAGTCAGCGAAATCATAAAATCGCGCGGATGGGGTTCTGATCGCATAGGGGTGGAGCTCGACGCGCATTTCTATACTGCGCGCGCGCATCAGCACCTTGTCAAAGGCCTTCCAAATGCAAAGTTCTCCGACAGCCGCGGGCTCGTCAATTGGGCGAGACTCGTCAAATCTGAAGCTGAACTCGTCTATATGCGAGAAGCGGGCCAGATTGTCACCCACACCATGCGCACAGCGATCGAAAATCTGAAACCAGGAGTTCCGGAATACGAAATCGTCGCTCAGATCTACGCCTCTCAGACAAGAGGTGTTGACGGAAAATACGGTGATTATACCAGCCTTTGTCCATTGATTCAGGTTGACGAGAAGACGAATGCTCCGCACCTCACATGGTCCGATAAACCATTGCCTTCGTCGGGGCTGGTTCTCTTAGAAATTGGCGCGGCGAGACGCCATTATCATGCGCCGCTCACCCGTACGATCTATATGGGAAAACCACCTAAAGAGGCCCAGCATCTCGCCGACGCCATAGTGGAAGGAGGCGACGCTGTTCTCGAAATGGCGAAGCCGGGTGTAGTCGTGGACGAGCTGAATGCCGTTTGGCTGAGCGTCCTGAACCGTCACGGGTACGTCAAAAAAGGCCGTTCCGGCTACTCAATCGGCATGAACTTTCCGCCGGACTGGGGCGAACGTACGGTCAGCATTCGTGCAGGTGAAAAGACCGTTCTCCAGGCAGGCATGTGCTTCCATTTCCAATCAGGGGTGAGACCTCCAGCCTTCGGGGCCGCAATATCGGAGTCGTTTGTTGTTACCGAAAGGGGTGGCGAGCGGTTAGCCGATGTCGCCCGGGAGTTGATAGTCGTCGACTGATCGCGAGCTTTCGGTGTGTACGCAGACAAGATGGGTTAGCGCCTGCGACGATAGCTTCAAAAATCCGTTGGTGGCGGCGAATTTGCACCGGTGACTTTGATTGCGGCGGCCCTGAGCAAACGACGAAGGCGCGAGTTGCCAAATTTGGCACAGCGTCCTCGTCGTTGCCTAGAGCGGGATGAGATTAGTTTCGGTCATAGCCGGAGTTTTTGAAGTAGTGTGAGCACTCGGCGGATGTGATGCGGTTGAGAAT